>NZ_JBSGFZ010000008.1:0-317147 GCF_053603655.1 Kribbella sp. NPDC004138
CCACCAGCGCGCTCTTCGACTACATCGAGGGCTGGTACAACACCCGCCGACGCCACTCCACCCTCGGCTACCTCAGCCCCGCACAGTACGAATCCCACCATCCCAGTCACCGGCAAGCAGATAGCCTGACCACCTCACACCGACCCTGTCCGTCGAAACGGGTCAATCCCACAACGAACGGATCTGCCGATGTGCGGATGCCCGCTTGGCGCGGCTGACGAGGTGACTACGACGACCTTTCCGCTCGAGGCAGCGTGCGGCGGGCGGATCGGATCGATAGTTGGTGCGGCTCTGGAACACTTGCTCACGCTGGCTTCAGGGGCATCTTTCATGGGGACTGGTGATGAGTTAAGTGCTCGTGATCGAGTGGGCCTTACTGCGGTTGGTCGGTCGGACCTTCCGGTTCGCCCGCGAGGATGTCGACAAGTACCTGCGGAAGGTGGACGAGGCCCGGCGGAGGAGGCCGTGGTTCTGGGCCAGGCTGCCGGTCATGGAGAGGGAGGGACTTGGCGACCTCCACTCAGGACTGACTGGCTTGGGGTTCCTTGTTCTCATTGTGGTCAACCTGATCGGCGTAGCGGCGGTGAGTTGGTTCCCCGAGCCGGCCCGAACAATCGCGTTGGTGCCGGTGGTCGTCCTTGGGGCTGTGACCTGGACCTATCTCGCCTTCCATGCTGGTGCCGGCCAGGTGCGGTTCCGGGTCCACCGCGACGACTGGAACTTCACCATCACCCGGTCGCCGCTGGTGTCGACGCTGCTATTCGTCATGTTCGTCGGAATCGAAATCCTCATCTTCCACTGACTTTGCGGAGCCGAACTGTCAGAAAGGCTGGACTGAAGCATCATCGGAGGGCAGCTTGAAGTCCGGTGGGTGGCCGGCGCCTGACGGGTTGGTGAGCTCGACCAGCCGTGGCACATCACCTTCGATGAGAGCAAGAGCGTTGTGGCAAACGCTGACCCGCAATGGGGCGAGCGTTCAGAGTTGGACACCTGGTCGGCCAACGAGGGCTGCGGACACGGACTTACGGATCTGCCGCGTTGGGCGCGCGGCGTACCGCGATGCCAGCCGATCGGCCCCGAGCGACGTCGAGTCTGGTCTTAGACCTTCTACGTCACGGACAGCGTCCACGACGCAACCGCCCAGGCTACCCACCGAATCTCAATTCGGGGCTTAAGGGAACTTATGTCCTAGTCGACGAACCGCCGCTACTTCATGTCGCGAGGTGGCTTCGTCCGGCGATCATCGGTCGAGCTGGCTGAGTCGCTGGTGTTCGCTGTCGCGGCGCTTCTTGATGGCTGCGGCGTTGCGCGCGGCCTGATTGAAGGCGCGCTGGAGCCGCGTGGTCTGTTTTTGCGCCTCGCGCAGCGTCTGCCTCGTCGGCTCCAGCTGATCGTTGAGCCGGACCAGGTCGGCTCGGAGGTCGGCGATGCGGTGCTGGTGGGCGTCCAGGATCCGTTCGGCTTCTTCGCGTTCGGCTTCGGCTGCCGCGTAGTCCTCCTCGGCCTGATTGACACGCTTGCGGAGCGCAGATTGGCGCTCGCGCAGCGTTCTGTCGACGGTCGAGCGACCTCGCTGCGGCTGACTTGTCGGAGTTGTGGCCTTGGTCCCTTGGGTTCTGCGTGGCGGGGCGGAGCGTCGTACGACGCGGGGACGGACGGAAGCCAGTTGGGCTGGATCTCCGTTCTCGTCGACGACGCCGAAACCGACATGTCGCAGTGCGCTGGTGAGCTGTCCGGACCGCAGGAGCTGGGCCGCGCCTGGATCGACCAGGGCGGCATCGAGGGTTTCGGTCAATCGCTCGGTGGTCTGGGCGGTGATCTTTCGGCCGCCGGCTGCACGTTCCCGGGCGGCGCGCACGAGGCTGCTCACCAGTTCGTGACGTTTCCGGGTGAATTCTCGGCGACGCGCCGCGTCGGCTGACAGGTAGGGCTTCCGCAGGTCCTCCCCCAGCTCAGTCAGTGCATGAATGCCGTCGGGATCGGTGCGCACCAGTTGGTTGGCTAGCCATGCGGCGAGTGTGGGCTTGCGCAGCGCCATGATCGTGTCCGCGGCTGTCACTCGCCGGCGTCCCGGGCGGCCTTCGCGAGTTGGTTGCGCGCCGCGGTGAACTGTTCGGGTTGCGACCCGTACAGCTCGAGTGCCGCCGGGTCCATGTCCACTGTTCTACGATGCGCTCACGGGGGCCGGTGCCGCTACACCGTTGCCCACGGCGACCTTCTGGCTCAGTTCGGTGATGATCCAGGGTCGTGCTCGGCCCACCGACGCCAGCGCTTGAACGGAGGCCACACGACCTGGCCGCACCCCGCGCACGGGCAGCGTCGCGTCGCAGTGCGGACACAACCGGTGGACTGGCAACGAGGCGGCATTTGAGGGGCGCAGAATTCGTCCGCGGGCAGCACCCCGTGCATCGCCCGCCCGACGCCGCGCGCAGTGCTGCTGCCATTTGCAGTCGGTCGCGAACGACGCGCGTCGTTAGCTCCGGAACGCCCATACCGGGCTCGGTTGCAACATCCGAACGAATGCACTGCAGCCGATATGCGGCCGACGCCTATGGTTCTAGGCCCGACGAGCCTCGGTCCATGCGCGCTCGAAGTCGGACTGGCTGATCTCTACGTGGGGGAAGTCCGAGTCCCAGTCGTCTATCGGTTTCTCCGGTACGACGCCGTACTGTGATTCGTACGCCTGCACTGCCGGGATGCCGCCCATGTCTCTTGCCCGCATCACCTCGTCAAGCGCTGCTGCGGCCTGCACACGGCGGTCCGGTCCGACGAACTCGACAGAACGTGAGATCCAACCGTCGTCGCCGACCTCCCACAAGAACGTGACGCTTTCCTCGGCGCAGTAGGAGCGGATCCACCTCGTCATCCAGGCATTGTTCCATCGACGAACCGGCGCTCAGGCCGCGTTCCGGTCGGCCATGCCGACGACAGTGGTCTCGCTTGTGGGACCGCAGGCTCTCGGCAACTACAGGATTCTAGAAGACAAGATGTGCGAAGCACTCGGAATCCGCTCGCACCTGACTGGTCCGAAGGCCGAAGCCATTTTCGTAACGTCCGGATCTGCCGCTGAGCGAGCGCGTCCGGTCAGGCCGAGCAGATGCCGTGGCTGGCCATGAGTGTCACCGATGTCCTGAGAGATCGAGTGTCACCGATGTCCTGATGCAGAACTGTCCCCCATGTCCTGAGACATCACAACAGCTAGGCGAGGGCGGCGGAGATGGCGGTGGTGATGGTGGGGTGGTGGAAGGTGAAGCCGGTGGATTGGAGGCGGGTGGGCAGCGCCCGTTTGCTGCCGAGGAGTTCCCAGGCGAATTCGCCGAGGGCGAGCTTCATGAGGATCGCGGGCACCGGGACGACCGCGGGGCGGTGCAGGGCGGTGGCCAGGGCTTCGGTGAGTTCGGAGTTCGTGGCGGGTGCCGGGAGGGCGACGTTGACGGGGCCGCTCACGGCGTCGTTCTCCGCGACGTGCCGGACGGCGCGGATCCAGTCGGTCAGCGAGACCACCGGGAAGTACTGCGTCCCGGAGCCGAACCGCCCACCCAGGCCGATGCGGAAGGGAAGGGAGAGGAGTTGAAAGGCCGGAGCCTTGCGGTCGAGGACGACGCCCGTACGCAACGCCGCCACCCGGCTACCTGCCGCGCGGGCCGGCTCGAGCGCGCCCTCCCACAGCCGGACGACGTCGGACAGGAAGCCTTCACCGAGTTCGGAGTCCTCGGTGAGGATGCGGTCGCCGAGGTCGGTGCCGTAGCCGCCGATCCCGCTCTGGGTGATCAGCACCGGTCGCCGGTCGAGCTCTACGGCGGCCGCGGCCAGCGTCGCGGTCGTCGCGATGCGGCTCTCGCGGATCGTGCGGCGGTACGTCGGTGTCCACGGGCGGCCGATGTTCGCGCCGGCCAGGTTGACCAGGACGTCGGGATCGTCGAGCGCGCTCAGGTCGAGATCACCCGCCGCCGGATCCCAGCGGACCTCGTCCGGGGCCGACGGCGGCCGCCGGACCAGCCGGACGACCTGGTGGCCGTTGGCAACCAAGTCGCGGGCGAGGGCCCTGCCGAGGAAACCGGAGGCGCCGGCCAGTACGTACTTCATCCCGTTCAGCTCCTTGTCCGCTCACACCTGGCGCGTCAACATAACAGCGCCGGTGCCCATCTCCGGGGAGACGGGCACCGGCGCCGGTGTCCGATCGGATCAGACGTCGAACTGGGCCTCTTCGAGGCGCTGCTTGACCGCCGTCAGGTAGCGGGCCGCGTCGGCGCCGTCGACCAGGCGGTGGTCGTAGGTCAGGGCCAGGTACACCATCTGCCGGATCGCGATCGTCTCGCCGAGCTCCGGGTGGGTGATGACGACCGGGCGCTTCACCACGGCGCCGGTGCCGAGCATGCCGACCTGCGGCTGGTTCAGGATCGGGGTGTCGAACAGCGCGCCCCGGCTCCCGGTGTTGGTGATGGTGAACGTGCCGCCCGCCATCTCGTCCGGCAGCACCTTGTTGTTACGGGTGCGGTCGGCGAGGTCGGCGATCTTCTTCGCCAGGCCGGCGATGTTCAGGTCGCCGGCGTTGTGGACGACCGGGACCATCAGGCCGCGCTCCACGTCCACCGCGATGCCGAGGTGCTCGGCCGCGTGGTACGTGATCTCGCCCTTCTCCTCGTCGATCGACGCGTTCAGCTTCGGGTACTGCTTGAGCGCGTCGACCGCGGCCAGCGCGAAGAACGGCAGGAACGACAGTTTGACGCCCTCGCGGGCCTCGAACTCGGCCTTCTTCTTGTTCCGCAGCTTGGCGATCTCGGTGACGTCGACCTCGACCACGGTGGTCAGCTGGGCCGAGACCTTCAGGCTGTTGACCATGTGGGCCGCGATCGCCTTGCGGATCCGGCTCATCTTCTCGGTGGTACCGCGCAGCGGGCTGATCGGCGCGGCCGTCGCGGCGGCCGGGGCCGGAGCCTGGGCGGCCGGCGCCGGTGCGGCCGCGGCGGCCTTCTTCGCCTCGGCGGCGGCGATCACGTCCTGCTTGCGGATGCGGCCGCCGACGCCGGTGCCCTGTACGGCGTTCAGGTCGACCTCGTGCTCGGCCGCGAGCTTGCGGACCAGCGGGGTGACGTAGTTCGGGCCGTCCGCGGCGGCGCCGTTCGGCGAAACAGCCGGAGCGGCCGGCGCCGGAGCAGCCTGCGGAGCGGGAGCCTGGGCCGGAGCGGGCGCCTGAGCAGCCGGAGCCTGCGCCGGAGCGGCAGCCGGTGCGGGAGCAGCAGCCGGAGCCGGAGCAGCAGCCGGGGCCTGAGCGGGAGCCGGAGCCTGAGCGGCCGGAGCGGGGGCCGGAGCCGGCGCGGCGGCGGGAGCAGGAGTGGCGGCGGGAGCAGGAGTGGCGGCAGGAGCCGGGGCCTCGGCGGGCGCGGCGGCGGCCGGGGCGGCCGATCCCGAGCCGACGATGGCCAGTTCGGCGCCGACCTCGACGGTTTCGTCTTCGGCGACCTTGATCTCCAGGAGCTTGCCGGCGATCGGGCTCGGGATCTCGGTGTCGACCTTGTCGGTGGAGACCTCGAGGAGCGGCTCGTCGACGGCCACGTCGTCGCCGACCTGCTTCAGCCAGCGGGTGACCGTACCCTCGGTCACGCTCTCACCGAGCGCGGGCAGCGTCACCGACGTACCCGAGGCGGACCCGCCGGCAGCCTCAGCGGCAGGAGCCTCGGCAGCAGGAGCCTCAGCGGCAGGCGCCGGAGCAGCAGCCTCGCCGGCCGGAGCGGCCTCAGCAGCAGGCTCAGGCGCGGCCTCGGCCGCGGGCTCAGGCGCGGCCTCGGCGGCGGGCTCAGGAGCGGGCTCGGCCGGAGCCGCAGGAGTGGAGCCGGCCTCGCCGGCGTCGCCGATGACGGCCAGTTCCGCGCCGACCTCGACGGTCTCGTCCTCGGCAGCCTTGATCTCGAGCAGGGTGCCGGCGACGGGACTCGGGATTTCGGTGTCGACCTTGTCGGTCGAGACCTCCAGCAGGGGTTCGTCCACGGCAACCGTGTCACCGACCTGCTTGAGCCAGCGGGTGACGGTTCCTTCGGTGACGCTCTCCCCGAGGGCCGGCAGGGATACAGAGGTCGGCATGACGGTCGTTGCTCCTTCGTCTGATCGGTCGAGTGTCAGCCTACGGTGCCGCCTGAGCGCGCGGGATCCGGGTCACACGGACCCGCACGCTGCACACGGCTCTAACCTACTCGGGCAATCCAGCAGGCTTCCGGGTAGCTCAGTCATGGAAGTGCAAAGGTTTCCCGGCGAGCGCGAGGTGGGCCTCGCCGAGGGCCTCGGTCTGGGTCGGGTGTGCGTGCACGAGCGGCGCCACGTCCGCCGGGTACGCCTCCCAGTTGTAGATCAGCTGGGCCTCGCCGATCAGCTCGCCGACACGCGAACCGACCATGTGCAGACCGACGACCGCGCCGTCGCGGGCGCGGACGAGCTTCACGAAGCCCGCGGTCTTCAGGATCTGCGACTTGCCGTTGCCGCCGAGGTTGTAGTTGAGGATCTCGACGTCGCCGTACTGCGACCGGGCCTGCTCCTCGGTCAGCCCGACCGACGCGACCTCGGGCTCGGAGTACGTGACCCGCGGGATGCCGGCCTCGTCGATCGGCGTCGGTGCCAGGCCCGCGAGGTGCTCGGCGACGAAGATGCCCTGCTGGAACCCGCGGTGCGCGAGCTGCAGCCCCGGCACGATGTCGCCGACCGCGTACACGCCCGGCACGCTCGTCTGCAGCGTCGCGTCGACGGTCACGAACCCGCGGTCGAGAGCGACACCTACCTCTTCGTAGCCGAGGCCCGTCGTGTTCGGCCCACGGCCGACCGCGACCAGGAGGACCTCGGCCTCGATGATCTCGCCGCCCGCGACGCGGACCTGCACCCCGGAATCGGTCAACGAGACCGACTCGAACGGCGTACCGGTCTTGAACGCGATCTTCCGCTTCCGGAACGCGCGCTCCAGCGTCTTCGAGCAGTCCGCGTCCTCGGCCGGGACCAGCCGCGGCAGCGCCTCGACGATCGTCACGCGGGTGCCGAAGGAGGTCCACGCGGACGCGAACTCGACGCCGATCACGCCGCCGCCGAGGATCACCGCGGACTCCGGCACCCGGTCCAGGGTCAGCGCGTGCTCGCTCGCGATCACCCGGTGCCCGTCGAGCTCGAGACCGGGGAGCGAGCGGGAGTAGGAGCCGGAGGCAAGGATGATGTTGCGGCCGGTGTACGTCGTGTCGCCGACCTGGACCGTGGTGGCCGACGTCAGCCGGCCCTCGCCCTCGACCACCGTGATGCCGCGGGCCTTCAACTGACCCTGCAGACCCTTGAACAGCCGGTCGACGACGCCGTCCTTGTACTTGTTCACACCGCCCATGTCGACGCCCTCGAGCGTCGTCCGGACACCGAACTGCTCACCCTCGCGGGCCGAGTCCGCGACCTCGGCGGCGTGCAGCAGCGCCTTGGTCGGGATGCAGCCGCGGTGCAGACAGGTCCCGCCGACCTTGTCCTTCTCCACCACTGCCACCGACAGGCCGAGGGTCGCGGCGCGTAGTGCGGCGGCATAGCCACCGCTTCCGCCGCCGAGAATCACCAGGTCGTACGTCGTACCAGTCACAGGTTCCTCCGGATCGCGGGTTCCAACCTCGGCGTCATCTTGTCACCGATCGCGGCCGGATCCATCCCCGGGCCGCCCGTGGCGCGCAGGCCGGATCCGGCCGCAACCGTTATCCAGGATTTCGGCCGGGACTTGCACAGATAGTGGACACTTACTCCCATGAAGTGGTTCGGTCGCCGGCAGAAAGCCGGAACGATGCGCCGGTCGGACAGCCCCGACCAGGCGCACCTGCGGGAGTTCGCGCAGACCCGTCAGGGAGTGGAGGGCTTCGTCGAGCCGCGGACCGCGGTGACCGACTACACCCTGCTGCTGGTCGCGGTCGACGGCGAGTGGACCCGGCGCCGGGTCCCGTCGGTCAAATGGGCGCACGACTTCGCGAACCGCCTCGGCATCCCGTCGTACGACGCGGCCGTCGTCGGCTACCCGCCCCGGATGCGTGAGTACAACGCCCGGATGAAGCGGAACGGCGGGGCCTGACCACCGGCCAGGCCCCGGAGCCGCCTCAGCCGGCTGAGGCGGCGAGTTCCACCAGGGTGCGGACGGCGTAGCCGGTGCCGCCGTTGGGGGTGTAACCGGAGGCGCCGCCGTCGTTGAAGGCGGGGCCGGCCACGTCGAGGTGCACCCAGTCGATGCCGTCGGCAACGAAGTCGCCGAGGAACGCGGCCGCCGCGAGCGCGCCGCCCCAGGCCTCACCGGTGATGTTGGCGAGGTCCGCGACCTTTGAGTGCGACTTCAGCTTGTCGAGCATCTCGGCCGGGATCGGCAGCGGCCACATCGACTCGCCGGCCGCCACCGCCGCGTCCAGCACCCGGTCGCGGGCGGCGTCGGTGTTGCCGAACGCGCCGGCCACCTTGGTGCCCAGGGCAACGACGCACGCACCGGTCAGGGTGGCCACGTCGACGATCAGGTCGGGCTGGTCCTCGCCGGCCCGGACCAGCGCGTCGCCGAGCACCAGCCGGCCCTCGGCGTCGGTGTTCAGCACCTCGACGGTCTTGCCGCCGTACATGGTCAGCACATCGGACGGGCGGGCCGCCGACCCGGACGGCATGTTCTCGGCCATCGCGGCGTACGTCGTCACCTGGACCGGCAGCTCGAGCCGCGCGATGGCGATCGTGGCGCCGATCACCGCGGCGGCGCCGGCCATGTCGGACTTCATGCTGACCATGCCGGACGACGTCTTCAGCGACAGGCCGCCGGAGTCGAACGTGATGCCCTTGCCGACGAACGCGAGATGGGTGACCGGCTTGCGCGGCGTGTAGGTCAGCCGGACGAGCCGCGGCGGGTTGGCCGAGCCCTGGCCGACGCCGAGGATGCCGCCGTACCCGCCCTTCGCGAGCGCCTTCTCGTCGAGCACCTCGACCTTGACGCCGTACTCCTTGCCGAGCTTGACCGCGCCGGCGGCGAACTCGGCCGGGTGCAGGTCCGACGGCGGGGTGTTGACCCAGTCCCGCACCTGCGCGACGGCCTCCGCGGTCACCTGGGCCCGCTCGAGCGCGGCCTTGGCCTCCTTGTTCCGGGCCAGGTCGGTCAGCACCGTCAGGTTGCCGGGGGCTTCGGCCGGGCCGTCGGAGGACTTGTACGCCGTGAACGAGTAGCGGCCCATCAACGCGCCCTCGGCGACCGCCCGCACGCACTCGGCGTCCGGCGTCGGCAGCGCGAAGGCGACCGACTGCGACGTCTTGGCGGCGCGGACGCCGGTGCCGGCCGCGGCCCGCAGGTCCTCGGTCTTCAGTTCGCCGTCGGGCGCGGCGCCCAGGCCGACCGCGATCAGCGTGGCCGACTTGCCCGGCTTGTTCAGGTGGGGCCCGGGCACCTTCGTCACCTCGCCGGTCTTGCCGGTGGCGCCGAGACCGGACAGCACCTCCACCAGCTTCCCGCCGTACGCGGCGTTCAGCGACTCGGTGCCGGCCGGCAGGGTGACGCCGCCGCCGAGTTTGACCACGCCGATGACCACGGCGTCGCTCTTGACGCCGGCGGCATCTGACTTGCTCAGGGTGATGGTGGTCACGAAATCCTCAGTCCTCCTTGACCGGCGACTCAGACGGCCGGTCGTGACGGTACGTGCAAGCTGCCTCCGCATGCTACGCGTCAGGTAGTTTGCGCTCCATGACCCCATCACCGACACCGTCGACCGAGTTGAAGAAGTCCCCGCTGCACGAGCGCCACGTCGCGCTCGGCGCCAAGTTCGCCGAGTTCGGCGGCTGGGAGATGCCCCTGGAGTACTCCGGTGTGGTGGCCGAGCACACCGCGGTGCGGACATCGGTCGGGGTCTTCGATGTCAGCCATCTCGGCAAGGCCACGGTCAAGGGACCGGGCGCCGCGGCGTACGTCAACGCGTGCCTGACCAACGACCTCGGCAAGATCGCGCCCGGGCAGGCGCAGTACACGCTGTGCTGCAACGAGCGCGGGGGAGTGGTCGACGACCTGATCGCCTACCTGCACGCCGACGACGACGTGTTCCTGATCCCGAACGCCGCGAACACCGCCGAGGTCGTCCGCCTGCTCCAGGCCGGCGCCCCCGACGGCGTCGAGGTGACGAACGTGCACGACGACTACGCGATCCTCGCGGTGCAGGGCGCGCACAGCGACGAGGTGGTGTCCGCGATCGGGCTGCCGACCGGCCACGACTACATGTCGTTCGCCACGGCCGACGTCGACGGTACGCCGGTGGTGGTGTGCCGCACCGGGTACACGGGCGAGCGCGGTTTCGAGCTCGTCGTACCGAACGCCGCCGCGGTGGCCGTGTTCGACGCGTTGCTGGCGGCCGGCGAGCAGTACGGCATCGTCCCGGCCGGGCTCGGCGCGCGGGACACGCTGCGGACCGAGATGGGGTACCCGCTGCACGGTCAGGACATCTCGCCGGACATCACGCCCGTCCAGGCGCGGTCCGGCTGGGCCGTCGGCTGGAAGAAGGAGCACTTCTGGGGCGACGAGGCCCTGCGGGCCGAGAAGGAGCGCGGACCGGCCCGGATCCTGCGCGGCCTGCTGGCCACCGGCCGGGGTATTCCGCGGCCGCACATGTCCGTTCTGGCGCATTCCGGAACGGCGCTCGGTGAAGTGACTTCCGGCACGTTCTCGCCGACGCTGAAGAAAGGTATTGCGTTGGCGCTGCTCGACGCGTCGGTGAAAGAAGGCGAGCAAGTGACCGTCGACATCCGGGGCCGCAAGGAAACCTTCGAGGTCGTGAAACCGCCCTTCGTGACGGTCCACGTGCGCTGACCGCGATCTGCACCGTTTGTGTCATTTCGTTACATTGCGTGAGATCTTGGCACAAAATGGCCACTGTCGGTGCTGTGCCGACGCGTTTCGCGCAGGCTCAACTGCGGGCAGTGACGAAATGGGGCAAATGTTCCATCGGGGTACGCGGTCCGGTAACGATTTGTGCACTGCTGCCGGACACCGCTGGTTTGGTGTCACGGTGTCGGGCAGGCTAGCGCGCGGCTGTGCGGACAACGCCTGTCAAGAGAATTTGACGGACCGAAATCCGGTCGACTGAAGCTACGGAGTGCGAATGACAATTGGGTCACCCGACTCGACCGTGGGGATCGAAGAACACCCGGCGTCGGCGGAACCGGTTCGGGGTTCTGCTGTACCGCACGGCAAGTCCCCCACCCGGGTGGCAGTGGACCGGCTCCGCAAGGACCGAGTGGCCGTGGTCTGTGCCGGAGTGGTGCTCTTCTTCATCCTGATCGCGGTCCTGGCGCCGTTGCTCACCAAGATCGAGGGCAGCGACATCGGTACCTTCCACCCGGAGCTCGTCGACGAGTACGGCTTCCCGACCTTCGCCGCCAACGCGCAGCACTGGTTCGGCGTCGAGCCGAAGACCGGGCGGGACAACTTCGCCCGCTGGGTGTACGGCGCCCGTCCGTCGCTGGTCGTCGCGTTCGTCGCGACGCTGTTCGGCACTATCGTCGGCGTGCTGATGGGCCTGCTCGCGGGCTTCCTCGGCGGCTGGGTGGACCGGGTCATCTCCTGGCTGGTCGACTTCGTGCTGAGCCTGCCGTACCTGCTGTTCGCGATCGCGCTGGTGCCGATCGTCGAGAGCATGCGCGGCGGGTCGTTCAACCTCTCGCCCGAGGAGCAGGCCTCGACCCGCTTCATCGTGCTGATCTTCGTGCTGTCGTTCTTCGGCTGGGCCGGTCTGGCCCGCATCATCCGAGGCGAAGTGCTGTCCCTGCGCGAGCGTGAGTTCGTGCTCGCGGCGAAGGCCATCGGCGTTCCCACCCGGCAGGTCCTGTTCAAGGAGCTGCTGCCGAACCTGGTCGCCCCGATCGTGATCTCGGCGTCGCTGGCCCTGCCGGCGTACGTGACCGCGGAGGCGGGGCTGTCCTTCCTCGGCGTCGGTCTGATCGAGCCGGTCCCGTCCTGGGGCCAGACGATCGCGACCGCGACCAACTGGTTCAAGGCGGACCCGCTGTACCTGTGGCTGCCCGTGCTCGGCATCACCGCGCTCGTTCTGGCGCTGGCCCTGCTCGGTGACGCCGTCCGCGACGCCTTCGACCCCAAGACTCGCCGGTAGCCCGGCGTTGCCCCAGCGGCAGAAAAGGAGAAACACAACAATGCAGTGGAAACGGATCACCGCTGTCACGGCGACGGTCATGCTGGCCGCCGTGGCCTGTGGAAGCCCGTCGTCCAACAGCGGCAAGGACGGGGCCAACGCGGGTGACGCGGGTACCGCCCAGGAGAAGGCCACCGACGCGACCGCGAAGGGCCCGGCTCCGGAGCTCGAGGGTGCCAAGAAGGGCGGCACCGTGAGCGTCCTGTCGGACGTCTCGCCGGACACCATGGACCCGACGAACATCTACTTCACCGACACGAACCAGATCGGCAAGTTGATGTACCGGGCGCTGACCCAGTACCGCCTGGACGGTGACAGCCACAAGCCGGTGCTCGTTCCGGACCTCGCCGAGGACCTGGGCACGAAGTCTGCCGACGGCCTGACTTGGACCTTCAAGCTGAAGAAGGGCATCAAGTACCAGGACGGCACGCCGGTGAAGGCGGTCGACTACGCGTACGCGATCAAGCGGTCCTTCGCGCACGACCTGTACGACGCCGGACCGGTCTACCAGGACCAGTACTTCAAGGACGGCAAGACCTACAAGGGCCCGTACGGTCCGAACGGCGCCAACTACTCCGGTGTCGAGACGCCGGACGACAACACCCTGGTCATTCACCTGGCGGAGAAGTTCGACGACCTGCCGTACTACGCGGCGTTCCCGATGTTCACGCCGATCCCGCAGGCCAAGGACACCAAGAAGTCCTACGACCTGAAGCCGATGACCACCGGCCCGTACCAGGTCGACTCCTACACGCCGGGTTCGGAGCTGAAGCTCAAGAAGAACCCGAACTGGGACCCCAACACCGACCCGGTGCGGTACCAGTACCCGGACGCCTTCGACTTCAAGTTCGGTCAGGACACGCTGAAGGTTCAGCGTCAGGTGCTGGCCAGCAACGGTCCGGACGCGAACGCGCTGAACTACTCCGACCTCGACTCCAGCCTCGTGCCTGAGGTCAAGGACCAGAGCCAGCTCGTCACCGGTCCGCAGCCGTGCACCACGGTCTGGGGCCTGGACACCCGGAAGATTCCGATGGAGGTCCGCCAGCTGATCGCCAAGGCGTACCCGTTCGACACCTACCGCAAGGTCGCGGGCCTGACGCCGAAGAGCGCCATCCCGGCGTCGACGATCATGCCGCCGGCCGTTCCGGGCTACACGAAGTACGAGCTCCCGGGCCTGGTCGGTACCGGTAAGGGCGCCGAGGACCCGGCCGTCGCGAGCGAGGTCAAGGCGAAGCTGAAGGAGCTCGGCAAGGAGAACTTCGAGCTCAGCTGGTACTACGCCAACGACGACAAGATCGCCACGCAGGTCACCCAGCTGCGGACCCAGGTCTACACCTCGGCCGGCTTCAAGGTGAAGGCCATCGGTGTCGCGAAGGCCAAGCTGCGGACCTTCCGCAACGACCCGGCTGCTCCGGTCAACATCGGCCAGGGTCCGTCGGGTTGGTGCTCCGACTGGCCGTCGGGTGCCAGCTGGTTCCCGGTCCTGTTCCGGTCCGACGCCGTCGAGCTGAGCAACAGCATCGGCATGCTGCAGGACAAGGCGCTGGACGCAGAGCTCAACCGCGTCAACGCCCTGACCGCTGATGAGCAGCTCAAGGAATGGCCGAAGGTCGACAAGATGATCATGGAGAAGTACCTGCCGCTGATCCCGCTGTACTACAGCGCGAGCAACTACCCGGTGGGTAAGAACCTCGGCCACGTCATCAACGACCCGACGCAGGGTCTGCCGGAGTTCACCTCCATCTTCCTGAAGCAGCCCTGATCGGCTTTCGGGTAACAGCAGTTTGATCGTCTGACGACGGATGGTGGCCGGACCCCGGTCCGGCCGCCATCCCTCAGCGAGGAGAATCCTTCGTGCTCTACTTCGTGGCGCGCCGGCTGGTGAGCGCGCTGAGCGTCGTGCTGGTCACGCTGATCGTGACTTTCGCGCTGTTCTTCGTTGCGCCGACCGACCCGGCCGGCGCGATCTGCGGTGATCGCAACTGCACCCAGGAGCGATACAACGAGATCAAGGAAAACCTGCACCTGGACCGGCCGCTGGTGCAGCAGTTCACCGAGTACACGGTGGGCATCTTCGCCGGACGTACCTTCGAGACGGCCGGCGTCAAGCAGCACTGCTCAGTGCCCTGCCTGGGCTTCTCCTTCAAGAACGACCGTCCGGTCACCCAGATGCTGAAAGAGCGACTACCGGTCACAGTGTCGTTGGTTGCCGGCTATGCGGTGATCGTCCTCACCATCGGTGTCTTCGTGGGCTCGATGGCTGCGAAGAGACGGGGGACGCTGGGCGACCGCGCGCTGATGAGCAGCACGCTGATCCTCAGCTCGGTGCCGTACTACATCGTGGCGCTGATGATCTCCCTCTACCTGACGATCTTGTACCCGATCCTGCCGCGCGGCGGGTACACGCCGTTCACGGAGAATCCGGCGGCCTGGTTCACCGGGCTGCTGACGCCGTGGCTGGTGCTCGGTCTCTACAGCTGTACGCAGTACGCGCGGTACTCGCGCGGCTCGATGGTGGAGGCCCTCAGCGAGGACTACATCCGGACCGCGCGCGCCAAGGGCCTGTCGGACTGGGTCGTCACCTACAAGCACGGTCTGCGCTCCGGCATGATCCCGGTCATCACGATCTTCGGCCTGGACATCGCCGGCAGTCTCGCGGGCGCGATCTTCACCGAGCGGATCTTCGACCTGCCGGGCCTCGGCAACCTGGTGCTGGAGAGTCTCAGCAACTACGACCTGCCGCTGATCATGGGCACGGTGCTGGTCTCCGCGGTCATCCTGGTCGCGATGAACTTCCTCGTCGACATCGCCTACTCGCTGATCGACCCGCGGGTGAGGCTCGCATGACCACACCAGCCAACGACGACGGTAAGGACGTCCAGGACATCATGCCGGAAACGTCGGAAACGCCGGCCGCGGATGCCGCCGCGGCCAAGCGCGGCCCGTCGGTCGCCACCCGCGAGCGCCGCCAGGGCGCGACCAACCCGAGCGGCGAGACGCCGTACCTGGTGGTCGACGACCTGGTGGTCAAGTTCCCCACCGCCGACGGCGTGGTGAGCGCGGTGAACGGGCTGAGCTACTCGGTCCCGCTCGGCCGCACGCTCGCGATCGTCGGCGAGTCCGGCTCCGGCAAGTCGGTGTCCAGCATGGCCGTGATGGGCCTGCACGACCGCAAGCGGACCCGGATCACCGGGTCGATCCGGCTCGGCGGCGAGGAACTCGTCGGCCTGTCCGAGAACGACCTGATGAAGGTGCGCGGCGACGCGGTCTCGATGGTCTTCCAGGACCCGCAGTCCTCGCTGCACCCGCTGTACACGATCGGCAACCAGCTGGTCGAGGCGTACCGCGTGCACCACAAGGTCTCCAAGGAGGTCGCGAAGAAGCGGGCGCTGGAGATGCTCGACCTGGTCGGCATCCCGAACCCGCAGCGCCGGTTCGCGCAGTACCCGCACGAGTTCTCCGGCGGTATGCGGCAGCGCGCGATGATCGCGATGAGCCTGATCAACGACCCGAAGCTGGTGATCGCCGACGAGCCGACCACGGCGCTCGACGTCACCGTGCAGGCGCAGATCCTGGACCTGCTGAACAACCTGCAGAAGGAGTTCGGCTCTGCGATCGTGCTGATCACCCACGACCTCGGGGTGGTCGCCGAGATGGCCGACGACGTCCTGGTGATGTACGCCGGGCGCTGCGTCGAGTACGGCACCGCCGAGGACGTCCTGGCGAACCCGCGGATGCCTTACACCTGGGGTCTGCTCGAGTCGATCCCGACCGTCTCCGCGGCGAACGAGAAGCTGCGCCCGATCAAGGGCCTGCCGCCGTCGCTGCTGAACCTGCCGGACGGCTGCTCGTTCAACCCGCGCTGTCCGTACAAGGACCGGGTCAAGGGCGAGCTCTGCACGACGCAACTGCCGGAACTGCTGCCGGTCGACGGCGCCGGTGCGCACACGTCCCGTTGTCACCTGCACGACAAGGTCTCGATCTACGAGACCGAGGTCGCGCCGAGACTGGGCTGACGAGGGGGACTGAGGAGCCATGAGCGAAACCATGAGCGAGACTCTGTTGCAGGTCCGCGACCTGAAGATGCACTTCCCGATCAAGGAGGCCGCCGGCCTCGGCCGGACCAAGAAGGTCGTGCAGGCCGTCGACGGCGTCGACTTCGACCTGAAGGCGGGCGCCAGCCTGGGCCTGGTCGGCGAGTCCGGCTGCGGCAAGTCGACCACCGGCCGGATGATCACCCGGCTGCTGACGCCGACGTCCGGCCAGATCCTGTTCAAGGGCACGGACATCGCGCAGCTGAAGGAGAAGGACCTCCGTCCGTTCCGCCGCCAGCTGCAGATCGTCTTCCAGGACCCGTACAGCTCGCTGAACCCGCGGCAGACGGTCAGCAACATCATCAGTACGCCGCTGCGCGTCCACAACCTGGTGCCGAAGGGCAAGGAGCTCGGCCGGGTCCAGGAGTTGCTGGAGCGGGTCGGTCTGAACCCCGAGCACCACAACCGCTACCCGAACGAGTTCTCCGGCGGTCAGCGGCAGCGCATCGGCATCGCTCGGGCGCTCGCGGTGGAGCCGGAGGTGATCATCGCCGACGAGCCGGTGTCCGCGCTCGACGTGTCGATCCAGGCACAGGTGATGAACCTGCTCGAGGAGCTGCGCAAGGACCTCGGCATCGCGTTCGTGTTCATCGCGCACGACCTCGGCGTCGTCCGGCACTTCTGTGACGAGGTCGCGGTGATGTACCTCGGCAAGATCGTCGAGCAGGGCAGCCGGGACCAGATCTACAACGCGCCGCAGCACCCGTACACGCAGGCGCTGCTGTCCGCGGCACCGGACCTCGGCACGATCCGCGGCGTCCCGCCGAAGGAGCGGATCCGGCTGGTCGGCGACGTACCCTCGCCGATCGACCCGCCGAGCGGCTGCCGGTTCCGGACCCGCTGCTGGAAGGCAGAGGACATCTGCGCCACGCAGGAGCCGCTGCTGGAGATCAAGCCGCAGTCGAGCACCGGCCACACGGCCGCCTGCCACTTCGCGGAGCCGAAGGTCGATCTGATCGCGGAAACCGCCTGAGCGCAAGTAAGCCCTCCGTCAAAGGCGACGGAGGGCTTACTTGTGTCTTGACTGGTTATGCTCGCCCGTGCGCCTGCCGGCTGCGGCGGCTGAGCGAGTCGATGGTGACGGCGATCAGCAGGACGCCCGCGGTGACGATGTAGCGGACGTTGGAGTCCAGGCTGAGCAGGGCGAGGCCGTTGGAGATCGACATGATCACCAGCGCGCCGAGCAGGGCGGAGTACGCCGAACCGCGGCCGCCGAACAGGCTGGTGCCGCCGATGACCGCCGCCGCGATGGCGTTCAGGTTGGTGTCCGTACCGCCGCTGGCCTGCCCGACCGCGACCAGCCGGGCCGCGGCGAGGATGCCGCCGACGGCCGCGAACGTCGAGCACGCCGCGAACACCGTCAGATAGATGGTCCGGACGTTGATACCCGCCCGCCGGGCGGCCTCGACGTTGCCGCCGACGGCGAACACCGAGCGGCCCCAGCGCGTCCGGCGGACCGCGAGGTCCGTGACGACCACCAGCGCAAGGAACAGCAGGAACATCGACGAGACGCCGCGGTCGCCGTTCAGGATCGCGACCGGGATCAGCAGCACGACCGCGAGGCCGGCGGACTTGATCGCGATGACCGAGGTCGGCGCCGCGGACAGACCGGCGGCCGCCCGCGCCGTCCGGCCCTGCAGCCGGGTGAGTGCGTAGGCGACGACGACCAGCGCGACCAGTGCGTAGGCGATCGCGGGCGGCAGGAAGCTCCGCGTCGCGAACCCGACCAGCGCGGAGTCGTACGGCAGGTTGATCGTGCCGTCCTTGCCGAGCACGAGCAGCTGGAGCCCGAGGAAACCGAGCAGACCGGCGAGCGTGATCACGAAGCTCGGTACGCCGAACCGCGTGTACAGCAGACCGTAGAACAGGCCGACGGCCACGCCGAGCGCGACGCCGGCGACCAGCGACAGGACGAGCGGCCAGCCCTGGTTGACGAAAGTGACGCCGACGAGTGCGGCCGCGACACCGCTGACCGAACCGACCGAGAGGTCGATCTCACCCAGCAGCAGGACCAGGACGATGCCGAGGGCAATCACTCCGACCGAGGTGGTCTGCAGCGTGAGGTTGACCAGGTTGCGGCTGGACAGGAACGAGCTGTTCGCGATCTGGAAGACCACCCAGATGATGACCAGCCCGACGACCACCGGGACCGATCCGAGGTCGCCGGAGCGCAGCCGCGCGGTGAACGCCGACACGGCGCCGCTGACCCCGCTGCTCGCGATCAGCCGTTCGTCCTGGAGGTCGGCCGGAAGCTGGGCCGAGTCTTGCGCGGTCATGAGTCCTCCCGGCTTCGGCGCGCGGCGCGCTCGGAGACGGCGTTGTCGGTGGCGCCGGTGATCGCGGCGATGATGTCTTGCGTCTTGGTCTCGCTGACCACGAAGACGCCGTTGTTGCGGCCGAGCCGCAGCACGGCGACCCGGTCCGCGACCGCCATCACGTCGGCCATGTTGTGGCTGATCAGGATGACGGCCAGGCCGCGTTCGCGCAGCCGCTCGACCAGGTTGAGGACCTCGGCGGTCTGAGCTACGCCGAGGGCCGCGGTCGGTTCGTCCAGCATCACGACCTTGGGCCGGCCGAGCAGGCTGCGGGCGATCGCGACGGTCTGCCGCTGGCCGCCGGACAGGCTGGCGACCGGGATCCGGACCGACGGGATCTTGGCGGAGAGCTGGCGGAGCAGTTCCCAGGACTGCCGCTCCATCTCGACCTCGTCGAGCACCCGCCCCTTGCGGAGCTCGCGGCCCAGGTACAGGTTCGCGACGACGTCCAGGTTGTCGCACAGCGCCAGGTCCTGGAACACGGTCGCGATGCCGAGTTGTTGCGCCTCGGCCGGGCTGCCGACCCGGACGAGCCTGCCGTCGAACACCATCGACCCGTCGTCGGCGGTGTAGACGCCCGCGATGGTCTTGACCAGCGTGGACTTGCCGGCGCCGTTGTCGCCGACCAGCGCCAGCACCTCGCCGGCCCGGACGTCGAGCTCGATGTTCTTCAGGGCCTGGACGGCGCCGAACCGTTTGGAGATCCCCTGCAGCGTCAGCACCGTGCCGGCGCCGACGTCCAGGGGAGCGGGTGTAGCAGGTGGAGTCACAGTCACTCGATCAGCCTCCTGGGCTTATTTCAGGCCATGATCCTCGCCGGGGGCGCGGTTGGGGAGAGGCCCGGCGCAGCCCTCCCCGCACCTCACTGCGGGGAGGACTGCGACGAGGGGGCGGGTCAGTTGGTGCTCAGGCCTGCGGCGCTGCAGGCAGCCGCGAAGGACGCGGTGCAGATGTCGGTGACCTTGTAGATGTTGTCCTTGACCACGGTGTCCTTGATGTTGTCCTTGGTCACCGCGACCGGGTCGAGGATCGTCGACGGTACGCCGTTCTTCTCGGTGGTGGACTCCGGCTTGCCGCCGTTCGCCAGCGCCACGGCGCCCTTGGCGGCGGCCTCGGCCTGCGGCTTGACCGCCTTGTAGATGGTCATCGCCTGGTCGCCGGCGACGATCCGCTGGATCGCGGCCAGTTCGGAGTCCTGCCCGGTGACCGGCGGCAGCGGCGTCACGCCACCGCCCTTGAGCGCCGCGATCGCGCCGCCCGCGGTGCCGTCGTTGGCGGCGTACACACCGACCAAGCCGTTCTTGATCGCGCTGAGCTGGCCTTCCATCCAGGCCTGCGCCTTGTCCGGGCTCCAGTCCGGGGTGTCGAACTCGGCGGCGACCTTGTAGCCACTGGAGTCGAGCACGCTGTGCGCGCCCTTCTTGAAGTCGGCGGCGTTCGGGTCGGTCGGCGAGCCGTTGATCATGGCCAGGTTGCCGGAGGTCTTGCCGGCCGCCTTGAGAGCGTCGACCAGGGTCTGGGCCTGCAGTTTGCCGACCGCCTCGTTCTCGAACGACACGTAGTAGTTGGCGTTGTCGATGAACCGGTCGTACGCGACCACCGGGACGTTCTGGCCCTTGGCGGAGTTGACCACCGCGGCGGCGGCCTTGCCGTCGACCGGGTCGAGGACGAGCACGTTCGCGCCCTGGGTGAGCGCGGCCTCGGCCTGCTGTTGCTGCTTCGCGGCGTCCTGGTCGGCGTTGCTGTAGATCAGCTCGCAGTTCCCGCACGCCGCCTTCAGCGCTTCGGTGAACAGCGGGCGGTCGAGCGCTTCGTACCGGGTGGTCTTCGACTCGGGCAGCAACAGCGCGATCTTCTTCGCGCTGCCTGAGCCGCTGCCGGAGTCGTCGTCCGAGCCACAGGCCACCAGGGAGACGGCCAGGGCCGACACGGCGATGCCGATGCCGACGAGACGGGTTGCGGATAAGGACATATGGCGGCTCCTTGACGGGACAGGCCCCGATTGGCCTGCCCGAAGTCAAGCTCTCCAGCGTCTTGGCGTCAAGACTTGAATTCAAGAAATGGAGATATTGGTATGACTCAGCATCGACGCGCGATGGATCGCGCCGACGATGTCCGCCTCGTCGCCGAGCTCGGCGGGCCGCAGGTCGACGGTCGCCGCGGCACTCGGGATCGCGCACCGGTCCAGGGCCTCGCGGAGCGGGCCGAGGATGAGTTCACCGGCCTCGGCCATCAGGCCGCCGACCACGATCGCTTCCGGGTTCAGCAGGTTCACGACTCCGGCGACAGCGACGCCGACGCGCCGGCCGGCGTCCTCGATCACCCGGCGGCAGCCCAGGTCGCCGCCGAGCGCCCGGGTCACGATGTCCTTCAGCCGCAGCGGCCCGTGCGACGCGGCCAGGCTGGTGATCAGCGCCCGGGAGCCGACGAACGTGTCCAGGCAGCCGCGGTTGCCGCAGCGGCAGATCGGCCCGTTCTCGTCGATCGTGACGTGCCCGATCTCGCCCGCCGTACCGGCCGAGCCGCGGAACACGTCGCCGTTGATCACGATGCCCGCGCCGACGCCGTACGAGAACTTCAGGTAGCAGCCGTTGCGGACCCCGCGCAGCGCGCCGGCGTGGAGTTCGCCCAGTGCGGCGAGGTTCGCGGTGTTGTCGAGTGCGACCGGGGCGCGCAGGTAGCCGGACATCGCCTGGGTCACATTGACGCCGCGCCAGCCGGGAAGTACTGCGTCCGAGCCCGCCTCGCCGCTGATCGCGTCGACGGGCATCGGCAGCCCGAACCCGATCGCGGAGATGTCCTCGACGCCGGAGCTGACGGTTTCGGCCAGGTCCGCGAGGAGGCGGGCGGCGCGTTCCATCCCTTCGTCGGCGACATGGTCGGCCTGCAGCGGCATCAGTTGCTGGGCGAGGATCTGGCGGGAGCCGTTCGCGACCGCGACGCGGACGTCACGCTCGCCGAACGCGACCCCGGCCAGGAGTCCACCGCCGGAGGCCAGTGAGACCAGGACCGCGCGGCGGCCGTTGCGGATGCTGCGGGACAGGCCGACCATGCCGGCCTGGTCCAGCTCGCGGACCATGTTCGAGACGGTGGCGGCGGAGAGCCCGGAGGCGGCCGCGATCTCGACCTGGGTGAGCGGGCCGTGCTGGCGGACCACGCCGAGAACGCGCGCACGGTTGGCTTCGCGCAGCGAAGCCTGCGAGCCCGGGGCCGGGCGGGTTGCGTTCATTACATAAAGATAACGGATAGCGGTGCACTCACGAGCGCGACAGTAGACCACCGTGGCGGCCGTGCGAGGGAGGGGAGCGCTCACACGGTCAGGGCGAGTGTCACCAAGGCCACAGGGAGGGCCAGCTCGACGGTCGCGCCGAGGACGTCGCCGGTGGTTCCGCCGAGTGCCCGGCGGGCTCGACGGCTCGTGAGCAGGCTGGTCGCGACGGCGAGCAGGACCGCGGCCGCGGCGCCGATCGTCCGGGGCGGCACGGGCCAGGCGATGCTCGCGGCCGCGGCCAGGACGACCACAGTCGCCGTCACAGCCGTGACTGGCCGGACGGTCGCGGCGACCATGCTTCCCAATCCGTCCGGGCGGGCCGCGGGGATGGATCTCAGGCAGGCCCACGGGAGCGTGAGGCGGCTCGCGGTGGTCGCGATCAGGGTCGCCTGCCAGCCGAAGCCGGCCTGCACACAGGCGGTGAGGGCGGCGACGTCGAGCAGCAGGACGGCGACGATGGCGACCACACCGAAGGGGCCGATGTCGCTCTGCTTCATGATCCGCAGCATCGTCTCGCGATCCCGCCGGCTACCGAGCGCGTCGGCGAAGTCGGCGAGCCCGTCGAGATGCAGGCCACCGGACAGTCCTGCGACGACGAGGACGCCGAGCACGGCCGCGAGCAGGTCCGCGTCCGGATTCACCAGTTGCGTCAGCACGACGACCGCGGCCGCGATCCCGCCGACCAGCGCCCCGACCATCGGGGCGAGCGCCATCGCCCGCCCGCTCACCGTCCGATCCACCCGCGAGGGCATGCCGGCGGGCAGCACGCTGAGCGTGCCGAGCGACAGCCGCGCCGCGTCGGCCCAGCTCATGTGAGGGGGAGGATTCGGCCGGCGATGGTCCAGAGGACCTGATCCGAGGCCAGCGAAACCGTGGTGTTGAGGCGGCCCATGAGGTCGCGGAACAGGCGCGTGCCGGCGTCCGCGGGGACGATGCCGGAGCCCACATCATTGCTGACAGCAACTACATGGCGCGAGGTCGCGGACCAGGCCTCGGCGAGCGCGGCGATGTGGGCTTCGACCTCGCCCGCACGCGACAAGTCGGACCAGACGTCCAGCCTGTCCATCGTGCGCGACAGCCACAGCGTCAGGCAGTCGATCAGCAGCGGCGGCCCGGCGGACTCGAGCAACGGGACCAGGTCGATCGTCTCGGCCAGACCCCACGTCGCGGGCCGGCGCGCCCGGTGCTTGGCGACCCGCTCGGCCCACTCGGAACTCCCCGAGTCGTCTCCGCCAGTGGCGACGTACACGACGTCCGGTACGTCGGCCAGCAGCCGCTCCGCGGCGATCGACTTGCCCGAGCGGGCGCCGCCGAGAACGAGGATCCGGTCAGCCATGCGTCCTCCCGGACTCGAAAACCACCGGCGTCTCGAAGGCCGCCTTGCGGGCGGTACGCCGGAACGCGTTCAGCATCGGCCGCCCGAGTGCCAGGACCAGCGCCGCGGACAGGATGCCGCGCGGGATGTCCCAGCCGAGCGACGTCGCCACCACGAACAGGAAGTACCGGTGCAGGTTCGCCGCGAGCACATCGCCGGGGACGAACGAGAAGTCGCTGCCGAACGTCGCGTACGGCCAGAACCACAGGTTCATGATCACGCCGTACAGCACGCCCGAGACCAGCGAGTACGCCGCGAGCATCAGCACCTCGAGCCGCCCGCCGACCCGCGGCAGCAGCCCGGCCAGGCACCCGACCCACGCGCACGCGAACATCTGGAACGGCATCCACGGCCCGACCCCGCCGCTGATCATCGCCCCGCCGAGCAGCGACACCGCCCCGAGCACGAACCCGAACCCGGCCCCGAACGCCCGGCCCGCCAGCACCAGCAGGAAGAACCCCGGCTCGAGCCCCGCGGTCCCGGGTCCCAGCGCCCGCAGCGCCGCGCCGATCGCGGCGAGCATGCCGAGCAGTGAGATCACCTTCGCGTCGATGCCCGCCTCGGACAGCTCCGCGAGCACGACGGCGACCAGCAATGGCAGCAGCAACACGAACAGCCACGGCGCATCCGTGGTGTGGCCGATCGCCGACTCGCCCGCCTGTGAGGTCCGGAAGAACAACGGCCACCCGAACGCCAGCACACCGACCGCCGACGCGATCAGCAGCATGACCGTGCTCCGCGGCCTGAGCAGGATCAGCTTCACGATGCCCGATCCAGCGCGTCGGCGACCTCGCCGACCGTCAGGAACGGCAGCGGCGCCAGGATCTTCGCCACCTGCGGAGCGAAGGCCGGTGACCCGGCGATCACTTCGGCGGTGCCGCCGTCGCTGACCAGTTCGCCGTCGGCGAGCACCATGACCCGCGTCGCGACCTCGGCCACCATCTCCACGTCGTGCGTCGACAGCACCACCGCGTGTCCGGCAGCAGACAGTTCCCGCAAAATCGCGACCAGGCGGCGTTTGGCGCCGTAGTCGAGCCCGCGCGTCGGCTCGTCCAGCAGCAGCAACGGGGGCGCCCCGCACAGTACGACGGCCAGCGCCAGACACAGCCGCTGTCCCTCGGACAGGTCGCGTGGGTGGGCGTCCAGCGGCGCGTCCGGCGCCAGCCGTTCCAGGAGCGCGCGGCAACTGCCTGCGGGCACACCGAAGTCCGAGTCCGCGGTGGCGCACTCGTCCGCGACGGTAGCGGCGTACAGCAGGTCGGCCGGCTCCTGCGGGACCAGTCCGACCGCCTTGACCAGGTCGCTCGGCTTGGTACGTCGCGGGTCTGCTCCGGATGCTGTCGCAGTACCTGACCGAGCCGGCAGGATGCCGACCAGTGCATTGAGCAGCGTCGACTTGCCTGCGCCGTTGCGGCCCATCAGCGCGACGATCTCACCGGCCTTGAGGCTCAGCGACACGCCACGCAGCGCAGTCACGGCGCCGTACCCGACGACAAGGTCGGTGCAGCGCGCCAGCTCCGCACCGAGTGCGGCCGCGGTACGTGCCGGTGCGGTGGAGCCCAACTCGCTTCGCAGTACGACGGCGGCGCGTCGCGCGTCTCGTACCGACAGGGGGAGCGGTGACCATCCGGCCAGCCGTCCCAGCTCGACAACTGGCGGTGCGACCGGCGCGGTCACCATGCGCTCGGCCGGGAGCCCTGTCGACACAGCCGCCGCGCCACCAGGCACTTCGATCACGCGGTCGGCGTACTGGATCACGCGCTCCAGCCGGTGCTCGGCCATCACCACCGTGACGCCCAGGTCGTGCACCAGCCGCTGCAGCGCGGCCAGCACCTCCTCGGCCGCCTGCGGGTCCAGCGCGGAGGTGGGCTCGTCCAGGACCAGTACGGCGGGGTGTGACGTCAGTGCTGCTCCGATAGCGGTCCGCTGTCGCTGGCCACCCGACAAGGACGTCAGCGCCCGGTCCCGCACGTCGGCCAGCCCGAGTAGGTCGAGTGTCTCCTCGACGCGCCGCCGCATGACGTCCGGTGCCACGCCGAGTGACTCCATGCTGTACGCCAGCTCGTCCTCGACCGTGTCAGTGACGAACCCCGCCATCGGGTCTTGCCCGACCATCCCGACCACGTCCGCGAGATCGCGCGGCCGGTACTCGCGGGTGTCCCGCCCGTCGACCAGCACCCGCCCGGCCAGCGTGCCGCCGGTGAAGTGCGGCACCAGGCCGTTGATCGCCCGGAGCAGCGTGGACTTGCCGGAGCCGGTCCGCCCGATCACCAGCGCGAGCTCGCCCTCGGGCACGGTGAAGCTGACGTCACGCAGCGCCGGTTCACGCGCACCGTCGTACGTCATGGTCACGTGGTCGAACTCGATCATGCCGCCGCCTTCTTCACGGGTGGTGCAGCCAGTGCGGGGACCAGTCCGACCAGAACGCCGACAACCGGCAGCACCGGCACTGGTGGGACGACCAAGGGGCCGGCCAGCAACAGACCGTTCACGCCACGGACCGCTGCGAACACCATGGCTCCGGCCGCTGCCGCACCGGCCGTGACGACGAGCCACTCGGGCAGCGCCCAGGGATCAGGGCGGTAGCGCGTTCGGGAGACCCGCTGCCGCCCGATCGCCATGGCGGCGACCGCCAGGAGCACACCGGCCGCCAGTGCGCCGGCCGCGAACGGGAACGCCATGGAGTCGGTCAGCAACGCATATACACCGAGCAGCATCCCGAGCAGCCCCAGCAAAACGCACAACGCTGTCAGTCGACGGTGGACCTTTGAAGCTTGCGCCGTACGACCGTAGCCGCGTGAGTCCATTGCAGCTGCCAGCTCGACCGACCGGTCCAACGCACCCTCCAGGACCGGCATGGCCGTCGTACGGAAGGAAGCGCGCGTACGGCCGCGCAGCCGGCGTGCTGCCCGGACACGGCGGCCGTCGGTCACCAGTTGCGGCGCGAAGGTGAGTGCTACGACACAGGCGACGCCCATCTCGTAGAGGGCCCCCGGCAACGACTTCAGCAGCCGCCGCGGACTGGCCAGAGCGTTCGCGGCGCCGACGCAGCAGAGCATGACGGCCAGCTGCGCGCCGTCGTACAGGGCTGTCACCAGTGCCTCCGCCGTAACCTCACCGCCGAGCTTGACGCCCGCGGCCCAGCCGGGCAGCGGGATCAGCGGCAGCGTGAACAGCACCGTGTTGCCCTGCGAGCGAGTCGACAGCAGCGCCTGCAGCACCACGCGGACGCCGATGACCAGCAGGCCCAGCTTCAGGAACGCGGTGAAGCTGTGCGCCCACGGTGCGTCGCTCCGGCGGGCAGCCACCACGAATCCAGTCACGGCGAGAATGAGGGCCAGCAGAACCGGGTTGCGGGTCCTGCTAGCCGCAACAGCCATGCACAGCGCCCACAACCACCAGGCCCCCGGGTGGAGTGCCCGGGGGAGTGTCAGGCGGTGGACGGCGCGCACCTTACTTGGCCGCGGTACGGCGGCGGCTCAGGACGAGCCCGCCACCGGCCAGCAGGGCGACCACGACGATCGCGATGATGATGCCGGTCCACGGCGTGCCGCTGTCTTCTTCCGACGAGGCGGCCGGGGACGGCTTGGCCGAGGACCCCACGCTTGCACCGAGCTGCAGCGTGACCGGGGCGTCGGTGGCCGGGACGTTGATGTTCTTCACCTGGTCGCCGCAGCCCTTGGCCGGGTAGCCGGCGACGCCGCAGGTCAAACCCTTCTCGATCCGGACAGGGCCGACCGCCGCGAGGATCTTCGCGCCGTTCGACGCCGGGTCGGTCACCACGCAGGTGCCGGTGGCCTGCCCGGGCGTCTCCCCGGCGGCCGCGTCCTCCGGCGTCCCGGGGTCGACGACCACCGCGACACGCTTCTTGCCGGTCTCGGCCGGGGTCTTCCCGCAGATCGCCTCGAAGTCGCCCGCGGCGCGCGGCACCCGGGGCTTGGCGCCGCCGAGCGCGAACCGCCAGCCTTCGACGGCCCCGTCGGCCGGGACGTAGGCGTCGGCGCCCTTCTGGGAGAAGGCCCACTGGCTGTTCGTCCATTGGTAGTAGCCCCAGAACCGGTAGCCGTCCTCGGCCTGGGCGGTGGTAGCCGTGACGGTCGTGACGGTCCCCGCCAGCAGGAAACCCGCCAGCAGGCTGAGGACCAGTCGTGCGGTCCGATGTGCAGTCATTGTCGTTCCTCGGTCGGGCCGCAGCCCGGTGGAGGAGGTCCCGCCTGCACCGGCAGGGTAGGGGCTCCACCCGCGGACCACGGCGGGTAGTCGAGCCTGACCGCCTGTGTCACAGTGTTCCGGCTCGCCACCCCGGCGCTGATGCGCTGCGGTGGCCTACGGTTGCGGGTCAGCGCCGGACTCGGACCGGCTTCCCTGTGACGCAGGCGTGTGGTTCGACCGAATCCTACTCTGCGGTCATTCGGCCGAGGACAGGCTCATCGGGCCGTAGACCTCGCGGCCGTCCTCCAGCAGGTACACCTGGCCGACGCCGCGGTCGGCCAGGTCGCGCCAGACCTCACCCAGCCAGCTCTCGGCGTCGCCCTGGGCGGAGAACTCCGCCCCGCCGACCTCGCCCGGGTCGACCAGCGCGCCGCTCGCGGTCTCGAACCGCCAGTTCCAGCTCACGAGTTCGGCCGCTTCTGCGGGGCGTTCTGCGCGGTCTTGGCCGGGTCCTTCTCGACGATGTGGCCGAGCACCTCGTCGATACCCTTCAGCAGGCCCTCGTCCAGCGTGACGCCGGCGGCCTTGACGTTCTCGGTGACCTGCTCCGGCCGGGACGCGCCGATGATGGCCGACGAGACGTTGCTGTTCTGCAGCACCCACGCGATCGCGAGCTGGGACAGCGACAGCCCCGCCTGCTCGGCGAGCGGCTTCAGCTCCTGGACCCGGGTCAGGACGTCGTCGGTGAGGAACCGCTTGATGAAGTTCGAGCCGTTGGCGTCGGTCGCCCGGGACCCCTCCGGCGGCTGCTGGCCCGGTAGGTACTTGCCGGTGAGCACGCCCTGCGCGATCGGCGAGAAGACCACCTGGCCGATGCCGAGCTCCTCCGACGCCGGCACCACCTCGGCCTCGATCACCCGCCAGAGCATGCTGTACTGCGGCTGGTTCGAGACGAACGGGATGCGCAGCTCGCGGGCGAGCCGGTGGCCCTCCTGCAGCTGCTCCGCGGTCCACTCCGACACGCCGATGTAGAGCGCCTTGCCCTGCCGGACGACGTCGGCGAATGCCTCCATCGTCTCCTCGAGCGGCGTCTCGGTGTCGAACCGGTGCGCCTGGTAGAGGTCGACGTAGTCGGTGCCGAGCCGCCGCAGCGAGCCGTTGATCGACTCGTGGATGTGCTTGCGGGACAGGCCGGTGTCGTTCGGTCCGCCGGGACCGGTCGGCCAGTACACCTTGGTGAAGATCTCCAGCGACTCGCGGCGCTCGCCGGCCAGCGCCTCGCCGAGCACCGACTCGGCCTTGGTGTTGGCGTAGGTGTCGGCGGTGTCGAACGTCGTGATGCCGGCGTCCAGGGCGGCCCGCACACAGGCCTTCGCCTGCTCGTTCTCCACCTGTGAGCCGTGCGTCAGCCAGTTGCCGTACGAGATCTCGCTGACCTTGAGACCACTGTTGCCCAGATAGCGGAAGTCCATACCCCAGACCCTACTTCGCCCCGGTCAGCTCGGCTTCTCGCCGCGCTTCACCATCGGCTTGGGCAGCCGCCAGCGGCGCATCTGCATGGTCCGCCGGACGGCGTAGAACCCGAGGCCCTTGGTGGACTCCTTCGGGAACTTGATCCCTACCTGCTTCTTCAGGCCCGAGGTGAGCAGGAACCAGTCCGCCGCGATCAGCAGGATCATGAACAGGAACAACAGGTTCACCATCCCGGCCAGCCACGGGAACTGCGGCGAGAACACCACGCCGATCAGCGACACCACCAGCAGCACCGGCAGCGCGAACTCCATCACCGAATAGCGGGCGTCGACGTAGTCCCGGGCGAACCGCCGGACCGGGCCCTTGTCGGCGGCCGGCAGGTACCGGTCGTCGCCGGTCTGCATGGCCGACTGCATCTTGGCGCGCTCGGTCCGCACCTTGTCCCGCCGGATCGCCGAGGCCTCCTTGCGGTTGCGCGGCTTCTTGAAGGCAGCCTTGCGGGCCGCCTCCGCCTCCTTGCGGCTCGGCGTCGGACGGCCCTTGCCGCCCGGCTTGCCCTGGGGTTCGGCGGGTACGGTGGTAGCTGTCTCAGACTTGGTACGACGGAACACGGGGTCAGAACCTCATTCGCAGGGCAAGGTCGCGACTCGGGGTGGTCCCCGGACCTTCCCACTACTTTATCCGGGCCCGTCCTGATGGTGTCGTGACCCGGTGGGACATAGGGTGGAAGGCACGCACGCCGGGTCGTCAGTCCGGCACAGAAGGGGTACGGATATCGATGAGCATCTTCAAGCGGATGTCGACGATCTTCAAGGCCAAGGCGAACTCCGCCCTGGACAAGGCCGAGGATCCTCGCGAAACCCTTGACTACTCGTATCAGAAGCAGCTCGAGCTGCTGCAGAAGGTGCGGCGTGGCGTGGCCGACGTGGCCACCAGCCGGAAGCGGGTGGAGCTGCAGGCGTCACAGCTGCAGTCCCAGTCGGCCAAGCTGCAGGAGCAGGCGCAGAAGGCGCTCTCGATGGGCCGCGAGGACCTGGCCCGCGAGGCCCTGACCCGCAAGTCCGGGCTGCAGGGGCAGATCGACGACCTGCAGACGCAGCACGCCCAGCTGCAGGGCGAGGAGGAGAAGCTGACGCTCGCCTCCCAGCGGCTGCAGGCCAAGGTCGAGTCCTTCCGGACCCGCAAGGAGACCATCAAGGCCACCTACACCGCGGCCGAGGCGCAGACCCGGATCAACGAGGCCTTCTCCGGCATCTCCGAGGAGATGAGCGACGTCGGCCTCGCGGTGCAGCGCGCCGAGGACCGCACGCAGCAGATGCAGGCCCGGGCCGGTGCGATCGACGAGCTGCTCGCCTCCGGCGCGCTCGACGACGCCACCGGGACCAACAAGGACAACATCACGCTCGAGCTCGAGCGGATGTCGTCCGGCTCCGACGTCGAGAACGAGCTGGCCGCCATGAAGGCCCAGCTGTCCGGCGGCAGCAGCACGCCCAAGGAGCTCTCCGGTGAGGCGCAGCAGTCCGCCCCCCAGACCGCCCAGCAGCCGGCAGCCGAGCCGGCGCGACCTCAGGACGGAGATGTTCGGTGATCGTTCGGATCATGGGTGAAGGCCAGTGGCGACTGGCCGACGAGAAGCTCGATGCGCTCAACGCGGTCGACGGCGACCTGGAGAAGGCCGTGTCGTCCGGCGACGAGACGACGTACCAGGCCGCGTTCGCGGCGCTGCTGGACTTCGTCCGCTCCGGTGAGAAGGTGCCGGACGACGAGCTGCACGACTCCGACGCCATCCTGCCCCCGTCGGACAGCTCGCTGGCCGAGATGCGTGAGCTGATCAGCGGCGACGGTCTGATCGCCGGCTGACGTAACACCCCTTGATCAGTGCCCCGACCCGGCGATTGATCACTTCAAGTAGTCACCAGAGACCCCTGGGAACCCGGAAATTGGGAACCCGGGGGTCTCTGCTGTCAGTGCTTCTTATGTTCGCGTCCACGTAGTACTCTCTGGTTCACGCCGTTGTGGGGGCGGCGTTTGGACGAGGTCCGTGACGGGGTGTGGGTTGGTCACGGGTTTCGGTTTTCACCTGTGGGGGGTGACTGTGCGTGACTGATTTTGTCATGTCCGAGGGGTTGGCCGAACCGGCTGACCTACGGCCGGCGCCGTCGGGGGAGCGTCGCCGGCCGGTCTGGGTGGTACCGGACGAGGTTCCGGCGGTCGTGCCGCGCGCGGCACGGTTCACCGAGGCGCGCTGGGTCGCGAAGTACCGGTGGGCGGCGCTCACCGGCGACCTGGGGGCCGCGCTGTTCGGTGTCTCGCTGGCCCTGGTGGTCCGGTTCGGGGCCCAGATCAACCTCGGCTATGTGCTGCTCGGCGCCGTGCTGCCGATCGCCTGGCTGGTCTGCGTGGCCCTGGAGCGGGGTTATGAGACCCGCTACTTCGGCACCGGGCCGGAGGAGTTCCGTTCGATCATCCGGGCCGCCGTCGCGCTGACCGCGGTGGTCGCGGTCACGTCGTACGCGACGAAGAGCCAGGTCGCGCGCGGCTTTGTCGTGCTGGCGGTGCCGATGACCTGTTTCGCGGCGATGTTCGCCCGCTGGGTGCTGCACCGGCAGATCTCCAAGCGGCGGTTCGTCGGCCGGTGCATGCGCAAGGTGCTCGTTGTCGGACGCAACGACCAGGTGATGACGCTGCGCCGGCACCTGGAGGAGCGCAGGACCGACGGGTACGTCGTGGTGGCGAGTTGCCTGCCCCGCGGCGACGCCTTCGAGGAGCCCGAGCCGGAGCGCCTGGGGCGCGGCGAGATGGACATCCTCAAGGCGGTCGACGAGTGGGACGTCGAGGTGGTCGCCGTGGCGGCCGACCCGGAGCTGTCCGGGCACTCGCTGCGCAAGCTGTCCTGGGCGCTCGAACAGCGCGGCGTGGAGCTGATCGTCTCGCCGGGCATCGTCGAGGTGGCCGGTCCGCGGATCTCGATCCGGCCGGTCGCCGGGCTGTCGCTGCTGCACCTGGAGCGGCCGTCGGTGAGCGGTGGGCCGCACGTCCTGAAGAACGTCTTCGACCGGGTGGTCGGCTGCTTCCTGCTGCTCGCGGTGGCGCCGATCCTGCTGGTCACCGCGGTGCTGGTGAAGCTCACAAGCCGCGGTCCGGTGCTGTTCCGGCAGACCCGGGTGGGACGCGGCGGCGAGCAGTTCCAGATGCTGAAGTTCCGCACGATGGTGATCGATGCCGAGGAACGCAAGGCGGAACTGCATGCGCTGAACCAAGGCAACGGGGTCCTGTTCAAGCTCCGCGACGACCCGCGGGTGACCAGGATCGGCCGGTACCTGCGACGGTTCTCGATCGACGAGCTGCCGCAGCTGGTGAACGTGCTCCGGGGGGACATGTCACTGGTCGGCCCGCGCCCGCCGCTGCCCGCCGAGGTCGCGCAGTACGCGATCGACGACGCGCGGCGGATGCTCGTCAAGCCGGGCCTGACCGGCCTGTGGCAGGTGAGCGGACGCAGTGACCTGACGTGGGAGGAGTCGATGCGACTCGACCTGCGGTACGCCGACAACTGGTCGATCGCACTCGACCTGCTGATCCTGTGGAAAACCGCTCGCGCCGTGCTGGGGAGCGACGGCGCCTACTGAGCACCGACCGGTGCCGAGCGGTGTTTTGTTCCCGAGGGGGGAATCCGTGACTGCAGTACTGGAAAGGTCGGCCGTCGCCCGGTCCGACGCCGCGACCCTGGTGATCAGGGCCGCCGAGGGGGACCAGGGCGCGTGGAGTCAACTGGTCGATCACTATGCGCGGCTCGTCTGGGCCGTGACCCGCAGCTTCCGGTTGAGCGACAGCGACGCCGCTGACGTCTCGCAGATGGTATGGCTGCGGTTGCTCGAACACATCAACCGGGTCGACCCCGAGCGGGTCGGCGCCTGGCTGGTCGTCACCACGCGCCGGGAATGCCTGCGGGTGCTGGCGTTCCGCAAGCGGGTGCTGCTGACCTACGAGGCGACCGCGTTCGACGACGTGGCCGGCGACCAGCCCGAACCGGACGCCGAGCTGCTCGCCGGCGAGCGCGCCGACGACGTCCGCCGGGCGCTCGAGAGCCTGCCGGACCGCTGGCAGCAGCTGCTCGGCATGCTGATGGCCGACCCGCCGGCGCCGTACGCCGAGATCTCCGCGACGATCGGCATCCCGATCGGCAGCATCGGCCCGATCCGGGGCCGGTGCCTGGAGAAGCTCAGACTGCTGCTTGCCTCCTGAAGCAGCACCGGACCGGTCCGGACCGACCGGGATCATGCCGTCTCACAGCATGATCCACGCGGTCCGGACCGGTCTTTGGCTGCCACCCGGCCAGCGCAGCAGGAAGCTCACCAGCTGGGTGTCCCCGGGCCCGTCGCCGCCGCGGGCCTCGACCACGACCGGACCGGCCGGCGTGACCCGCAGCTCCACGGTCTCGGCGGCACGTTCCACGTCCAGTGTCACGCCGTGCCCGGCGAAGCGCAGCCGCCGTACGCCGGTCTCGCCCGGCCGGTCGACCAGGCTGTCGAAGACCAGGTCGAGGACGTCGAGGTTCCGCTCGTGCCGGCCGAACGCGGCGTACCCGACCGACCGGAGCAGCGCGATCTGCTCGCCGGCGACTCGCTCCGGAGGCCCGATCATCGCCGTCAGCGCTCCCCGGTCACCTTGATCACGCTGTTCTGGTCCTGTCCGTACGGCGCGCCCTGCCAGGCCGCCCAGTTCACCGAGTTGCCCTGCTCGTGGACCATGAACTTCCACGGCCCGCTGTAGGTATTGGAGAAGAAACGGTTGCCCTGGTGGAAGGTGATCGCGTCCTCGACGACCCGGGCCTTGTACGGCGACCAGTCTGGGAACGTGCCCCAGTTGGCGAAGATGCCGTTGTAACCGCAGCCGCTGCGGGACGCGCAGCTGTCGCCGAGCTTGTCCGGGTTCAGGGTGAACAGGTTGTCGTGGACGCGGACGTTCTGGGTCTTCCAGCGGCAGTCGCCGAGGTACGGCTGGTTCTTGATGTTCGCGGCATTGCAGGTCTCGTTGGTGACCACGGTGGGGTTCACCAATGTGCCGGAGCCGGTGCTGGTGTTGGCGGCGGACCCGGCGAACCGGTCGGCGTTCTCCCACAGGATCACGCCGGCCCAGTTGTCGGTGAACACGTTGCCGCTCACCTCGAAGGTCTGGTTGAACATCCCCGGCACCCGCTTGTCGGCGCCGGACTCGGACAGGTACAGCGCCGGCGCCGGGAAGCCGTCGTTGTCCGGTCCCTTGCCGAGACCGTTGCGCAGGAACGTGTTGGCCCGGATCGCGGCGTTGTAGCTGGTCTCGAAGATCATGCCCTCGGCGACGTTGTCGGCGATGTAGTTGCCCTCGACCGCGAACGCGGAGTTGTTGGTGTCGGCCCACATCCCGGGCCCGTTGTTGTCGTGCAGCCAGTTGCCGCGCACGATCGCGCCCGCCACCGACCAGAACTTGCCGCCGCCGGTGCAGCCGCAGCCGGGCCGCAGGGTCTCCCAGTTGTCGGTGTTGTTGGCGGTGATCTCGTTGCGCTCGATGACGATGCCGGCTACGCGCTGCGGGTGGTAGGCGTTGAAGCCGTACTGGCCGTTGTTCCGCAGGCAGTTGCCGCGGACGACGTTCTTGCTGCCGATCATCAGGCCGGCGCCGGCGTTCTTCTGGATCGTGTTCGCCTGGATCACCCAGCCGGAGCCGGAGTCGTGGTTGACGACGCCCTCGTCGTTGTTGCCGCGCGCGGACCCGAAGTTCTGGATGGTCAGGTTGCTGATCACGACCCGCTCGGCGGAGCCGGTGAACGCGTACTTGTTGCGGTTCGCCCCGTCCAGGATCGCGCCGGGCGCGCCGATGTAGCGGTTGCCGTCCTTCGGGATCACCTGGACGAAGGCGCCGTTGCTCAACCGGTGCCGCCCCGGCGCGAGCCAGAACGTCGTACCGGCCGGGTGCGCGGCGGTGAGGGTCTGCAGGTTCTGTTTGGTGCTCACCACGACGGCGCCGGCGGGCGGGGCGGCCAGGCCGGCCAGGGCCTTGGCGTTGCCGCAGATCCTGGCCGGGGGAGCGGTGGGCGCGGTGGCGGGTGCGGTGGCGGGGGTGGAGGCGGAGCGGGGTTCGTCAGGGTTCCGCGAGGGGGAGCCGTCGGCGACCAGTGCGGCCACGGACAGCACACCGACGAGCAGTGCGGCACCGCCGGCGAGGAGGTTGCGGCGCTTGGCCATGAGCGATCCTTCTACTTACCGTGCTGGTCGGCGTGGACGGGGTTCGCCACGGCAAAGCGGTACACGTCCAGGAGTTGCGTGAGGTTGCGGTGCGGGTCGTGCTTGGTCTCGTACGTCGTGCGCGCCGCCCGGCCGAGCTCGACGTACCTGTCGGGGGCGGCGTCGACGTCGAGGAGCAGCTTCGCGAGCTCGTCCGGACGCCCCGGGTCGAACAACGCGCCGTCGGTCCCGTCGGTGACGAGCTCCGGGAACGAGCCGTGGGAGGCGGCGAGCAGCGGTACGCCGACCGCCATCGCCTCCACGACCACGAGCCCGAACGTCTCTTCCCACTCCGACGGCAGCACGACCGCGCGGGATTCGCGGATCAGCGCGAAGACCTCGGGCTTGGTCATCAGTCCGCGCAGTTCGACCGAGGGCCGCTCGGCCGCCCACGCGGTGACCTCGTCGAGCATCGGGCCGCCGCCGGCGATCACCAGCCGCAGCGCGTCGTCGCCGGCGATCTCGCGGTACGCGTCCCAGCCCTTCATGAGCAGGGGCGCGCCCTTGGCCGCGTCCAGCCGCCCGACGTACGTGACCTGGCGCCGGGGCGTCGCCGCGAGCGGACCGTCGTACGGGACGTAGTTGTAGCGGACGAAGCTGCGGTCCGGGTCGAAGTCCATGCCGGCCAGCAGCCTGCGCTGCGACTCCGACACGAACAGGTACGCCGACACGAGGTTGCGCCACGTCCGTCGATGGGACCTGGTGTTGAGGACCGTGGTCGCGGTCGCGAGCTTGGAGCCGCGGTAGCAGCTGTGCTTGACGGCCGGGATCGGACTGCCGTCGGCACAGTCGTGGCAGACCGCGCCGTCGCGGTAGAAGTCACCGCTCGCACACAGCAGCTTGTAGTTGTGCAGTGTGATGACCACGGGCACCTTGGCGTCGCGGCAGGCGTACAGCACCGACGGGCTGAGCACCGGGAACGTGTTGTGGACGTGTACGACGTCCGGCCGGAACTGACGCAGCGTCTCGGCCAGGTCGCGTTTGCTGGCCGGGTTCCACACCACCCGGGCCGGCAGGGTCGCCTTCTTCCAGGCCGGCCAGTCCTCGATCTCGTCGCTGTGCCGTTCGAAGACACGCACGTCGTGACCGAGCTCCGCGAGTGCTTCGTGCTCCTGGTCGACGACCCGGTTCTCACCGCTCGGAGCGGTCGACCGGTACCTGTTGTGCACCAGCAGGATCTTCATCGCACACCCTCCTGCTCCGGCGGTCGTGAGTACACCAAGGTCGCTGCCAGCGTGAGCTCGAGCAGGTACGGCGACGCCTCGCTCAGACCGGTCTCGGTGAACGACGCCACCACGCAGTACGCGACCAGGAAGAGTGCGAGCGCCCGTCGTGGGCCCTGCGGCGTGAACCACGCGCTGATGAAGACGAACAGCACCATCGCGATACAGAACGCCATACCGAGCAGGCCGACGTCGTAATAGGTACCGAGCCAGTTGCTGTCGATGGGCAGGCCGTTGAACGACTTGTTGGACAGTCCGAAGCCGAACAGTGTCTGCCACGTCGACCGCGGCTGCGCGATGATCGAGTCCCATACCGCGCGCCGTCCGGTCAGCGCGGCGACCTGGTCCGCGTCCTGGCCACGGGCCAGCCACGTGGTGACCACCGAACCCAGCGACAGCGCACCGACGGAGAAGACACCGATCGCGATCGCGAACGACTTACGGACCCGGGAGCGGTACGTGAACAGGCTCAGCCCCGCGACCACCGCGCCCGCGAGCAAGGCGACCAGGGCTGTCCGCGTGTGGGTCAGCAGCAGGATCGGCACGCAGACGACCACACTGGCCAGGGCGACGTAGCGTTTGAGCAGTCCGGCCATCCACAGCACCGCGGTCAGTCCGATCGCCATGGCCGAGTAGTGACCCGCCTGAGTCGGCGGGATCGGCCACAGGATGCCGGCCAGCCGCTCGTCGGCCATCGCGGTCCCCGGCGCCACCAGCAGACCGACCGCGACGGAGCCGACGATGCACCACAGGACCATGAGATGCGTCCGCACCAGCAGCAGGTCCTTGCGGGTCCACCACGGCGACAACATCCACAGCACCGCGACGAACAGGAACAGCCGCGCGGACCGGTACATCGCACCGAGCAGGAACTCGGCGCGGAGGCTGGAGATGACCGCCTCGCTCACCAGGAGCGTAGCGAGGAAGATGTAGACGCTGGGCCGGACCCGGGCCGGCCGGTTGACGGTGAGGATCAGCAGCGCGCCGAGGAGCAGCGAGCCCTGGGCGATCAGCTTCCCGATCGGGCCGGGGATCGGCAGGATCAGCCGCGAGTCCGGGAAGAACGTCAGCACGTTCAGTACGAGCATCGCCCAGACCAGCTGGACCCGGCGCCGCCGGCGGCGCTCCGGCTCGACCGGCCGGAAGCCCGGTTTGGGCCCCAGCCGGCTCCGGATCGTGGCGACGGCGGTCATCGCGCGAACATCTCGAGGTCGACGGTCGTGGTGGACGCCTCCGCGTCGGTGACGCCGACGCCCTCGTCGGTGCGGTCGGCGTGCAGCACGACCGCGGTGTCGATCTCCAGCCCGGCCAGCCGCAGCATCTCGCCGGTCGCCCGGACCTTGGCCGCACTGGACCGGCCGGCGGTCACCACGACCGCGGCCCGGGAGGCCCAGCCGGCGAGGTGATCGGCGCCGATCGCCGGTGACAGAACGGCCAGGGTCAGGACCAGGTCGGCGACGTCCCAGGCCGCGTCGAGCTGGACGTCACCCGAACCGCTCGGCCGGTTGTTCTCGCCGAGCCGCAGGTAGCAGCCGTCGGCCGGCAGACCCTCCGGGTCCGGCAGGTAGACGTCGATCCGCCGGCCGGCGTCGCTGAACCGCGACTCCCGGGTCCCGACCTCGTTCACCCCGAGCTTGCGGGCGAGCGCACCGGTGCCGGTCAGGTCGGCGACCAGCACGTGCTTGCCCTCGTCGGCGAGCGCGACCGCCAGCGACGCGACGGCCAGCGCACAAGCGGGTACGTCGTCGACACTGACCACCGCGAGCGCGGGGGTCGGCCGCTTCGACCAGATGATGCGCTGGCCGAGGTGCTGCGACAGCAGCCGGATCTCCGGATGCCGCGACTGCGACGACCGCAGCACGCGGCGGAACGGCAGCCACGAGCGCGGCGGACGGCCCGTGCTGAGCCGCACGCGGGCGCCGAGCGCGTTCGAGATGTCCTGCCGCTTCCACAACCGGTCCGAGATCAGCGCCCGGATGATGACGAAGCCGAGCCCGACGAACAGGCCTGCGATCAGGCCGGTCCCGGCCTTGAGCGCCAGCGCCCGCTTCGCCGACACGATCACCGGCGCGGGCTCGTCGAGCATCCGGCTGGCGTTCATCTTCGACGCCCGGACGTTCTGGTCCAGCAGCTGCTGCTGGACGAAACGGTACTTGTCCGCGGCGGCGTTCAGCTTGGCCATCTCGGGGCTGTTCGGGTTGTCCGGATCGTTGGGGTTGTCGCCCGCGGCAACCACTGCCTGCCGGGCCAGCGCCACCTCGTTCGACGCCGCGGTCAGGTCCTTCTTCAGCGGGGCCTCGTCCAGACCGAGCTGCTCGCGGCGGAAGATCAGGTAAGTCTGGCCGACCGTCGTGGCCAGCTTGGTGGCCTGCTCGTCGGTCGTCGCCGACGCCTTGATCTCCAGCACCCGGTCGGTGAGCTTGGTCGCGGAGTACTCGGCGAGCAGGTCGTCCGGCTTCTGGGGCAGCTGCAGCAGCGCGATCACCCGCTCGGCCACGGTCCGGCTGGTGGCCAGGCTGATCTCGGTCGCCATCGCCTTGACCGGGTCGTCGCCCTCGCGGGTGGTGATCAGCATCCGGGCCGACGCCTGGTGCGGGGCCGGGAACGCGAAGTACGTCGCCAGGCCGCCGGCGAAGCCGAGGATCGCCAGCGCCAGCCAGATCCGGGCATGCCGGACCACGGCGTCGCGCAGGAACCGCACTGTGACCAGGCTGTCCGGCGGGTACGCCGCCGAGCGGTCGTCGGCGAACAGCCCGTCGTTGTCGTCCATCCAGCCGGTGCTGATGCCGTTCTGCGACTCGGAGAACTGCTGGTTCGTCATCGGGTCCGCCTTGCCGTGCCGGTGAGAAGCGTGGGTAGCCGCGAACCGGTGCGGCGTTGCGCCTGCGCGACCCGGCCGATGGTGCGGTCGAACGGATCGGGATCGGTGACCACGAGGCCGTCGATCGCACGGTCGTCGGCGACCGTGGCGACGGCCAGCCGGGCCAGTTCCTCGGCGGTCACGGTGCCCGCCGAGAGCGCGATGATCGTGCGGGTGGTCCGCTCGGTGCCGTCCAGGTGCGGTGCTTCGCGGTCGACCAGGACCAGGTGGATCTCCAGCGCGACCTCCCCGGACGGCTTGTCGTGGTGCTGGTCGATCACCAGCGAGCTGGAGATCCCGACGGTGCCGGCGAACGCGGCCAGTTGCGGACCGAGCGGGCGGGCCTTGTCGTCGTCCGCGAACGAGATCACGGTCAGCGAGACCTGCTGCCCGCCCTTCACGTCGAGTGCGAGGTTGTGCAGCACCTTGCGCAGCGCCCACGCGTCGACCGCGGTCGGCGTGTAGTGCTCGAGCAGGTTCGCCCAGTCGGACGGATCGGTCGCCCGGTACGACGACACGGAGGCGAGCACCGGAAGGCCGACGGCGTCGGAGATCTCGTCGCGCAGCCGGAGCCGGCGGTCGCCACGCTCCCGGGCCAGCACGATGACGGCTCCGGCGATCGCGCCGAGCAGTGCACCCAGGCCGCCGTAGATACCGGTGTGGACGATCATGCTGCCGCCGTGCGCGTTGACGGCCTCTTCCAGGATCCGGGCACCGGTGCGCTTGCCGAGGTCGCCCGGCAGCTTCTGGTCGGTCGTGATGAACACCAGGTAGACCTGTGCGACCGCGTTGGCCAGCCCGGTCGCCTGCTTGGCCGACGGGCCCTTCGCGTCGATCCGGATGACGTCCTCGGTGACGGCGGTCGCCTTGACGCGGGCCCGGGTGGCCTCGGTCGACAGCGTCGGCGTGACGTTCTGGCCGGCGCTCAGCAGTACTGGTCCGCTCTCGGCGATGTAGACCTGCGTGTCGATGCTCTGCGCCCCCGTGGCCGAGCCGGCGGCGGACGCCGGCGGCGGCGGGAGCACGATCAGTGCCGAGGCGTTGTACATCGGCGGCTGCAGGAAGGCGTAGCCGATCCCGCCCAGCAGGCCGACAGCGGCCGCGGCGGCCACCAGCAGGCGGCTGCGCCTGATGGCCCGCCACGATTTCTTCACGTCCAACTGCTGTGCGCTCACAGGCCCCCTCCAAGCGAACGTCTATCGGTACGGAGTAATAGAGGGGCGGACCGCGGCGCTGATACACCTCAGGTGCGGAAGCGGAAGATGGTGGTTGCGGGCGAGTCGGGGTTCGAGGTGCCGGTGCCGATCAGAGTGGTGCTCGGGACCTTGTGGCCGAAGCGCGCTGAGTACCAGCCCAGCAACGGGTTGTCGTCGCCGCGGTGCGCGGTCCAGGTCAGCCCCGCCGGCAGTTCGACGACCGCTGAGCCCATGGACCACGTCAGCTGTCCGGTCCGCTCGTCGAACTCGACTTCCGGTCCCAGGTGCCATGCGATCCGTACGTCGGCGGGCGCGTCGAGGTGGTCCTCCACGCGCAGCACGCCCTGCTCCAGCACGGCGGTACGCCGGTGCGTCATGGGCGCGTAGCCGTCGTGCTCGGCCTCCCAGGCGTTCCTGGCGTACCGACGGAGTACGCCGTTCGCGCCGCGCAGCCAGAGGAACGGGCCGCCCCAGGTGGACTGCTCGGCGCCGGCTACCTCGACAGTGTTGTGGGCGATGGTGGAGCGGAAGTAGTCCCGCCACTCCGGCTCGCCGTGGTAGCAGTACGTGCCGGGGTCGGCGAGGACGTCGACGCCGTCGACGCGGACCTCGAGGGAGAGGGCGTCGGAGTGGGCGTGCGCGGCGATGGAGAGGAAGCCGTGCGGACCGGTATCCGCGCGGCACCAGATCTCCGGACCAGTGTCCCGGCTGCGCAGAATGACCAGGCCTGCGTCGTGGAAGCAGTCCGGTCGCTCAGCCGGGCGGTTCTGCTGCTTCTTGCTGATCAGCGAGCCGACGATGACGGACGTCGCCGTGGGCTCGCTGTCGGGCCACCAGGGTGCCCTGCCGACCACCGCAGCACCCAGCGAGAGGTAGGCCGACCAGTTGCTGGCATCTGGTGGGTCGAGGACCAGGACCATGCCTTCGTCGTCATCACCTTGGCGAGGTGGGCGCAGGGTCGTGTCGACGATTGCTGCGGCCACGTCGACCGTGCGGGTCAGCAGCGCCCACGTCTGCGCGCTGAGCGGGTGTCCGGCGGCTTCTGCTTCCACCGCGGCGTACAGACCGAGCTCCGACACGAAACGGTGGTAGTCGGTGGCCAGCTCGCGGTTCACACCGGAGGGGAACGTGTTGGCGTCGAGTTCCTTCTCCAGCAGGGCTGCCGCGTCCGTGCGCCAGCGGTCGCTCTTGCTGAACCAGGGAAACGCACAGGCGCCGACGAGCTGTCCGGCCGCCTCGGCGATCACATGGTTGTTCGCCGACGAGCCATGGCTGCGGAACGCGGCGAGGTAGCGCTGGTGCCAGTAGATCTGCTGCAGCGCCAGCTCGTTGTGCTCGAACAGGTCGGTGACCTCGGGCCAGTCGTTCAGCAGCCGGCGGACCCACGTCCAGCTGATCAGCCGCAGGCCGATCTCGATACCGCTGGCCCAGTGCACGCCGGACAGGAACGGGTTGGAGCGCCACCAGTCGTTCAGGTGGTCGGCGACGCGTTCGGCGTACCGGTCGTCATGGGTCAGGTACCAGGCGGCGGCCAGCTGGGTCAGGTGATGGTGGCGGGACAGCTCCCACACCTGCTTGATGTTGCCGACCGCCTGCTCGTTGCGGTGGTTCAGCTTGAAGACGTACTGCGCCGGGTCGGACCGGCGGCCCGTGGTCGGGTCGCGGAACCAGTCCGGTGCGCGCAGGTCCGTGCGGTCGACACCGAGGACCTCGAGGTTCCCGGCCAGGATCGCGTCGGCCTGGGCGATCACCGCCTTGCGGGCGTCCTCCGGTACGTCGGTGCGCGACGGGACCGTCGCGCCGAACGTGAGGTGCTTGCGGAGCGGGAGGTTCAGGTTTCCGTCCTGCCCGGGCCTGACCTGCTGGTAGGCCCAGGCAGAACGGCGTCCGGCATCGCGGGTGCGCCAGATGAGTTCGGTGGGGGACATCCGGCGGAGGCGGCGGACGTACCAGCCCAAGGGCTGGCGGCTCACAGTTTTTCCGGCCGGCCGCTGGCCAGGCTGCGGTCGACGGCGATCGTCGCGCGGGTGGTGGCGACCAGGGCGTCGAACGGGATGGGCATCGGGCCGCCGGACTTCACCGCGGCGACGAAGCGCTCGAGCTCGATCCGCTGGCCCTTGTCGGTACTGCGGGACTTGCGGGTGGACGGTTTGCGCCCGGTCCACACCGACGCGCTCTGGAAGTTGTCGAACCGGGCGTTGCGGCCGCCGCCGGTGATGTCGATCGTCTCCTTCGGGAAGCGCGCGGTGCCGCCGCCGACGTAGCTGATCGTGGCGACCGAGCCGTTCGCGAACCGGAGCGTGACGACGACGTCGCCGGTGTCCGGGCCGGGGACGGCGTACACCTCGGTCGGGAGGCTGTTCAGCCACCAGGTCAGGGTGTCGACGAAGTGGCCGCCTTCGCCCGCGAACCGGCTGCCTTCCTTGCCGGCGTCGAGGTACCAGCTGGTGGAGTCGAGCTTGCCGGCGTTCACCAGGTAGCGGAGCGAGAACGCGCCGCCGGGGTCGCCGAAGCGGTCCTTGAGGTCGGTGAGCAGCGGGGCGAACCGGCGGTTGAAGCCGACCATCAGGCGGTCGTTGCCGGTGGCATCCACTGTGGCGACGATCCGGTCGAGCTCCTCGTCGGTCAGCGCGAGCGGCTTCTCGACGAAGACTGCTTTGCCCGTCTCCAGGGCGCGGCAGGCCAGGTCGGCGTGGGAGCTGTGGCGGGTCACCACGAAGACGGCGTCGAGGCTCTCGTCCGACAGTACTTCGTTGGCGTCGGTGGAAAGTGCTTCGAAGCCGAACCTTCGCTGGGCGTTGGCGGCCGACAGGGATTTGTTGGTGGCTACTCGGGCCAAGACGGCGTGCTCGTTCTTCTGCAGGTGCGGCAGCAGCATGCTCGATGCGTAGTTGCCCGCCCCGACGAAGCCGATCCGCACAGCGCCGGCGGAGGGCGCGACACTCCTGGAATTGGTGGTCGCGACCGTTCCCGGGTGGCTGTCGGTCGCCAGATCTTCCTTTGGGTACTCGAAGAGGAAACCCACGCCTGGGTACTCGCCTGTGCTCAACTTGGAGTAGACGTCCGTGGCGTCGGCGATCGGGAAGGTGTTGGCGATCAGGGACGCTACGTCGATCTGTTCGCGGGCAATCAGGTCGACGAAGCATTCGAGGTTGCGGCGTTCGGTCCAGCGGACGTAGCCGGCCGGGTAGTCGATGCCCTGCAGCTCGTAGCGGTCGTCGTACCGGCCCGGGCCGTACGAGCGGGAGAACCGGACGTCCAGCTCCTTGTCGTAGTAGGCGTTCCACGGCAGGTCCAGCTTGGTCTTGCCGATGTCGACGACGCGGGCGCGATCGCGGGCCAGGCGCGCCGCGGTCTCCACCGGGCCGTTCGAGTGACCGCCGGCGGCCAGCAGGATGTGGTCGGCGCCCAGGCCGTTCGAGGCCTGCAACAACGAACGCTCCAGAGCGTCGATCCCGTCGGGGGAGGAGCAGGCGAGCGCGCCGGCCTTCTCCGCCATCCGGCAGCGGTCGGCGACGGTGTCGATACCCCAGACCCGTACCCCGGCCGCGACCAGCAGCCGTACGACGAGCTGCCCGACGAGCCCGAGCCCGATCACCACCGCCGTGTCACCGAGCTGTACCTCGGCCTGCCGGACGCCCTGCATCGCGATCGCGCCGACGGTCGAGAACGCGGCCTGCTCGGGCGGCACCCCGTCCGGCACCGGCACGCAGAGGTTCACCGGCACCCAGTTGTACTCCGCGTGCAGCGCGTACTCGTTGCCCGCCGCCGCGACCATCTGACCGACGCTGAACTCCTCGGCGCCGGCGCCCACCTCGACCACGACACCGCACAGCGAGTACCCGAGCGGCGTGTACGAGTCGAGCTTGTTCATGACCTTCTTGTAGGTGCTCATCACACCTTGCTGCGCAACGGTGTCCAGCACCTTGCGGACCTGGTCCGGCCGGGCCTTCGCCTTGCCGACCAGCGAGAGCTTCGCCTCGCCGACCTTCATCAGCTCGGTCCCGGTGGAGATCAGCGAGTACAGCGAACGGACCAGCACCCCGCCCGGCGCACACCCCGGCGGCGGTACGTCGAGAACCGCCAGCTCACCGGACTTGTAGTTCTGCGCAACCTGCTTCATGTCCGTCCTTCGCGAAAGTCAGAGGGAGGTGATCGTGACGCCGAGGGACCGCATGTTCCGGGTCCAGGTCTCCAGCGTCAGCAACTGCCAGATCTGCTTGGAGTAGTCCTCGCGCCCGGCCCGCTCGTCGTCGACCAGCTTCTGTACGGCGGCCTGCCGCAAGAACCCGCTCCCGACCAGCTCCCCGCGCAGCAGCACGTCGTCCACCAGTTCGCGCAGGTCGTTCCGCACCCACGCCCGCAGCGGCGCGCTGAACGACGCCTTCGGCCGGTAGATGATCTCCTTCGGCAACCACGCCTCGGCCGCCTTCTTCAGCGCCAGCTTGCCGACCCGGCGGTGGATCTTCTCGGCGCCCGGGATCGAGAACGCCGCACGCGCCACGACCGGGTCCACGAACGGCGTCCGCACCTCGGTCGACGCCGCCATGCTGGCCCGGTCCGTGTAGGCGAGGTTCAGCCCCGGCAGGAACAGCCGCGAGTCCGCGAGGCACATCCGGTTCACGTGGTCGTCGAGCGTGGTGTCGTGGTAGATGTCGCTGTGCTCGGCGAGCAGCTTCCCGACGTACGGCTCGAGGTCCGGGCTGAGCAGGCCGGCGAGCTGGTCGCCGTCGTACATGGTGTAGCTGCGCCGGAACGCGGTCTCCTCGGGCAGGTTCGCGAACGTCTCGAACCGTTTCGCCCAGCGCGCGTAGCGCAGTCCGCGCCCGTTCACGGTCACCGGGAGGCGGCGTACCGCCGGCCCGACCAGACCGTTGCGCAGAGCGCGGGGAAGTCGTTGGTACTGCGCTCCCATCACGCACGCGAGGTGCTTGCGGTAGCCACCGAACAACTCGTCGGCGCCCATCCCGGACAGCAGCACCTTCACACCTGCGTCCCGTGCGGTGTCGCACATCAGCAGCGTGTTGATCGCGGCCGGGTCGCCGATCGGCTCGTCGAGGATGTCGACGATCCGCGGCAGCAGGTCGACGACGTCGGGCGCGATCTCGATCTCGTGCAGGTCGATCCCGAACTGCTGCGCCAGCTTGCGCGCGTAGACCGCGTCGTCCGGCATCGCCTCGAGTTTCTGGTCCTGCGCGCGGAACGTGATCGTGTACGAGTCGACGCCGGGGTCCATCCGCTTCGCCAGCACCGTGACCAGGCTGGAGTCCAGGCCGCCGCTCAGGAACGTCGACACCGGCACGTCGGCCACCAGGTGCGCGGCCACGGACTCCTCGATGACCTGGCGCAGGTCGGCCCGCGGACCGGCCGCGGCCTCGGTCGCGACCTCGGTCACCCGCCAGTACGTCGCCTCCCGGCTGCTGCCGTCCGGCCGGAACTCCGCCCACGATCCGGGCGGCAGCTTCTCCACACCGTCGATCGCGCAGCGCTGCTCGGGCAGCCAGTAGTAGAGCATCGACGCGATCAGCGCGCCCGGCTCGGTGCGCAGCTCGGAACCGACGGCGGTGACCAGGGCCTTCAGCTCGGACGCGAAGATCACGCCGCCCTGGCGACGCAGGAAGTACAGCGGCTTGATGCCGAGCGGGTCGCGGGCCAGGAACAGGCTGCCGCTGTCCTCGTCCAGCATCGCGAACGCGAACATGCCCCGGAAACGCCTGAGCGCGTCCGGGCCCCAGCGGCGCCACGCCTCCAGCACGACCTCGGTGTCGCCGTGGGTGCGGAAGTGCACGCCGGCCTTCGAGAGCTCGGCGCGCAGTTCCTGGTAGTTGTAGAGCTCGCCGTTGTAGCAGATCGTCAGACCCTGCTTGCTGAACGGCTGGTCCGCGGCCGAGGACAGGTCGATGATCGACAGCCGGCGGTGCGCCAGGTGGGCGTTCACATCGGTCTGTTCGAACCGGTAGATCTGGTGTGCGTCCGGTCCGCGATGCGCGATCCGGTCGCTCATCGCTTCCGCGAGCGCGAAGCCGTCGCGCTGCTGGTAGCAGCCGGCGATGCCGCACACCTCAGGACCCCGCGGCGTTCTTGATGCCGGTGACGCCGGCGAGCCGGCTGACGTGCCCGGTGAGCTGGTCGTACACCCCGAGGTACGCCTTCTGCTGGTGCCGCCACGCGAGCACCCGCTCGACCCGTTCGCGGCCGAGTTTCGCCATCCGGCGGCGGTGGACCTGGTCGTCGAGCAGTTCGACGATCGCGTCGCCGTACTGCGCCACGTCGTTCGGCTCGACGTACACCGCGGCGTCCGCGGCGGAGACCCTGGTCTCGACCAGGTCGAAGGCGACGACCGGGAGCTCGAACGCCATGTACTCCATGGTCTTGTTCATCGTCGACACGTCGTTGAGCGGGTTCTTCGGGTCCGGCGACAGGCCGAGGTCCGCGGTCGACATCACCGCGCGCACGGTCTCGTCCGGCACCCGTCCGGTGAACTCGACGTGCTCGGCGAGCCCGAGCTGGTCGCGCAGCGCGACCACGTCGTCGAACGAGTCGCCGCCGCCCATCAGCGTGAACGCGACGTCGGTGCGGCCGAGCGTGTTGACGATGTGGTCCGCGGCCCGGACGACGATGTCGACGCCGTCCTGCGGGCCCATCACGCCGATGTAGGTGACCAGGTGGCGGTGACCGCGGCGCAGCGACTCGTCCGCTGCGCCGCGGAGCAGTTTGTCCGGGTCCGGCCCGGTGCGGACCACGGTCACGTCGTGGTTCGCCTTGCCGCTGCGGGTGATCGCGATCCGCCGGTACGAGTCGTTCGTCGAGATCACGTGGTCGGCCCGCCGGTGCGTGGTCCGCTCCAGGAACCGCAAGCCCTTGTACGGCAGGCTCGACGTACCGCCGAACCGGGACTGGAACAGCTCCGGGCACAGGTCGTGGTGGTCGAAGACGAACTTGGTCCCGTCGAGCCGGCGCAGCAGCATCGCGATCGGCCAGAAGATGTCCGGCGGGTTGCACGCCTGCAGCACGTCGAACCGCCCGGCCTTGCGGGCCCGGAAGACCAGGCGCAGCGTCAGCAGGAACGAATACGCGTACTCCCAGACGAAGCTGATCTTGCTGCCGCCCGGCGCGTACGCCTTGTACTTGTGCGCGGTCACACCGTCGATGACGTCGTACGACGGATCGCCCGGCCCCTTCGGGCAGACGACCGTGACGTCGTACCCGGCCGCCACCAGCGCCTGGCACTCCAGCCAGACGCGGCGGTCGAACGGCACCCAGAGGTTCTGGATGATGATCAGCACGCGCGGACGGCTCACCAGCCCACTCCTTCGTATCCGTGCAGTGCCTCGACATCGGCGCCGAGCCGGCCGCTCAGGTCGATGATGCGGGCCGGCGGCGCGGCGAGCAGCGCGGTGACCGCCGCGGTGTCGGTGGCCGACACGATGGCCAGGTCGGCGCCGCTCAGCGCGGCGGTCGGGTCGTCGGTGAGCACCCGTTGCAGATGCGGCAGTTTGCTGCGGACGTGGCGCAGGTTCGCTCCGACCAGGCGGGTCGGGTTCACGATTGCGTCATAGATCCGCAGGTTGTAGCCCTTGCCGATCAGCCGTTCGGCGAGCTCGACGTTCGGGCTCTCGCGCAGGTCGTCGGTGGCGTGCTTGAAGCTCAGGCCGAGCAGCGCGATCTCGCGGCCGGGCCCGGCGATCACCCGGTCGACGACGTCGCGGACGCTGCGTTCGTTGGTGGCGAGCGCGCCGGCCAGCAGCGGCAGCTCGGTGTCGTGGGTGCGCGCGAGGTGCAGCACCGAGCGCAGGTCCTTCGGCAGGCACGAGCCGCCGAACGCGAAACCGGGCTTCAGGTAGTACGGCGAGATGTTCAGGCTGGTGTCCTGCACGAAGATCTTCATCACCTCGCGCGAGTCGACGCCGAAGTGCCGCAAGATCCGGCCCATCTCGTTGGCGAACGAGACCTTGGTGGCGTGGAACGCGTTGCAGGCGTACTTGAGCGCCTCCGCGGTCCGCACGTCGACGACCTGCACCTCGGCGCCGAGGAATGCGAACAGGTCGGTCAGAGCGGCACCGGCCTTCGGGCTGCGGGTGCCGACCACGACGAACGGCGGCTCGTAGAAGTCCGCCAGGCCGGATCCTTCGCGCAGGAACTCCGGGCACATCGCCGTACCGAAGGTGAGCCCCTCCGGTGGCGGTACGTCGGCGAGCACCTTGGCGACCACCTCGTCGACGGTGCCCGGCGGCACCGTGCTGCGGACGACGATGGTGTGGAAACCGGACTCCGGCCGGACCACGACCTGCGCGGCCTCGGCGATGTCGCGGACCGCGCGCTTGATGTAGGTGAGGTCGGTGCTGCCCGCCTGCGTGGACGGGGTGCCGACACAGATCAGCGAGACGTCGGCGCCGTCGAGCGCCGGCCGGGGATCGGTGGTGGCATGCAGCCGTCCCGAGGTGGCGCCGGCCGCGACCAGCTCGTCGAGTCCCGGTTCGACGACCGGGCTGTGTCCCTGGGTGATCGGGTCGACCTTCGCCGTGTCGACGTCCACCCCCCAGACGTCGTGCCCGGCGGCGGCCAGACAAGCCGCGGTCACCGACCCCACGTACCCCAAGCCGAAAACGGCCACCTTCATAACGCCCCCCACAGGCTCACGACGCGGCTTCGCCCACGTCCCCACAGCGCCCATGAGAGCGACCGCGACGCCGTCCTGATACATACCGGCCGAAGAAAATCGCCGGAAGAAATTTGCCTGTATCAACGGGCGGTCCCGGTGATCTGTATTGGTCGACAGACCAGTGCTGGGGTGAGGGGACGACGGATGAGGGTTCTGGTCAGCGGGGACCGGGGTTACATCGGAGCGGTGATGGTGCCGTTCCTGCGAGCCGCCGGGCATCAGGTGGACGGGCTGGACACCGGCCTCTACGAGGGCTGCGACCTCTTGGGCGGGCCGGAGCCGATCGGCGGCCGCGCACCACGGGACATGCGGGACGTGACGGCGGGGGAGCTGGCGGGGTACGACGCGGTGGTGTGTCTGGCCGCGCTGTCGAACGACCCGCTCGGCCACCTGAACCGCGACGCGACGTACTCGGTCAACCTCGAAGGGACACTGAACCTCGCCCGCGCGGCGAAGGACGCCGGTGTCGGGCGGTTCCTGTTCGCGTCCTCGTGCAGCCTGTACGGCGCCGCGGGCTCGGAGGCGGTCGCCGAGGACGCCGAGATGTTCCCGGTCACGCCGTACGGCGAGACGAAGGCGCTGGCGGAGCAGGAGCTGGCCAAGCTCGCCGACGACTCGTTCAGCCCGACGTACCTGCGGAACGCGACCGCGTACGGCGCTTCGACGCGGCTGCGGCTCGACATCGTCGTCAACAATCTGACCGCGATCGCGCTGACGTCGGGCCAGGTCCGGCTGGAGAGCGACGGCACCCCGTGGCGGCCGCTCGTGCACATCGAGGACATCAGCCGGGCGTTCGCCACCGTGCTCGAGGCGCCCCGGGAGACGATCCACGACGAGGCCTTCAACGTCGGCCGGTCCGAGGACGTGGTGCAGGTCCGCGACATCGCCGAGATGGTCCGCGAGGCCGTGCCGGGGTCGACACTGTCGATCGCCGACGGCGCCGGACCGGACCTGCGCAACTACAAGGTCGACTTCAGCAAGCTCAACGAGACGTTCCCGGACCTGAAGCTCGCCTGGACGGTCCGCACGGGCGTCGATGAGCTGTACGACGCCTACCAGCGGCACGGTCTCACGCTCGACGACTTCAACTCGGCCCAGTTCGTCCGGCTGCGCCGCATCCAGCAGTTGCTCGGTGCGGGCCTGGTCGACGACCAGTTGCGCCGGCAGACCGACGCGCAGTTCCCCGGACCGAAGGAGATGGACTGATGGCAGTGGCGTGCCGCCTGTGTGGCGCCGATTTGAATCAGACTTTCGTCGACCTGGGCATGTCACCGCCGTGCGAGAGCTATCTGCGCGCCGACCAGCTCGACAGCGGTGAGACGTTCTACCCGCTGCACGTGCGGATCTGCGACAACTGCCTGCTCGTGCAGCTCCCGGCGTACGTCGCGGCCGACGACGTCTTCAGCGACTACCTCTACTTCTCGTCGTACTCCACCAGCTGGGTCGAGCACGCGCGCCGCTTCGTCGTCGACCTGCAGGAGCGGCTCGGCCTGGACGGGAACAGCCTGATCGTCGAGGCCGCCAGCAACGACGGTTACCTGCTGCAGCACGCCGTCGCGCTCGGTATCCCGGTGCTCGGCATCGAGCCGGCCGCGAACATCGCGAAGATCGCCAACGAGAAGGGCATCCGCACCGAGAGCTACTTCCTCGGCGAGGAGACCGGCCAGGACGCCGCCGCGCGGCACGGCCGGGCGGACCTGGTCGTCGGCAACAACGTGTTCGCGCACGTCCCGGACATCGTCGACTTCGCGAAGGGCCTGCGGGCGCTGGTCAAGGACGACGGTCTGGTGTCGCTGGAGTTCCCGCACCTGCTCCGGCTGATCGAGAACCGCCAGTACGACACGATCTACCACGAGCACTACCAGTACCTGACCCTCAAGACCGCCTCCGCGGCCCTCGCCGCGGCAGGTCTGAAGGTGGTCGACGTCCAGGAGCTGGCCAGCCACGGCGGCTCACTGCGGGTCTTCAGTACCCCGGTCGAGACCGCGGGCGAACCGTCCGACCTCGTCGTCAAGGTGCTGATGGACGAGGAAGAGGCCGGCCTGCACACGGTCGAGGGGCACCTGGGCTTCGCCGCCGAGGTCTTCACGATCAAGTCCGACCTGCTCGAGTTCCTGATCCAGGCGCAGCGCGACGGCAAGTTCGTCGCCGGCTACGGCGCGCCCGGCAAGGGCAACACGCTGCTCAACCACTGCGGCATCCGCGAGGACCTGCTGCCGTACACGGTGGACCGCAGCCCGCACAAGCACGGGATGTACCTGCCCGGCACGCACATCCCGATCTTCGCCCCGGAGCGCCTGGCCGAGACGCGCCCCGACTACATCGTGATCCTGCCGTGGAACCTGCGCACGGAGATCGTCCACCAGCTCGGCTACGCACGGGAGTGGGGCGCGAAGTTCGTCGTCGCGATCCCGCGCCTCGAAGTGATCTGAAAGCCGTTGGGGGGAGAGAAGTCTGATGAAGGTCGTGATCTTCTGCGGAGGGTTCGGGCTGCGGATGCGCAGCGGCGTCGACTCCGCACCGAAACCGATGATGACGATCGGCGACCGGCCGGTCCTGTGGCACGTGATGCGGTACTACGCGCACTTCGGCCACACCGAGTTCATCCTCTGCCTGGGCTTCGGCGGCTCGGCGGTCAAGGAGTACTTCCTGCGCTACGAGGAGACGGTCTCCAACGACTTCGTGATGACCAAGGGCGGCCAGCGCATCGAGCTGCTCGACTCCGACATCAGCGAGTGGAAGATCACCTTCGTCGACACCGGGATCGACACCAGCATCGGTGAGCGGCTGCGCCGGGTCCGGCCGTACCTCGAGGACGACGACGTGTTCCTGGCCAACTACGGCGACGTGCTGACCGACGCGCCGATGGACAAGATCATCGACCACGTCGTGACCAGCGACGTCACCGCCAGCCTGCTCGCGGTGCCGCCGCAGGCGTCCTTCCACGTGGTCGAGTTCGGCACCGACTCCCGGGTCACCGGGCTGCGGTCGGCCGCCGACCTGAACGCGTGGATCAACGGCGGGTACTTCGTGCTCAAGAAGGACATCTTCGACGTCCTGCACGAGGACGAGGACCTGGTCGGCGACGCGTTCCCGCGGCTGGCCGCGATGAGCAAGCTGGAGGCGATCCCGCACCACGGGTTCTGGGCGCCGATGGACACGCTCAAGGAACGCAGCCAGCTCGAGGAGCTGTACCGGTCGGGGAAGAAGCCGTGGGCGTTGTGGAGCCACGAGAACCGGGGCCACCACGGCCGGGTGCTGGACAAGGTGTCCGACGGGCTGTCCGACGGTCCGGTAGTGGTGGCGATCTGATGCTCCCGTTCCAGCTCGGCCTGATCGACGGGCCGGTCCACCTGGTCGCCCTCGGCGCGCATCCGGACGACATCGAGATCGGCTGCGGCGGCACGCTGCTCAAGCTGGCCGAGTCGGTGCCGGAGCTGACCGCCGAGTTCGTGATCGCGACCGGTACGCCGGCGCGCCTGGAGGAGGCGCGCCGCGCGGCGGAGCTGTTCCTGCCGGAGTGCGAGGTGAGCGTGACCTCGGCCGGGCTGCCGGACGGGCGGCTGCCGGCGCACTGGAACGAGACCAAGGAGTTGCTCGAGGCAACGGCCGCGGAGGGCCGCACGCCGGACCTGGTCCTGGCCCCGGGCAAGCACGACGCGCACCAGGACCACCGGCTGATCGCCGAGCTCGCGCCGACGGTGTGGCGCAACCACCTGGTGCTGCACTACGAGATCCCCAAGTGGGACGGCGACTTCGGCCGGCCGTGGCTGTACGTCGAGCTCACCGAGGAACAGCTGCGGGACAAGGTGGCGCTGCTGCACAAGGCCTACCCGTCCCAGGTCCCGCACGACTGGTTCGACGAAGAGGTGTTCGCCGGACTGGCCCGGCTGCGCGGCATGGAGTGCCGCGCGCCTTACGCCGAGGCGTTCACGACGGCCAAAGCCACGCTGACATGGTGAAGGAGGGGGATGTGGTGAGCTTCAGGTGCCGTGGGTGCGGGTCGTCCGACGTCGTACCCGTCGTGGACATCGGCGAGCAGCCGTGCGCGGACTACTTCCCGGCTGCCGATACGCCCGGACCTGATCCGCGCTGGCCGCTCGCGCTGTGGCTGTGCCGGGACTGCACGCTGGTGCAGCTCGGTCCGGTCGAGGCACAGATCGCCGAGGAGCCGCTGGCAGTGGAGTCGGCGACCAGCCGGGCGCATGCGGAGGCCTCGGTCAAGGAGATCCTTCGTGACTACCCCGAACTGACTGGCGGGGTGGTGTTCGAGTTCGGCAGTCCGCATGGCGGGTCCTGGCTCGACCACCTGACCGCAGCGGGCTGCCGGCTTGCCGGCGATGGCGAGAAGGCCGATCTCGTCATCGACGTGCACGGGATCGTGCACGAGCCGCAATACGGCGCGTCGCTGAAGCTGCGCGCCGAGCGGCTGGCACCGGGTGGGCTGCTGGTGATGGAGTTCCACCACCTGCTGCCGTTGTTCGTCGGGAACCAGTTCGACACGATCCGGCACGGGCACTGGGCGTACGTGTCGCTGCGGGCGCTGCGCAACCTCGCCGCGCTGCACGGCCTGATGGTCGAGTCGGTCAAGCAGGTCGACATGTACGGCGGCAGCCTGATGGTGATGCTGCGGCACACCGCCGACGCGCGGCCGGACGCATCGATCGACGTGGTGCTGGAGGACGAGGACGCCGCGGGCCTCGCGGACGAGGTACAGCTCGGCAGCCTGCAGGAGGCCGCCTGGCACGCGGCCGGCGCGCTGCACGACGAACTGGCCCGCCACCGGGCCGCCGGACGGACCGTGCTCGGGTACGGCGCCCCGTCGAAGGCGCCGGTGCTGCTCGGCCTCAGCAACGTGACGACGGACCTGCTGCCGTTCACCGTCGACCTCGCACCCGGCAAGCACGGCCGCCGGATCCCCGGCAGCTGCCTGGTCCCGATCCGCCCGATCGCCGACCTGCTGGCCGCGAAGCCCGACGTCGTCCTGGTCCTGACCTGGGACATCGCCGACGAGATCATCGCCCAGCTGGAGGCCGACGGCGGCTGGGGCACGACGTACCTCGTCCCGCTCCCGGAACCGCACGAGAGAGGTCGCTGACATGGACGTCATCGAGATCCCGGGCATCGCCGGCGTCCTGCTCTTCCGGCCGGCGCCGCACCGTGACGAACGGGGATTCTTCTCCCGCACGTTCGACCGGGACGTGGTCGCCAAGGCCGGTCTCGACCCGGACGCCTTCGTGCAGGACAGCATCTCCCGGTCCCGCAAGGGCGTGGTCCGCGGCATGCACACCCGCTCCGGCAAGGGCGAGGCCAAGCTGGTGCGCTGCTCGTACGGCGCGGTGTTCGACGTCGTCGTCGACCTGCGCCCGGACTCGCCGACGTACCGCAACCGGGAGACCTTCGACCTGACCGGCGACAACCAGGTGACGGTCTACGTCCCGGCCGGTTGCGCGCACGGGTTCCAGGCCCTCACCGAGCCGGCCGACGTCTCGTACCGCATCGACCGTGCGCACGACCCGTCCGAGGACGTCGCGATCCGCTTCGACGACCCCGAGCTGGACATCCCGTGGCCGCTGCCGATCACGCTGATGTCCGAGCGCGACAAGGCCGCCGCATCACTGGCACTCGCCACTGCGAGGCTGACATGACCAGATCATTCGAGAAGTCCATCGCCGCGAACAAGCGGCTGCACGACGTGATCCCGGGCGGCGCGCACACTTACGCCAAGGGCGACGACCAGTTCCCCGAGCAGATGGCGCCGGTCATCGAGCGCGGCGACGGCGCGCACGTCTGGGACGTCGACGGCAACGAGTACATCGAGTACGGCTCCGGCCTACGGGCGGTCAGCCTGGGCCACCGGCACCCGAAGGTGCTCGAGGCGGTCCGCCGGGAGCTCGACCGCGGCAGCAACTTCGTCCGCCCGAGCATCGTCGAGCTGGACGCCGCCGAACGCTTCCTGGCCACGGTGCCGACCGCGGAGATGGTGAAGTTCGCCAAGAACGGCTCGGACGCGACGTCGGCCGCCGTCAAGCTGGCCCGCGCGGTCACCGGCCGCCGGCTGGTGGCGATCTGCGCCGACCACGCGTTCTTCTCGATCGACGACTGGTTCATCACCCGGACGCCGATGGCGGCCGGCATCCCCGCCGAGATCGGCGCGCTGACGGTCGGTTTCCCGTACGGCGACCTGGCCGCCACCGAGGAGCTGTTCCGGCAGCACGACGGCGAGATCGCCTGCCTGATCCTGGAGGCCGCGACCCAGCACGACCCGCCGGCCGGGTATCTCGAAGGCCTGCGCGACCTGGCGCACCGCTACGGCGCGCTGCTGATCTTCGACGAGATGATCACCGGCTTCCGGTTCTCCGCGGCCGGCGCCCAGGGCCTGTACGGCGTGACGCCCGACCTGTCCACCTTCGGCAAGGCGCTCGGCAACGGCTTCGCGGTGTCCGCGCTGGCCGGCAAGCGGGAGTACATGGAGCGCGGCGGTCTGCGGGACAGCCACGAGCGCGTCTTCCTGCTGTCCACCACGCACGGCGCCGAGTCGCACGCCCTCGCGGCAGCCATCGCGGTGACCGAGGTCTACGCGGAGGAGGACATCGCCGCGCGGCTGCACGAGCGCGGTGAGCGGCTGGCCCGGGGCGTCCGCGAGGTCGCCGCGGCGGCCGGAGTCCAGGAGCACGTCGTGGTCCGCGGCCGGGCCAGCAACCTGGTGTTCGCGACGCTCGACGAAGACCGGCAACCGTCACAGATCTACCGCACCCTGTTCCTCCGGGAGCTGATCACCGGCGGTGTCATCGGGCCGTCGTTCGTCGTCAGCAGCGCGCTCACCGACGCCGACATCGACCGCACTGTCGAGGTCGTCGCGAAGGCGTGCACGGTCTACCGCCAGGCACTCGACGCCCAGGACGTGAACGCCTTCCTGGGCGGTCGTCCGGTGCGGCCCGTCTTCCGTAAGTACGTCTGAAGGAACCTCATGCGAGCTACCCGGTTCACCTGGACCAACCTCCTGGCCGTAGCCAGCGTGGTGGCGTTCGTGGTGCTCGCCGTGGTGGCGTCGGCCGGGCACGTCAACGGCCTCGACCAGGACCTGCGCCAGGTCTTCCGCCCCGACGACGTCTGGGGCATCTGGCAACAGATCTTCGGCAACGTCGTCGACGGCGCGGCGCCCGAGGTCGCGCTCGTCGTCTTCGCACTGGTCGCCGCGCTGACCGGGGCCCGGCGCAGGTCGTGGCGGCCGCTGGTGTTCGCGGGGATCCTCGCGCTGGCCGCCGTCGTGATCACCCAGGTCGCGAAGGCGATCGTGGCGCGCCCGGATCCGCAAGGGCACGTCGGCTCGTTCAGCGGCTCGTTCCCGTCCGGCCACATGGTGATCCTGCTGACCTGCCTCGGCGGCGTGTTGCTGCTGTGGCGGGAACGCCCGCCGGCCTGGGCGTGGTGGGTCGCGGTGGTGGCCGAGCTGACGATGGGCCTGTCGCTCCTGCTGCTGTCGATGCACTGGTTCACGGACGTGATCGGTGGCCTGCTGCTCGCCGTACCGCTGCTTGTCGTTGCCGCATCGCCTCGCTTTCTCACGCCGGTCCACCGGACCGCGCCGCACTCAGTTGGGAGCCTGTCATGACCGCTGACCGTATTCGGCCGCGACTCAGCATCGGCCTGCCGGTGTACAACGGCGAGGACTACCTGCGCGCGTCGATCGACGCGGTCCTCGGCCAGACCTACACCGACTTCGAGCTGATCCTGTCCAGCAACGCGTCCACCGACGGCACCGACGACATCTGCCGCGAGTACGCCGCGCGGGACCCGCGGATCACGTTCTACCGGCAGGAGCGCAACGTCGGCGCCGCGCCGCACCACGACTTCGTCCTGCAGAAGAGCCGGGGCGAACTGTTCAAGTGGGCCTCCGGCGACGACCTGTGGGCGCGGGACCTGGTCGCCCGCTGCGTCGAGCTGCTCGACCAGCACCCGGACGCGATCCTGGCGCACAGCTACACGGCGGCGATCGACGGCGCGGACACCGTGATCCAGGCGCTCGAGTACCCGCTGCACACCGACGCGCCGCAGGCGCCCGAACGGCTGCGCAGCATGCTGTTCGACGGCGACCTGCCCGGCGCGATCCAGGCCGACGACTTCTACGGCGTGATGCGCACCGACGTACTGCGCAAGGTCAAGCCGCACGGGAGCTTCTACCACGCCGACCAGGTGTTCATGGCCGAGGTCGCGTTGCACGGCCGCTTCCTGCAGGTGCCGGACTGGCTGTACTTCCGGCGCCACCACGACGGCCGCGCGCTGCAGGCGAACCCGACCATCAGCAGCTGGTCGCGCAACCTGGACCCGCGGCGCTCCAACAAGCTCGTCCACCCGCCGGCCCGGCTGGTCGCCGAGTACGTCCTCGGCTACTTCGCCGCCGTCCGGCGGGCTCCGTTGACGCCCGCCGAGCGGCGCGAGTGCAACCGGCACATCCGCCGCTGGCTGACCAGCCGCGTCACCCGCCGGATGCCCGGCCGCTCGAAACCGGCGCCGATCCAGGACTTCGGTGCGATCGACACGCTGTCCGTCCACGCCGTGGTGGCCGGCTCGGAGGGGAACTGACATGCGGGTCGGTCTGTACGGGCGTCTCGGCGGCGGCAACATCGGCAACGACGCGATGCTCGACGCCGTCATGGATCACCTGCGCGCCTGGCATTCCGACGCGACGCTCGACTTCATGTGCGAGGGTCCGGACGAGATCACCGAGCGGTTCGGCGTACCGGCCGTGGAGATGCACTGGCTGCAGTCCCGCAAGCCCGCCCGGTCCAGGATCGCGCAGAAGCTGCTGACGCTGGCGCGGATCCCGGTGGCCGGTGTCATCGACACCTGGCGCACCGCCCGCTGGGTGCGCCGGCACGACGTCGTCATCGTCCCGGGCGCCGGCGTGCTCGAGGGGACGCTGCCGGAGCGGCCGTGGGAGCTGCCGTACACGATGCTGGTGATGGCGGTCTCCGGCCGGCTGTTCGGCGTCCGGACGGGACTCGTCTGCGTCGGCGGCTCACGCGTCGAGGAGCGGGCCATCAGGCTGCTGCTGCGCGCCGCGGCCCGGCTGGTGAACTACCGCTCGTTCCGCGACGAGTACTCGCTGGAGGTCGGCCGCGAGACCGGGGTGGCGGCGCCGCAGGACAAGGCCTATGCCGACATGGCGTTCTGGCTGCCCCTCGAGGTCACCCGGGAGCCCGAACCGAAGTCGGTCGGGCTCGGCGTGATGGCGTACTACGGTTCACCCGGCGACCGGTCCCGCGCCGACGAGGTCCACGCCAAGTACGTCGACCAGATGAAGGAGCTCACGCGGCTGCTCGTCCAATCCGGCCGGAGCGTCCGCCTGCTCATCGGCGACCGGCTCGACGAGGAGGTCGCCAAGGAGGTGCTGGCCGACGCCCAAGGTGCGTGGGCCGGCCTCAGCCGGTTGCCTGTGTCGTACGAGCCGTTCTCCTCGTTCGAGGGCCTGACGGATCAGGTCGCATCGGTCCAGACGGTCGTCGCGATGCGCTACCACTGCGTCGTCGCCGGCCTGAAGGTCGGACGGCCGACGCTGGCCATCGGCTACGGCCGCAAGCACGACGCGGTGATGGCGCAGATGGGTCTCTCCGGGTACGTGCAGGACGTCCGGTCGCTGGACCTCGAGCGGCTGGTCGAACAGGTCGGTGAGCTCGAGGCCGACGAGGCCGTCATCGAGAAGACGCTGGCCGAGCGCAACGCCGACAACAGAGCACGGCTCGGCGAGCTCTTCCGCGACCTGTCCGACGCTCTCTTCAAGCCGGTTCGCGGGGCGGTGCGATGAGCGGACGCCACGCGACCAAGCATGCCGGCGGGCATCGCGTTGCCCTGCGCAAGCAGGTCGCGGGCCGGCTCGGCTGGGGGATCGGCGACCAGGCGGTGTCCAGCCTCGGCAACTTCTTGCTCGGGGTGTTCGTCGCCCGGCTGCTCGGTGCCACCGGTCTCGGCGCGCTGGGCCTCGCCTTCCTCGCGTACTCGGTGGCGCTGAACTGCTCGCGGGCGTTGTCGACCGACGCCCTGATGGTCCGCTACAGCGTGTCGGATCACGACGCCCGCAAGCAGGCGATGGCCGCGTCGGGCGGTGTCGCGCTGCTGGTCGGTGCAATCAGCGGAGTGATCTGCCTGCTGATCGGGTTCGGCCTGAAGCTGCACACCCCGGGCTCCGAGGTCGGCGCGGCTTTCGTTGCCCTGGGCATCGTCATGCCGGGGCTCACGTTCCAGGACAGCTGGCGGTCCGCGTTCTTCGCTGCCGGTGAGGGTGCGAAGACCTTCGTGAACGACACCGTGTGGACGGTGCTGATGCTGGCGGTGCTGTTCGGTGGCCGCTACCTGGACTTCGGGATCACGGCCGCGCTGCTCACCTTCGGCGGTACGGCGGCGCTGGCCGGGCTCTACGGGATCAGGCAATCGGGGGTGCTGCCCCGGCCCGCGCACGCAGTCGGCTGGCTGCGGCGGCACAGCGACCTCGGACCGCGGTTCCTGGTCGAGAACGTCGTCCTCGGCGCCGGCGGCCAGGTCCGGACGCTGATCGTCGCCGCGACCGGCGGACTCGCCGCGGCCGGATCCATCCGCGGCGCGGAGATGCTGATCGGCCCGGTCGCCGCGCTGCTGATGGGCGTCGGCCAGGTCGCCGTACCGGAGGCCGCCCGGGCGCTGCAGCGCGGTGACCGGTCGTTGTGGCGGCTGTGTGCGGGACTGAGCGGCGGACTGTCCGCGATGGCACTCGGCTGGGGTGCGGTGATCCTGGTCATCTTCCCGCTCGGTCTCGGCGAGCTGGTGCTCGGCAGCGTCTGGCCCGGCGCTCACGCGCTGGTGCTCGGCGTGATCGTGAGCGCCGCGGCCGGATGCCTGCACGTCGGACCGTCCGCCGGGCTGCGGGCCCTCGGGCGTGCCGATCGGACCATGCAGTGCCAGATCGTCGTCACGTCGCTGTTCGTCGGCCTCGCCGCGATCGGCGGTGTGCTGTGGGACGCGCAGGGCGTCGTCTGGGGCAGCGCGATCGCCTCGGTCGCCGGGGTCGGGATCTGGTGGAGCAGGCTGGCCAAGTCCCGGCACGAGTACGCCCGCACGGCCGCGGAGGGCGCAGCGGTATGACCGGGTCCGGGATCGTCATCGCGACCCTGATGCGCCAGCGCGGCGGATCCGGGCTGCAGAGCCACGTCCGCACGTTCGACGAGTACCTGCGGGACTCGTCGCGGGCGGTCAGCATCGTCAGCCCGTTCGAGGCCCGGTCGCCGTTCGTCCTGCCGGTGTTCGCGGGCCGGGTCGGGATCCGGCCGGTCAGCCGGCCCGCCGCCGTGTGGTGGCACCAGTACTGGCACGCGCACTACCTGAAGGCGGCGCTGCGCACCCGGCTGGCCGCGCGTCCAGACGCGGTGATCTACGCCCAGTGCCCGATCTCGGCCGGGGTGGCGCTGCAGGTCCGCCGTACCCAGCCCGTCGTGATGGTCGCGCACTTCAACATCTCGCAGGCCGACGAATGGGCCGACGAGGGCGAGATCCCGCGCGGCGGGCGGCTGTTCGGCGCGATCCGGCAGTTCGAGGAGCGGGTGCTGGGCGGACTCGACGGCATCGTCTACGTCTCGGAGTTCACCAAGGCCGGCCTCGAGAACCGGATCCCGGGGCTGCGCGACCTGCCGAGCGCGGTCATCCCGAACGCGGTCTCGCGGACCGCGGGGGCCGTCGACCGGGCGGAGCCGCTCGCGGACCTGATCACGGTCGGCCGGCTGGACTCCCGGAAGAACCACCGGTACCTGCTCGAGATCCTGGCCGCGGCCGCCGCGCGCGGCCACCGGTACACGCTCTCGGTCGTCGGCGACGGTGCCGACCGGCAGGCGCTCGAGGCGCGGGCGGCCGAGCTCGGACTCGCCGGGCAGGTGTCCTTCCTCGGATACCAGCCGGACGCCCGCGCGCTGATGCGTCGGCATCAGGTCTACTGCCACACGTCGACGACCGAATCGTTCGGCATCGTGCTCGCCGAGGCGATGTCGGAAGGCCTGCCGGTGCTGGCGGCCGCCGTCGGGGGAGTGCCCGAGGTGGTCCGGCCCGGTGTGGACGGCCTGTTCTGGCCACTGGACGATGCCGGCGCCGCGGCACGCGTCCTGATCGGCCTGATGGAAGACCCCGCGCGACGCGCCACGCTGGCGGCCGCCGCGCGGGCCCGGAGCGCGGCGGAGTTCAGTGCTGCCGCTGCCGGGGAACGGCTGCTGGCATTTCTCGAACACACGGGGATCCGCCCCGCGCGGTCGATTGTCTGAGAGGAGACAATCATGCATTCCATCTACGTCGACGCCGACTTCACCGACGACGAGCGGCGCGCCAAGCTCTACGACGGTGACCTGTTCGTCTACTCGCCGCGTCCGTCGACGCTGGCGCTGACGGAGTTCGCCGCGGCGATGGCCCGCGAGGCGTTCGCGCCGCTGGACCCGGAGACGGCCCAGTTCGAGATGGCGGTCGAGGACTACGCCGCGCTGCTGGCGAAACTGAAGCCGGAGTTCATCCACCACCCGGAGTCGAAGCGGCTGATCCAGGAGATGCTCGCCGACTTCGGGTGCGACGAGGAGCAGACGTATTTCGACGTCCCGCGGATGCGCAGCTCGACGTCGAACGACTACCTGACCACCGGGATCGCGTTCGCGTTCCACCCGCACCGCGACACCTGGTACTCGGCGCCGCACGTGCAGCTGAACTGGTGGCTGCCGATCTTCGCGATCACCGACGACAACGGCCTGGCCTTCCACCGCAAGTACTGGCAGACGCCGCTGAAGAACAGCTCGCGGGTCTACAACTACGCCGAGTGGAACGAGACCAGCCGGAAGATCGCCGCCACCCAGATCGGCACCGACACCCGCGTGCAGCCGGTGCCGGAGGAGGAGGTCGAGCTGATCCCGCAGATCCGGCCGATCTGCAAGCCGGGCGGCATCATCTTGTTCTCCGGCGCGCAACTGCACTCCAGCGTGCCGAACACCTCGGGCCGGACCCGGTTCAGCATCGACCTGCGCACCGTGCACCTCGCCGACGCGCTGGAAGGCCGGTCGGCGCCGAACATCGACTCCGAGTGCACCGGTACGACAATGGGCGACTACCTGCGCGTCCGCGACCTGGAGCACATCCCGGCCGACGTCGTCGAGGCGTTCGACATCCCCAAGGTCGAGGTCGCCTGAGCCCCCGGCAACCGCCCGCTCCACAACCTTGTGAAAAGTCTTCACAAGGTTGTGGAGTCTGTGTCGCCCGCGGCCTGCCCGCGTAGTAATGTTCGGTGACTCGTCGCCGACGCGCGGGTGAACAAGGACACGCTGCACGCCATCGCGGACACTGTTAGTGACCGGATGGTTGCGGGAGGGATCGAGGGGCCGCAGTGAGCGGAGCAGAAGCGCCTGACGCTGTGGACAGCCGTCGGCCGCTCTGGGTCGTCCCGCACGAGGTCCCGGCGATCGTTCCGCTGCCGTCGCGGTCGACCGAGCCGCGCTGGGTCGGGGTGTACCGCTGGGCCGCGGTCGGCGGGGACCTGCTCGCCGCGATGCTCGGCGTCTCGATCGCGCTGCTCACCCGGTTCGGGTACCACGTCGGCTCGAGCTACCTGGTCGTGAGCAGCGTGCTGCCGCTGGCCTGGGTGGCCGCCGTCGCGTTGTCGAAGGGGTACGACCCGCGCTTCTACGGGGCCGGGCCGGACGAGTTCCGGTCGCTGCTGCGCGCCGGTGTCGGGCTCACCGCGGCGGTCGCGATGACGTCGTATGTGACGAAGGCCGAGATCGCCCGCGGCTTCGTGGTGCTGGCGATCCCGGTGATGGTGGTCGCCGCGCTCCTGCTGCGGTATGCGTTGCGCAAGGACCTGCATCGGCACCGGGTCCGGGGCCGCTGCATGCACAGGGTTCTCGTGGTCGGGCGCAGTGGCCCGGCCGCGACGCTGTGCGAGCACCTGGAGAGCCGTCCGACCGACGGGTTCCGGGTGGTGGCGACCTGCCGGCCGCGGGGCGAGTCCGGTGAGGTCGAGGCGCTGGACGAGCCCGACATCCTCGCCGCCGCCGACCGGCACGCGGTCGAGGTGGTCGCGATCGCGACCGACCCGGAGCTGGCCGGGCAGTCGCTGCGCCGGCTGTCCTGGGCGCTGGAGCAGCGCGGTATCGAGCTGATCGTCTCGCCGGGCATCATCGAGGTCGCCGGTCCGCGGATCTCGGTCCGCCCGGTGGCCGGCCTGTCCCTGCTGCACCTGGAGCGGCCGTCGGTCAGCGGCGGACCGCACCTGATGAAGGCGGTCTTCGACCGGGTCGTTGCCCTCGGCATCGTCGTCGTGCTGGCGCCGCTGCTGATCGGCCTGGCGCTCGCGGTGAAGCTGTCCAGCTCCGGCCCGGTGCTGTTCCGGCAGCAGCGCGTCGGCCGCGCGGGCGTCGAGTTCACGATGCTCAAGTTCCGCAGCATGTACGTCGACGCGGAGGCGCGGCTCAGCGACCTGTACGCGTTGAGCGACGGCAACGGCGTCATCTTCAAGATGCGCAACGACCCGCGGATGACCCCGCTCGGCCGGTGGATCCGGCGGTTCTCGCTGGACGAGCTGCCGCAGCTGTTCAACGTACTGCGCGGCGACATGTCGCTGGTCGGCCCGCGGCCGCCGCTGGCCGAGGAGGTCGCGCTGTACGCCGCCGACGACTCGCGGCGGATGCTGGTGAAGCCCGGCCTGACCGGACTCTGGCAGGTCAGCGGCCGCAGCGACCTGTCCTGGGACGAGTCGGTCCGCCTCGACCTGCGGTACGTCGACAACTGGTCGATGACCTTGGACCTGCTGATTCTCTGGAAGACCGTGCGCGCGGTGTTCTACGGCGCGGGAGCGTATTGATGGCCAATGAGTTGCCCAGGCATGCACCGGTGTACGTTGCGGGTCACCGCGGTCTCGTCGGGTCGGCGCTGTGGCGCCGGCTCGAGGCGGCCGGCTACACGAACCTGATCGGCGCTTCGTCGGCGGAGCTGGATCTGCGCGATCGGGCGCAGACCTTCACGTTCCTTCGCCGTCATCGCCCGGCGATGGTGATCGACGCGGCGGCGCGGGTCGGCGGCATCCTGGCGAACCGGGACCACCCGACCGAGTTCCTCAGCGACAACCTGCGCATCCAGGTGAACCTGATGGACGCCTGCCTCGAGGTCCGCACGCCGCGGCTGCTGTTCCTCGGGTCGTCCTGCATCTACCCGAAGTACGCCGAACAGCCGATCCGCGAGACGAGCCTGCTCACCGGCGAGCTCGAGCCGACCAACGACGCGTACGCGATCGCGAAGATCGCCGGCATCATGCAGGTCCAGGCGGTCCGCCGGCAGTACGGCCTGCGCTGGATCTCCGCGATGCCGACGAATCTGTACGGTCCGCACGACAACTTCGACCCGGCGTCCTCGCATGTGCTGCCGGCGCTGATCCGGCGGTTCCACGAGGCGAAGGCCTCGAGTGCGCCGGAGGTCGTGTTGTGGGGGAGCGGTACGCCGCGGCGTGAGTTCCTGCACGTGGACGATCTCGCGGATGCATGCTTGCACCTGCTGGAGCACTACGACGCGCCGGAGCCGATCAACGTCGGCGTCGGCGCGGACGTGACGATCCGGGAGCTGGCCGAGCTGGTCGCCCGGGTGGTCGGCTACACCGGTGCCCTCAGCAACGACCTGTCCAAGCCGGACGGCACCCCGCGCAAGCTGCTCGACGTGCGCCGGCTACAGGCGCTCGGGTGGAAGCCGTCGATTTCCCTCGAAGACGGTGTGGCCGCCACCTACCGCTGGTACGTGGAGAACGTCACATGAAGAAAGCATTCATCACCGGTATCACCGGCCAGGACGGTTCGTACCTGGCCGAGCTGCTGCTGGCCAAGGGCTACGAGGTGCACGGCCTGATCCGCCGCGCGTCGACGTTCAACACCAAGCGGATCGACCACCTCTACGAGGATCCGCACGCCCAGGACAAGCGGCTGTTCCTGCACTACGGCGACCTGACGGACGGGTCCCGACTCGTCACGCTGCTGGCGTCGATCCAGCCGGCCGAGGTGTACCACCTGGCCGCGCAGTCGCACGTGCGGGTGAGCTTCGACGAGCCGGAGTACACCGGTGACACCACCGGGATGGGGACGACGCGGCTGCTCGAGGCGATCCGGATGATCGGGCTGGACTGCCGGTTCTACCAGGCGTCGTCGTCGGAGATGTTCGGCGCGACCCCGCCGCCGCAGAACGAGGACACCCCGTTCTACCCGCGGTCGCCGTACGGCGCGGCGAAGCTGTACAGCTACTGGATGACCCGGAACTACCGCGAGGCGTACGACATGTTCGCGGTGAACGGGATCCTGTTCAACCACGAGTCCCCGCGGCGCGGCGAGACGTTCGTGACGCGCAAGATCACCCGGGCCGTCGCCCGCATCGAGCTCGGCCTGGAACAGCGCCTGTACCTGGGCAACCTGGAGGCCTCCAGGGATTGGGGCTACGCCCCGGAGTACGTCGAGGGCATGTGGCGGATGCTGCAGCACGACACCCCGGCGGACTACGTGATCGCGACCGGCACGTCGTACAGCGTGCGTGACTTCGTCGCGCTGTCCTTCGAGCACGTCGGGCTCGACTGGGAGAAGTACGTCGACCACGACCAGCGCTACGAGCGTCCTACCGAGGTCGACTCGCTGATCGGGGACGCGTCCAAGGCCACGACCGAGCTCGGCTGGAAGGCCCAGGTGCACGTGCCGGAGCTGGTCCGGATCATGGTCGACGCCGATCTGGCGGCGCTGACGGAACGGGACGACCGATGACCGACATCCAGGCCGAACCCACCACGGCCGCCGACCGCGTCGACGTGCTGGGTATCCACGTCAGCGTGACGAACCTTGACGACACGGTCGGCACCTTCGCCGACTGGATCGAGCAAGGCGACCGGCAGCTGGTCTGCGTGACCGACATGAACGCCCTGCTGCACGCCCGCGCCGACGAGCGGCTGACCGCGGTCTACAACACGTCCGGGCTGACCGTGCCGGATGGGATGCCGCTGGTGTGGGCCGGGAAGAAGGCGGGCTTCGAGCAGATGGACCGCGTGGCCGGTCCGGACCTGCTCGAGCGGGTGCTGGCGGAGGCGGCGCAGCGCGGCTGGACGCAGTACTTCTACGGCGGGGCCGAGGGCGTGGCGGACGAGCTGCGCGAACGGTTCCAGGACCTGCACCCGGCCTTGAAGGTGGTCGGCGTCGAGTGCCCGCCGTACCGTCCGCTGACCGACGCGGAGGACGCGGCGACGGTCGCGCGGATGAACGAGGCCCGCCCGGACATCGTCTGGATCGGGCTCGGCGCGCCGAAGCAGGAGCGCTGGATGGCCGACCACCGCGACCGGCTGAACGCGACGATCCTGATCGGGGTCGGCGCGGCCTTCGACTTCCACACCGGCCGGCTGGACCGCGCGCCGCGGTGGATGCAGCGCGCCGGGCTGGAGTGGAGCTACCGGCTGTACAAGGAGCCGCGGCGGCTCTGGAAGCGGTACGTGCTCGGCATCCCGCGCTTTCTCCTGGGTGTCCTGCGGCATCCGCCGCGTCCCCTCTAGAGTGAGGCGGTGAGAATCCGGCGACCGAAACTCCGGCGGCTGGCCGGACCGGCCGGTCGCGCGAGCTGGGGTTTGGCCGACCAAGCCCTGTCGAGTCTCAGCAACCTCGCCGTCGGGGTCGTCGTCGCACGGTCGAGCACGGTCGCGGACTTCGGTGTCTACGCCCTCGCGTTCGGCGGCTACACGATCGCCCTCAACGTGTCCCGGGCAGTCTCCACCGAGCCGCTCGCCGTGCGGCACTCCGGAGACCGCACGCCGGACTGGCAACGAGCTGTCCGGGCCAGCACGGCGGCGGCGGTGCTGTGCGGCCTCCTGGCTCTGGCCGTTGGGTTGGCGATCGCGGCGTTCCCGGGTGTTCCGTCGAAAGGTGTCCTGATTGCCTTCGCCGTCACCATGCCGGGACTGCTCCTGCAAGACGCCTGGCGCTGGGCGTTCTTCGTCGTCGGCGAGGGGCAGAAGGCCTTCGTGAACGACCTCATCTGGCTCCTGGGCATGCTGGCGATCTTCGGCGGGCTGTACCTCACCGACACGGCGTCGGCGTTCTCGCTGACGTTCGCGTGGGGACTCGGCGCGGTGATCGCGGCGATCGCCGGCCGCTTCCAGGCAGGCGTCGCGCCGCGCCGGCAGCTGATCCGCGAATGGGTCCGGCGGAACTGGGACCTGACCCCGAAGTACGTCGGGGAGATGCTCGCGGTGTCCGGCACCATCCAGGTCTACATGCTCGGCATCACCGCCGCCGCCGGCCTGGTCGCGACCGCGGGCATCCGCGGCGCCCAGGTCCTGCTGGGCCCGGTGAACGTGCTGAACCAGGGCATCCGGATGATCTCGGTCCCCGAGGCGGCCCGCGCCCTGCGGCACTCGTACCGGCGGCTGTGGCTGGTCGGGCTCGCGATCTCGCTCGGCATCGGCGCGGGCGCGCTGGCCTGGGGCGCGATCTTTCTGCTGCTGCCCCCGGTCGTCGGGCGGGAGCTGCTCGGCCCGGGCGTCTGGACCCAGGCCCACAACGTCCTCGTCCCCGTCATCCTGCTGCAGGCCTTCGGCGCCTCGAACGCCGGCGCCTTCGCGATTCTCCGCGCCCTGACCGCCGCCACCCGCGGCCTCCGGGTCCGCCTGATCTCGTCCGTCGTCCTGATCACCTGCGGCATCGGCGGCGCCTACCTCTGGGGCCCCGAAGGCGCGGCCTGGGGCCTGGCCGGCGCCTCCTTCGCAACCCTCCTGCTCTGGTGGAACGAGGCCCACCGGGCGATCGCCGCCCACCGCCGCGCGGGCGACGGTGGACGGGTCGGCCGTGGTTAGGGGATCTTCACGCTTGCCGAGGCGCCCTTCCTGATGTTGCGGCCGTCGTGGACCTCCACGTGGTACGTGTACGTGGAGCCGCGCGCGAGGCCGCGGTCGACCACCTGGTAGACCTTGCGGGGCTGCCAGAAGTACGACGTGTACTGGTTCGAGCCGACGTTCAGCGAGCCACGGAAGACGTTGTACGTCAAGGTCAGGTTGTCGAGGTCGTAGGTGTCGGTGTAGCTCACGTACACCCGGCCGGACGTCGTCGCCGTCAGCGTGGGAGCCTTCGGCAGGCCGGGAGCCGCGCCGCCGGCCACGTTCGTGAACCGGGTGATGCCGACCTGGATGGTGCCGTTCACGTGCAGGAAGTCACCGCCGACCCACAGGTCGGTGGCGGTGCCGGCCATCGCCAGCGGACCGACCTGCGTGGTGCTCTTCGGGTTCGCGTCGGTGTTCGGGAACCAGGGGCCGAGGTTGCCGTTGATCGCGCTCTCGACCAGCAGGTAGTGCGTGCCGGTGCCGTCCGGGAACCCGTTCGGCGACGAGCTGCAGTTGTGCGCGTGCGAGCCCTTGTAGACCCAGTTGCCGATCGCCTTGATCGCCTCGGTCGCACCCAGGCACTTGTTCTGCCACAGCAGCTGACCGGTGCTCACCTGGGCGGCGAGGACGCCGTCGTAACACCCGCCGCCGTCACCGCCGTTCGAGACGAAGACCTTGTCGCCCAAGGTGTCGATGTCCTTGACGCGGGTGGTGCAGGTCGCGGTCGGCTTCGGGATCGCCGCCGCGGCCGGGAACGCGAAGGCCGCGCCGGTCGTGTTGTTCAGCATCGCGAGCGAGTAGTGGTCCTTGCCGTTGATCGTGCTGAACGGGCCGCCGACGAACACCCGGGTGCCGTTGTCGGCCACGTCGACCGCGTACACGTCGTTGTTCGCGTTCGGGTTCCACTGCAGCAGGTCGCCCTGGATCAGCCGGACCGCGCCCAGCCGGTTGCGGGTGGCGCCGTCGATCGCGCGGAACGCCCCGCCGATGAACACGCTGTTGCCGTAGATCGCCAGCGCCTTCACCCGGGCCGCCACGACCGGGTCCCAGGCCGCGACCAGCTTGCCGGTGGCGACCGAGAACATCGCGATCTTGCTGCGCCGGATGCCGTTCACCGTGGTGAAGTCACCGCCGATCACCACCCACTTGCCGTCGGGGCTGGTGGCGATGGCGTACACCGGGCCGTTCAGCGTCGGCGCGAAGGCGGTCGGCTTCCCGGTGGTGCGGTCGAAGGCGGCGACGTACGTGCGGACCGCCTCCGGCGCCTGGCCGGAGGCCTTGCCCGGCTGCCGGAGCCTGGTGAACAGACCACCGGCGAACACGGTGTTCCCGGCGATCGCCAGCGCGTTCACGCTGTTGTTGGTCTGCCACGAGGTCTGCTTGATCGCCGAGACCGCGGAAGCGAAGCCCGGCTGTGCCGCCTCCACCGGCGGTCCGGAGGGGATCAACGCCGCGGCCACCACGGCCACAACGGTGATGGCGGCCAGCACTAACTTCTTCATTTATGTCCTTCGACTGGGCGGGGATCAGTCAGCGCGTGCCTCATCACGCACCAGCGAAGGACATTAGCGCTGCAGGAGGCCCACTGGAAACGGGCCTCCTGATCGCGTTATGAGTTTGTGCCAGAGTTAACTTTTCACTTTGCGGCGTAGTGGGACTGGACCTGGAGCGGTGACAGCGCGTACGGGTAGACCGCCGCCTCGTCGATGCCCATTCCGGTCTGCGTCGCTCCGCCGCCCGGCCACGAGTTCGTCAGGTCGTAGCCGACCCGCCACCACCCGTAGTAGATCGACGCCGGTCCGACCAGCGCGCTGCCGGACAGGACGCCGTCGACGTACAGCTTCATAGCGCCGTTCTCGTAGCTGCCGACCACGTGGTGCCACTGGCCGTCGTTCTTGCCGGACGGGCTGGTCAGCGTGCGCTGCGAGCCGTCGTTCACGCCGAAGACGATCGAGCCGTTGGTCCGCATGTACAGCATCCGGTCGCCGCCACCGCCGCTGTTCCCGGTCTTGGAGTTGCCGAAGCCGATGATCCGGCCGCCGCGGTTGAAGCCGCTCTGTTTGACCCAGGCCTCGACCGTGAACTGCTGCGGCATGCTGTACGCCTTGTCGCCGACCATCCGGCCACTGCTCGTGCTGGTCGTCATCGAGGTGTTGCCGGCGATCGCCCCGGTGCCGCCCAGCGTGACGCCGGTGAACGTGCCGTTGTTGCTCTGCCCGGAGGAGTCGACGGACGTCGTCGTCCCGGCCGGCTCGCCGAGCCGCCAGTACGCCTGCGGGCCGTCCGCGTTGACGATCTGGTCGTACGCCGTGGACGCGGCCGAGGCGACCGTGATCGGGTCGGAGTAGTTGCCGCGCACCGTCGTGCTGCCGTCGGTGACCTCGACGCGGTAGTTGGTCTGCTCACCCGGCGCCGAGGAGGTGTCGGTGTAGCTCAGCCAGGGCCGGTCCCACGGGGTTGACTTGGCCGTCCAGGTCGCGATCGTGGTGTTGCTGAAGCCCTTGAGCAGCCGGTACGTCAGCGTGCTGTCGTCGTTGTCGACGACGGTCGGGAAGTGGATCTGCACGACCCCCGGCTGGACGCTGTACGGCGTCAGCTTGGCCGGCTTGGCCGGGGCCGCGCCCGGAGCGGCGTTGGTGAACCGGGTCAGGCCCTGCTGGCCGGTGCCGTTCACGTTCAGGAAGTCGCCGCCGACCCACAGGTCGTTGCCGCCGGTCGCGAACGCCAGCGGGCCGACGTTCGTCACGCTGTCCGGGTCGGCGTCGGTGTTCGGGAACCACGGGCCGAGCGATCCGTCGGTCAGCTTCTCGCTCAGCAGGAAGCGGTACCCGAAGCCCTGCGGGAAGCCGCCGGCGCCCTGGTTGGCGCAGTCGTGCGCGTGGGAGCCCTTGTACAGCCAGCCGTTGACGACCTTGACCGCCTCGGTCGCGCCCAGGCACTGGTTCTTCCACTTCAGCGTGTTGGTCGCGATGTCGGCCGCCCAGGTGCCGTCGAAGCACCCACCGCCGTCACCGCCGTTGCCGAAGTAGACGGTGTCGCCGCTGGCGTCGATCGTCTTCACCCGCGTCGTGCAGGACCCGTTCGGCGGCGGTACGGCGGAGGCGCCGGGGAACGGCAGCACCGCGCCGGTCACCGGGTCGAGGCTCGTCACGGTGTTCTGCGTGGTGCCGTTGACGGTGCTGAACTGACCGCCGGCGTACACCTTGGAGGCGTCATCGGCCGCGTCGACGGCGTACACGTCGCCGTTCACGGCCGGGGCCCACGGCAACAGCGTGCCGGTGTCGGCGGCGACCGCGGCGAGCCGCAGGCGGTCCACGCCGTTCACCAGGCCGAACGAGCCGCCGAAGTACACCGTCGTGCCGGAGACCGCGATGCTCTTGACGCGATACGAGACCGAAGGCTTCCAGTTCGCCACCAGGTCGCCGGTGGCGGTGTCGAAGGCGGCGATCCGGTTGCGGGTCTGGCCGTTGACAGTGGTGAAGTCACCGCCGACGAAGATCCGCGAGCCGTCCGCGGACGCGGCGACCGCGTAGACCTGACCGTTCAGCACCGGGGTGAACGAGGTGACCAGCGCGCCGGTGCCCGCGTCGAAGGCCGCCAGATAGGCCTGCCCGACCTCGCCGATCCCGGGCGTGGCGCCCGGCGGGCGGACGCTGGTGAAGCGGCCTCCGGCGTACGCCTTACCGGCGGCGACCGCGATGCCCTGGACGCTGGCGTTGGTCTGCCAGGTCGAGCTGCTGGTGGCCGCGAGCGATGCCTCGACGCTCTGCGCCGGCGCCGCGATCAGCACGGTCCCGACGACGGCCAGCGCCGTCCCTACGACCCCCAGCCGTGTGAACAGCCGTCTTTTCGTCATGTAGCGATGTCCCCCCTTGGACATGATCGGCGCGCGTGGCGCCTGACCCCTCAGAAATCCCCCGGGAAGAGAGTAGGGCACAACCGCGAGATCGCGTGAGCGTCCCGTCCGCACCTGTGGATATCCTGGGGCGCCGGCGAACCAGGAGGCCGGCTAACTGGAGGTAGGGGATGGAACCGGGCACCGTGGTCTGGCGGGAGACCGCTCAGTCACTGCTGCGGCAGAAGTGGCTGATCCTCGGCTGCATCCTGCTCGGGCTGCTCGGCGCCTCGGTGTTCGCGCTCTCCCAGACCGAGCGCTGGACCGCCTCGAGCCAGTTGGTGATCGGCCCGGCCGTGCCGCCGGCGCTGGTCGGCAAGCTGTCGACGTCCGCGGACAAGAGCGGCCCGCTGGGGATGGACCTGCCGGCCGAGACGCAGGCGCGGGTGATGGCGAGCCCGACACTGCTCAAGGCCGTCGTCAAGGCGCTCGGGATGCCGGACAACGACCAGACCATCCAGAACCTGGCCACGGTCACCCGGGTGAAGGCCGTCACCGACAACGCCTACCTGGTCACCACCGACGGCCCGACCGCGCAGACGGCGGTCGACCGCGCGAACGCGATCGCGACGATCTACCTCGCCCAGCGCAACGCCGAGGCCAAGGCGCTGCTCACCAACCTGGCCGAGCAGGCGCAGGCCCGGTCGCGGACGGCGACCCAGCAGTCCCGCAGTCTGGTCAGCCAGATCGACGAGGCGGTCGGTCGCGGCGACAACCAGACCGCCGCGGCGCTGCGGGACCAGCGCGTCGGCCTGGCGACCGAGGCGCGACAGGCCGCGGACGACGCGGCCGCGATGCTGAAGGCGCTGTCGACGGTCGGCTCGGGGAGCCAGCTGGTGACGCCCGCGACGACCGACACCGCGAGCTCGTCGCCGATGGTTGCCCGCGACATCCTCGTCGGCGGGATCCTCGGCCTGGTGCTCGGCTTCGGTCTGGCGCTGCTGCGCTCGCACCTGACGCCGTACATCCTCACCCGTGACCAGGCGGCACGGGCGGCGACCGCGCCGGTGATCGCGGCCTCGGAGGGCAACCGTCGCCGGTTCTGGCAGCGGTCCGCCCCGGAGCTCCCGCAGTACGAGATCACCGCGCTCGGCGCGGAGGCGAGCGGCGCGCTGGCGCGGCGTGAACTGAACCCGCGGGCCTTCGCCGGCGGCGGCCCGGGCGCGCTCCTGGTCGTGTCGGCGTCCCCGACCCCGAACTCCGCCGGTATCGCGCTGGCCATGGCCGAGGCGAACGCCCGCGACGGCCGTGAGACCCTGCTGGTGCTGGCCGACATCGAAGGTACGCCGGTGCTCCCGCACCTCACCGGCCATGAGGGCCTGACGGATCTGGTGAACGAGCCGGCCGCGACCCGCGCGATCCGGGCCCGGAAGCTGTTCCGCCCGGGCACCGTCGCGGACCTGTACGTGCTGCCGCCGGGCCTGAACCACGAGGAGACCGCCGCGGCGGTCGGCCCGTCACTGGTCCCCGGCATCGTCGCGGACCTCCCGCCGGGGTACTCCGTGGTGATCCACGGTCCCGCCTCGGTCGGGCGGCACGGCATCACGCCGCTGGCCGCGGCGGTCGACGCCTCGGTGCTGGTGGTCCAGGTCGGCCTCGACAAGGAGATGGACGTCGCGCGGCTGACGGGCGCGCTGCAGTTCGCCGGCGCCCCGGTGCTGGGCGTCGTCCTGATCGGCACGTCGACCCAGGACGAGACGCTCGGCATCCCGCTGAACTACAAGCCGCTGGACGCGGGCACGCCGTCGCGCTGATGGCCAGCATGTCGGGCACACGCTTGGCTCCGGCGGTGCCGGGCACGGTCGAGGGCGAGAGCGAGCGCCCGGCCTGGTTCTGGCTGCTGCTGTGGTGCCTGTTCGTGCTCGGCGTCCAGCCGTGGTCGTCACGGGTCGCGGCGCCGCAGGGCACCACCGGTTCCACGAACAGCATCGCCAAGGGTCTGCTGCTCGGTGCGGTCTTCTTGGTCGCGCTCGCGGCGACCAAGCCCGGGTTCCGGACGCGGGTGAATCCGGCCTCCTGGCTGTACGTGATGTACGTGCTGTTCGCGTGCGCGACCGCGTTCCTGCTGGCTGAGCCGATGGGGCCGTTGACCCGCCTGGCCCGGTTCCTGATCGGCCTGGTGCTGATCTTCCTGCTCTACCGGCCGCTGGTCCAGGTGCCGGAGCGGCTGGTCCGCGCACACCTGTGGGCCCACCTGTTGCTGGCAGCAACTGTCGTGCTGAGCCTTGCCTACGCGCCGTCGCAGGCGTGGCGCCCGCTGCGGTCCCTCGGCGCCGGGTACCGGCTGCAGGGCGTCATCATCCCGATGCTGCCGCCGCGCGTCGGCGAGGTCGGAGCGGTGCTGCTCGGGCTGGCGGTGATCGGGCTGGTCTGCCGCAAACTGGCCACGCTGCCCGCGGTGACGCTGATCGGTCTCGGCGGTGTGCTGATCGCGGCGAGCCGGACGCGGACCTCGGCGGCGGCCGTCGCGTTCGGCCTGGTGATCGCGCTGATCATCACGCGGAAGACCTGGACGGGCCGATTCGTGAGTCTCGCCGTACCGGGGTTGCTCGGGCTGGCGTTCCTCACCATCGGCTCGCTGCACGACTGGCTGCTGCGCGGCCAGAGCACGCGGCAGATCAGCTCGCTGAGCGGCCGGACCACCAGTTGGCAAGCGGTCCTCGACGAGAAGGTGTCCACGCAGACCGCGATCATCGGCCACGGCCTCGGCAACAAACGGGTGCTGCTCACCCGCGGCGAGGGTGACGTCGACGTGATGGCGATCGACAACAGCTGGCTCGGCCTCTACTGGGAGACCGGGCTGCTCGCGGTGGCGATCGTCGGGCTCGCGCTGATCCTCGCCTGGGTGTCGGTGCTGCGCGCGCCGACGCCGTACGTCAAGGCCTGCGGCGCCCTGCTGCTCGGATACGTGACGGCTGCCTCGCTGAACGAGAGCGGCCTGTCGGACCTGTCGTCGATGACGGTGCACCTGCTGGTCGCCGCGGCGATCTGCGACGCGGACCGCCTCCGGCAGCGAAGACGTTCAGCTGCTCACTGAATCCTTGTCGAAGCCGGACTGCTGCCACTCCGGCCAGGTCATCGTCCTGCCCCGGTACGCGAACCGGTCGGCGCCCTGGTAGCTGTTGCGGCGGAAGGTGACGGATCCGGGCTGCGTCGGCGAGCGCTTGTTCTCGACGACTCCGAGCGTCGACTCCTCGCTCATCACGACCAGGTTGCCCTCGACCAGGACGTTGCGCAGGACGTACGTGCCGCGCGGGCCGTCGCCGCGGGTGCGGGACTGGATCGACAGCGCGTTGCGGTTGTCCTGGATCAGGTTGCCGCGGACCTGGACGTCGGACGACGTGTTGACGTTGATGCCGCCGCCGTCCCAGAGCGTGCCGCCGGACCCGCGGCCGGTGCCGAACCCGTTGCGCTGGACGACGTTCTGGTCGATGACGCCGGCGTAGCTGATCTCGTACCGGATGCCGTCCGCGGCGTTGTCGCGGATCCGGTTCCCGGTGATCCGGCGGTCGTACTCCGCGATGTCGCTCCACATCCCGACGCCCAAGTTGGCGACGATGTCGTTACCGCTCACCTCGCCGGACGAGCGCGTCGACTTGATCCCGCCGGACTCCCAGTCCGCGATCCAGAACCCGTCGGTGTTGTTGCGGGTGACGAGGTTGGCGGTGATCTTCACCTCGGCCGACTTGTACTGGCCGATGCCGAGCTGGCCGTTGTCGGCGACCGTGTTCCGGCTGACCTCGGCGTTGTCGCCCTCGATCACCATGATGCCGACGGCGTGGTTGCGGCGGACGTCGTTGCCGGTGACCTTCCAGCCGGTGCCGACCTGGACGGCGCCGCCCTGGGGCTTCGAGGCGAAGTGCTCGATCGTGAGGCCGGTGACGGTCACGTCGTCCGCGGACTTCTCGATCGCCGTCCGCGTCCGGGACATCTCGACGACGTGGCCGGCCGGGTCGTCGGCGACGTACACGATGTTCGCGGTGTAGTCGCCGTAGAACGTGCCGGGCTTCAACTGCGCGCGGCTCATGACCCGGGTCAGATGGTTGCCGTCCACGAACAGCTGCTCGCCGAGCTGACAGGGGTTGGTCTTGTTGTCCTCGCACTGGCCTTTGAGCGGGTACGCCGGGGGCAGCACGCCCTGCACCGACCAGGCAGATCCGTTGTGGGCCCACCCGGTCAGCCGGATCGCACCGCTCAGCACTGCGCCCGGGTCGCCGGCGAGCGTGTCTTTCTGGCGTGGGCGGATCGCTCGCGTGATGCGGTGCAGGCCCTTCGCGAAACAGAAGGTGGTGCCGGCGGGGGCGGCGTCGATGACCGGCTGCGGGTCCACGCCGACCGCGATGGCAGTCCCGCTGCACGGTTTCGCCGTACTCGGCCCTGTTGGTCCGAGTACGGCGGCGGCCGCGGCCGGGGGAGCGGTTGGAACCGTCACCGTGACGGTCGGCGGGGCCTTCGAGGGTTCGGGAGCGGTGCCCGTGTCCGAACACCCCGACAACACCAGCACTGCGGCTCCAGCAGCCGCGACGGCCCCACGCCTCATCCCGGTCCCTTCACGCACCCCCGGCGAACAGATTGCGTGAGACTACCGGTTGGAGAGGTACGTGTCCTTCGCCAGGTCGTACGCCAGCGCCTTGGCGACGTGGAGCGCGTCGTCCTCGTCCAGCCGGTGCTGGACGACGAGGTTGGCCAGGTAGCCGGCGTCGATCCGGCGCGCGAGGTCGTGCCGCGCCGGGATGGACAGGTACGCGCGGGTGTCGTCGACGAAGCCACTGGTGTTGTAGAAACCGGCCGTCTCGGTGACGAGTTCGCGGAACCGGCGCATACCGTCGGGGCTGTCCAGGAACCACCACGGCGCACCCAGCCGCACGGCCGGGTACACGCCCGCCAGCGGTGCCAGCTCGCGGCTGTAGACCGTCTCGTCGACGGTGAACAGCACCAGCCGGAAGTTGTCGGCGTGTCCGAACCGCTCGAGCAGCGGCCGCAGCGACCGCGTGAACTCGGCCGCGACCGGGATGTCGTGCCCCTGGTCCGGACCGTACGTCGCGAAGATCGCCGGGTCGTGGTCCCGCAGGACACCCGGGTGCAGCTGCATGACGAGACCGTCCTCGGCCGACATCACCGCCGACTGGTACAGCATGTGGCCCGCGAACGCCTGGGCGTCCGCCGGCGTCACATCGCCCTTCAGCGCGCCGGCGTAGATCCTTTGCGCTTCCGCATCGGTCAGCGGGACGGCGGCGGCGCTGAGGTGGCCGTGGTCCGTTGCCCGGGCGCCCGCGGCGACGAACGCTTGGCGACGCTGCCGGAGAGCGTCCAGGAATCCGTCGTACGTCGAGGTGTCGACGTCGGCCAGTGCACCGAGCTGGCTGATGAGCTGCGGCCAGCCGTCGCGGTCGAGGTGGGCTACGGCGTCCGGGCGGAAGGTCGGCACGACCCGGCCGGGCAGGTCGGCGGCCAGCTGCGCGTGCTGGGCGAGGTCGTCGGTGGCCGCGTCGGTGGTGGAGATCAGCTCGATGTTGAAGCGATCCAGCAGCGCTCGCGGCCGGAAGCCGGGCTCCGCGATCCGCGCCATGATCTGGTCGTACAGCTCGTCGGCGGTCTCCGCGGACGGGTGCACCGTCAGCCCGAGCCCCTCGGCGAACTCGTGCTCCAGCCAGTAGCGGCTCGGGGTGCCGAGGAAGAGGTGCCAGTTGGTGCAGAACTCGCGCCAGATCTCCCGCGGCTCGGCGGTCTGCCGGCCGTCGCGGCGGGGGAGCCCGAGCTTGTCGGGGGAGACGCCCTGGGAGATCAGCATCCGGGTCACGTAGTGGTCCGGTACGACCAGCAACTCGGCCGGGTTGCCGAACGGCGCGTCGGCGGCGAACAGCCCGATGTCGACGTGACCGTGCAGGCACAGCAGCGGCAGGTCCTTCGTCGAGGCGTGGATCCGGCGGGCGACGTCCCGCGCGGCGCCGGCCGGCAGGGCGCGGTCCGGATGGGGCTGCAGAGCCTTCGGCATTGATCCTCCGATGCTGGGCTGAAACGTGTTCTGCAAAGGATTGCAGTCGGACCTTGTCAGCACAAGCCGCCGTCCACGACCCGGTGCCTTGACACAAACTGCAACCGATTGCAGACTCAACCCCGACCTGAGGAGATGACCATGGCGGCAACGATCCGGGACGTGGCGCGGCTGGCCGGCGTATCGCCGTCCACGGTCTCGCGGGCGCTCTCACTGCCCGGCATGGTCAACGCGGCCACCAGGGCCCGCGTCGCGGCCGCGGTCGAACAGCTCGGCTACGAGCCGAACCGCGCCGCCCGCGGCCTGATCACCGGCCGGACCGGCACCATCGGCCTCCTCGTCCCCGATCTGGCGAACCCGTTCTTCGCCAGCCTCACCAAGGGCGTGCAGGCCCGCGCCCGGCACCACGACGTCGCCGTCTTCGTCGCGGACACCGACGAGGACCCGGCCGCCGAGGCCGGCCTGGTGCGGGCGCTGTCGAAGCAGGTCGACGGCGTCGTGCTGTGCTCGCCGCGCGCGAGCGACGCGGAGCTGGAGGCGATCGCCCAGGACACGGCCGTCGTGCTGGTCAACCGCACCGCCGGAGGCCTGCCCGGCGTCACCTACGACAACGAGGACGGGATGCGGCAGGCCGTCGCCCATCTCGTTGCCCTCGGCCACCGCCGGATCGCCTGGGTCGGCGGGCCCGCCACCTCCTGGTCGACCCAGCACCGGGGCGTCGGTCTGCGCGCTGCGGCCGAGGCGCTCCAGGCCGAGCTGGCGCCGGTCGGCAACTTCGCGCCGACGTACGAGGGCGGCATGGCGGCCGCCGATCAGGTCGTCGCCACCGGCGCCACGGCGGTCGTGGCCTACAACGACCTGGTCGCGATCGGTCTGCTGGCCCGCCTGCACAGCCGCGGCATCTCGGTCCCGGGCGACCTGAGCGTGGTCGGGGTCGACGACATCGCGATGTCCCGGATGGCCCGGCCGGCGCTGACCACGGTCCGGCTGCCGAAGCAGGAGGCCGGCCGGATCGCCGTCGAGTTGCTGCTCGCACTGCTCGACGACCCGGACGCCGCCCAGGGCCAGCGCTTGAAGCACGGGGAACTGCACGGGGAACTGATCGTCCGGGACTCGACCGGACCAGCACCACAGAAGTGATCACCCCGGCGCGGCGGCGACGCCGTGCCGGGCCCGCCCTGATCCGAGGAGATACCCGATGCATCTGCAGCGGAAGATGATCGCGGTCACCGGTCTGGTGGCCGTGCTCGCCGCGGTGACCATGTTGACTGCGTGCGGCGCCCCGGCGCCGAACAAGCCCGCCACCGACGGCGGTGGCGACGTACCCGACAAGCCGGCCAAGGCCGTCACGCTGAACGTCCTCGACGTGGCCGGCAATCTGCAGCTGACCCAGGGGATGATCGACGACTTCGTCCAGCAGCACCACGACGTGATCTCGAAGGTCACCTACTCGAAAGGCCCCGCGCCCGAGCTGGCCGGCAAGATCAAGGCCCAGCAGAACGCGAACCGGGTCGACATCGACCTGGTGCTCACGGGCACCGACGGGCTCGCGGCCGGTCAGGAGCAGGGCCTGTGGACCGACCTGCTCTCGAAGTACTCCGACCGGCTGCCCGGGATGAAGGACTACCTCCCACCAGCGCAGAAGATGCAAGAGCTGGGCGGCAAGGAAGGCGTGACGGTCACGTACTACCCGTCCGGCCCGCTCCTCGAGTACATGCCGTCGAAGGTGGCGTCGCCGCCGAAGACCGCCGCGGACCTGCTCGCCTACGCGAAGGCCAACAAGGGCAAGGTCATGTACGCCCGGCCCGCCAACTCCGGCCCCGGCCGCACGTTCCTGATGGGCCTGCCGTACATCCTCGGCGACAAGGACCCGAAGGACCCGGTGAACGGCTGGGACAAGACCTGGGCGTACCTGAAGGAGCTCAACCAGTACGTCGACTTCTACCCGTCCGGCACCGCCGACACGATGAAGGCGCTCGCCAACGGTTCGGCCAACATCATCGCGAGCACGACGGGATGGGACATCAACCCGCGGGTGCTCGGCACGGTCCCGAAGGAGGCCGCGATCACGCCGCTGGAGGGCTTCCACTGGGTCACCGACGCGCACTACGCCGTCGTACCGAAGGGGGTGTCGGCCGACAAGCAGGCCGCGATCCTGCAGCTGCTGCAGTTCATGCTGACGCCGCAGCAGCAGGCCAAGGCGTACGACAAGGGCTACTTCTACCCGGGCCCGGCGATCAAGGGCGTCGAGCTGACGCAGGCGCCGCAGGAGAGCAAGGACGCGATCACCGAGTTCGGCCGGCCGGAGTACGACAAGCTGATTGCCGACAATCCGACCGAGGTGCCGCTGGACGCGAAGGCGCTGGTGGCCGCCTTCGACAAGTGGGACCGCGAGGTCGGCGGCAGCAAGGTGAAGAGCCAGTGACCTCGTCGACCTCGGGATTCACGCAGCTCCGGCTCGACGGCGTCACCCGCCGGTTCGGTACGGCGGACGCGCTGAGCGGGCTGGACCTGACGATCGAGCGGGGCGAGTTCATCGCCCTGCTCGGTCCGTCCGGCTGCGGCAAGTCGACCGCGCTGAACTGCCTGGCCGGCCTGCTCCCGCTGACCGCGGGTGCGATCTGGCAGGACGACCAGCGGATCGACACGCTGCCGCCCGAGAAGCGCGGCTTCGGCATGGTGTTCCAGAACTATGCGCTGTTCCCGCACCTGACCGTCCGGGACAACATCGCCTTCGGGTTGCGGATGCGGCACCTGCCGAAGGACGACGTCCGGCGGCGGACCGCCGAGGCGATCGAGATGGTGCAGCTGACCGAGCATGCGAGCAAGTTGCCGGGCCAGCTGTCCGGCGGGCAGCAGCAGCGCGTGGCGATCGCCCGCGCGACCGTCCTCGAGCCGTCGCTGGTGCTGATGGACGAACCGCTGAGCAACCTGGATGCCAAGCTCCGGCTGGAGATGCGTACCGAGATCCGCCGGCTGCACCAGTCGCTCGGGCTGACGACCGTGTACGTGACGCACGACCAGGAGGAGGCGCTCAGCATGGCCGACCGCCTGGTCGTCATGCGCAAGGGCAAGGTCCAGCAGATCGGTACTCCCGAGCAGGTCCACACGAAACCTTCGACCTGGCACGTCGCGGACTTCATGGGGTACCGCAACCTGCTGCCGCTGAAGGCCGCGCAGCTGCACGGCGACCAGGTGACGGTCGAGCTCGGCGGTACGCCGGTCCGCGGCGCCGCGCAGGGCGCCGTCGCGCACGGAGACGACGTGATCGCCGCCGTCCGTCCCGAGGACCTCAAACTCAGCGACGACGGCGTGAAGGGACTCGTCGAGGTCGTCGAGTACCAGGGGCGCGAGCGGGCGGTCGAGGTGGTCCTGGACGGGGAGCTGCGGGTGCATGTGCGCACCGAGCAGCGGGTCGAGCCGGGGGAGCGGGTGGCCTTGGCGGTCACGCCGGGGCGGCTCCTGGTGTATCCGTCATGAGCGCGACCTGGCAGCACCGGCTGGCCGAGCGCGGCGTCGACCGGCGGCTGTGGTTGTTGCTCCCGGCCACGATCTTCGTCCTGCTGCTGTTCGTCTACCCGTTCCTCTACGGGCTCAGCCTGTCGTTCCAGCCGATGAACGGCGGCGGCGTGCTGGCCAACTACGACAAGTTCTTCAGCGATGCTTATCAGCGCGACACGATCGCGACGACGCTGAAGATCGCCTTGCCCGCGGCGCTGCTGAACGTGCTCGCCGCGGTGCCGATCGCCTTCCGGCTGCGCGGCCGGTTCCGCGGCAAGCGGCTGCTGACCACGATCCTCGTCGTACCGATCACCCTGGGCACGGTCCTCACCGCGCAGGGGCTGCTGAACTACCTCGGCCCGACGGGCTGGTTCAACCGGATCCTGCTCAGCCTGCAGATTGTTGACAATCCGATCCGGCTGACAAACAACTACTGGGGCGTGTTCTTCTCACTCGTCATCACCGGCTTCCCGTTCGCGTTCCTGCTCGTGCTGTCGTACCTGTCCGGTATCGACCCCACGCTGGAGCGGGCCGCGGCGACCCTCGGCGCGTCGCGGGCGCAGCGCTTCCGCCGGATCACGCTCCCGCTGCTCGCGCCCGGATTGGCGACAACCTTCTTGCTGACCTTCGTCCTCGCGTTCTCGGTCTTCCCGTCCGCGGTGCTGGTCGGCAACCCGGCGGGATCGACCCGGGTCATCTCGCTGGCGGCGTACCAGGCGGCGTACGAGCAGTACGACTACGCGTACTCCTCGGCGATCGCGATGGTGATGGGCGCGGTCGAGCTGATCGTGGTCGCGGTCGTGCTGCTGTGGCGGTCGCGGCTCTACACCGGATCGACGGGAGGCAAGGGATGAGCGCGAAGGCGAGATCCGTCCGGGCCACGCCGCTCGGCTGGGTGATCTGGGCCGTGGTGGTGTTCTTCTTCGTGAACCTGGCCGGCGTCGTGCTCTCGGTGCTGGTCAGCTCGTTCGGCACGAAGTGGTTCGACACCTGGTTCCCGAGCGGCTTCACCACCCAGTGGTACGGCGACGCGTGGCGCGAGTTCACGCTGTTCCACGTCATCGTCGTCACGCTGCTCGTGTCGGCGCTGGTCGTCGTCCTGTCGGTGCTCGTCGGCGCGCCCGCGGCGTACGTGCTGGCCAGGAAGAACTTCCCCGGCAAGCGGCTGGTGTACCTGACGTTCCTGCTGCCGATCCTGATGCCGCCGATCACCTACGGCATCCCGCTCGCGACCGTGCTCTACAAGTTCGGTTTCGCGGGACACCTGTCGGGGGTCGTGCTGGCCAACCTGGTGCCGTCGGTGCCGTTCGTGATCCTGACGATGACGCCGTTCATCGAGCAGGTCGATCCGCGGATCGAGGACGCGGCCCGGATGCTCGGCGCCGGCACCCGCGCGGTGTTCCTGAAGATCCTTGCCCCGCTGCTCGTCCCGGGCCTGCTGGCCTCGGCGATCCTCGTGCTGGTCCGCACCGTCGGTATGTTCGAGCTGACGTTCCTGACCGCCGGACCGGACTCGCAGACCCTCGTGGTCGCGTTGTACTACTCGATGTCCGCCGCGGGCATCCGCGCGCAGCAGTCGGTCGACTCGATGGCCGTCATCTACACGGCGATGATGCTGGTCCTGCTGGTGGTGGCGCTGCGCTTCGTGAATCCCACGCAACTCGTGGCCCGTGTGAAGGAAGAACCCTCAGAATGAAAGGTTCCGTCAGTTGAACAGGCTGAGTCTCACCCAGCTCCCCGTCGCCCCCGCGGTCGACCCGCACGCGGTGTCGGTCGGCATCGTGCATCTCGGGATCGGCGCGTTCCACCGCGCGCACCAGGCCGTCGTCACCGAACGGGCGGCGGTGGAGACGGGCGAGACCCGGTGGGGGATCGCCGGCGTGAGCCAGCGCTCCACCACGGTCCGGGACCAGTTGGCGCCGCAGGACGGCCTCTACTCGGTCCTGGAACGCGGCCTCGGGGAGCCGTCGGTCCAGGTGATCGGCAGCATCCGCGAGGTGCTGACCGCGCCCGAGGACCCGGAGGCGGTGGTCGCGCGGATCGCGGACCCGGCGGTGTCGGTGGTGACGCTGACCGTCACGGAGAAGGGGTACCGGGCCGCCGGCGCCGGGCTGAACCTCGACGACCCGGAGATCCAGGCCGACCTGACCGGCCGCCCGCCGCGCACCGTCGTCGGCCAGCTGGCCGCGGCGATCGCCCGGCGCGACGAGCCGCTGACGATCGTGTCCTGCGACAACCTGGTGGCCAACGGACCGTTCCTGCGCCGGCTGGTGACCGACTACTTCGAGGCGCTCGGCAAGATCCCGCCGGCGTTCGAGGCGACGCGGTTCCCGGCCAGCATGGTCGACCGGATCGTGCCGGCGACCACCGACGCGGACCGCGACGAGGCCGCCCGGCTGCTCGGCGTCCGGGACGAGGCCGTGGTGGTCGCGGAACCCTTCCTGCAGTGGGTGATCGAGGACGACTTCGCCGGTCCGCGGCCCGCCTGGGAGCGTGGCGGCGCCGTACTCACCGCGGACGTGGCGCCGTGGGAGCAGGCCAAGCTGCGGATGCTGAACGCCACCCACTCGATGCTCGCCTACCTCGGCGCGTTGCGCGGGTACGAGACGATCGCCGAGGCGGTCCGCGACGAGGAGCTCGGCCGGCTCGCGCGGCAGCTGATGACCGACGACGTCGTACCGACGCTGACGCCGCCCGACGGGCTGGACCTGGCCGCGTACGGCGCGACTGTGCTGGAGCGGTTCGAGAACCCGGCGCTGAAGCACCGCACCCGGCAGGTCGCGATGGACGGCTCGGTCAAGCTGCCGGTGCGGATGCTCGGCACGGTCCGCGACCGGCTGGCCGCCGGCGCCGAACCGCGGATGATCTCGCTCGCGGTCGCCGCCTGGATGGTCTACGTGCAGCGCACGCCGGACCTGGACGACCCGCAGGCGGACCGGCTGAAGGCCGCGGTCGCGGGGGTGGCCGAGCCCGGCGCGCTGGTCGATGCCCTGCTCGCCGTCGACTCGATCTTCACGCCCGACCTCCGCGACTCAGCCCTGTTTCGCGACCTCCTCGTCGACCACGTCAGCTCCCTGCAGGCAGGATTCTGAGGAGTCCGGTCGCGTCCAGGATCGCCTTGCCGATGGTGAAGTCGCTCGTGGTGTCCTGGCCGGTGGCGCGCCACTGCTTCGCGGTGTACCACTGGCCGGTCTTCTGGAACCGCTCGGCGCTGAGACTGTCGAGGATGTAGGTGTTGTCGTTCAGCGCGACCTCGCCGGCCGGGATCACCGCACCGGAGTTCTGCACCATGCCGGTCGCGGTGGTCCCGCCGCGCATCGTCACCTGGTTGCCCGCGACGACGATGTCCCGCAGCACGTTGGTACCCCACGGGCCGGAGCCGCGGGTCCGGGACTGGATCGCGATCCCGTTCACGTTGTTCGCCACCACGTTGTCGCGGACCTGGACGTTCGACGACGTGTTCACGTTGATCCCGCCGCCGTCCCACAGCGACGTACCGGAGCCGCGGCCGGTGCCGAAGCCGTTGCCGCTGATCACGTTGTCCGCGATCACGCCGTTGCGCCCGATCTCGTAGCGGATCCCGTCCGCCGCGTTGCCGAGGATCTGGTTGTTGCTGAACGTCCGGCTGTCGTCGTACGCGTCGCTCCACAGGCCGACGCCCCGGTTGTACCGGATGAGGTTCCCGCTCACCGAGCCGCCGCTGGACCAGGTGGTCTTGATCCCGCCGGATTCCCAGTCCGCGATCCAGAAGCCGTCGGTGTTGTTGTAGCTGACCTCGTTCGCCGCGATGGTCGCCTTGAGGGTGCTGTACTGGCCGATGCCGAGCTGGCCGTTCGAGTGGATGTGGTTCTTCTCGAGCACCGCGCCGTCGGCGTTCACCAGCATCGCCCCGACGCCGTGGTTCCAGCGGATGTCGTTGGCGTACACCCGCCAGCCGAGGCCGAGGACCACCGCACCGCCTTGCGGGGGAGTGGCGAAGTGCTCGATCGTCAGGCCGCGCACTGTCACCCCGGTCGCGCCGGACTCGATCGCGGTCTGCGTCTTCGACATCTCGATCGAATGCCCGGCCGGGTCGCTGCCCAGGTAGACGGCGTTCGCCGCGTAGTCGGCATAGAAGGTGCCGGGGGCAACCTTGTCCCGGGTGGCCACCCGGGTCAGGTGCTTGCTGTCCAGGAACAGCTGCTCGCCCAGATAACAGATGTTGGCCGTGTTGTCCTCACACTGCCCGGTCTGCGCGTACGCCGGTGGCAGGACGCCCGTGGTCACCCAGTCGCCGTTGTTCGGCGTCCAGCGAGTCAGCCTGACGGATCCGGTGAGGACGGCGCCGCTGTTGCCGGCAAGCACCTGGTCCGCCTTCGGGTGGATCGTCTCGGTGATCCGGTGCCAGCCGGCCGTGAAGCAGAACGTCGTACCGGTCGGGGCGTCGTCGACCACCTTGGCGGCGTTGTCGGTGGTGCGGATCGGGACGCCGGTGCAGGCCGGCGCGAGTGCGGGGCCGGTCCGGAACGTGCCGTCGGCCGGCGGCGTGGACACGGTCTGCTGGTCGTCGAGCGTCAGGTCGTCGCCGGTCGGCGCAGCCCTCGCAGGCAGCGGGCCGACGGCAACCAGACCGGTGCCGACTGCAACAAATGCCAGAACTGTAGTTTTCATAGCGGAGCCTCCGGTGGCACAGGTAGCCCTGAGCGCACCCCCCATGGCGCGGCTTCGCTACGCAGGTTACCCCTACGTCACGTAGTCATGGCAATACGTAGCGCACAAATATGTTGCGATGAGCAAGCGATCAGTCGGCGAGGAAGCTGCCGACCTTGTCCAGGCCCGCCTGCCGCCAGCCGGCCGCGGTGAGCTTGGCGCCGAAGCGCGCGAACCGCTGGGTGCCGAGGTCGTCGAGCAGGTACTTGTTGCCGCTGAACACCACTTCGCCGGCGGGCACCTCGGCGCCGGAGTTCTGCACCATGCCGGTGGCCTGGGTGCCGCCGGTCATCTCGATCGTGTTGCCGCTCACCTGGACGTCGCGCAGCAGATAGGTGCCCCACGGGCCGGTGCCCCGGGTCCGGGACTGGATCGTGACGCCGTTGACGTTGCCCGAGACCCGGTTCCCCTTGATGGTCACCCCGGTCGAGGTGTTCACGTTGATCCCGCCGCCGTCCCACAGCGACGTCCCGGAGCCGCGGCCGGTGCCGAACCCGTTGCCGGTCACCGTGTTGCCCTCGATCGTGCCGTTGCGGCTGATCTCGAACCGGATGCCGTCCGCCGCGTTGCCGACGATCTGGTTGCCGCTGATCACCCGGCCGTCGTCGGCGACGTCGGCCCACATCCCGATGCCCTTGTTGGACTTGATCACGTTGCCGCTGACGGTGCCGGAGGAGCGGGTCGACTTGATGCCGCCGGACTCCCAGTCGGCGATCCAGAAGCCGTCGGTGTTGTTCGAGCTGATCACGTTCCGGGTGACGGCCGCGGCGGCGGAGCTGTACTGGCCGAGGCCGAGCTGGCCGTTGTGGTGGATCAGGTTCTTGTCGACCTTCGTGCTGTTGGCCTTCACCAGCATCACGCCGACCGCGTGGTTCCAGCGGACGTCGTTGGCGGTCACCTTCCACCCCGGCCCGGAGACCAGCGCCCCGGCCTGCGGTGCGCTGGCGAAGTGCTCGATGGTCAGTCCGCGGACGGCCACGCCGCTCGCGCCGGACTCGATCGCGGTCGCGGTCTTCGACATCTCGACCTCGTGCCCGGCCGGGTTGCTGCCGAGGTAGATCGCGTTCGCCGCATAGTCGGCGTAGAACGTGCCGGCCTTCACCGCGGCCAGGCTCGCGACTCGCGTCAGGTGCGTGCCGTCGAGGAACAACTGCTCCCGCAGGTAGCAGATGTTCGCGTTGTTGTCCTCGCACTCACCGCTCTTGCCGTACGCCGATGGCAGTGCGCCCCGCACGACCCAGACGGACCCGGAGCGCGCCCACCCGGCGAGCGGGATCGATCCGGTGAGTACGGCGCGCTGGGCGCTGGCCAGCACCTGGTTCGCCTTCGGGCGGATGGTGTCGCTGATCCGGTGCAGGCCGGCGGCGAAGCAGAACGTCGTACCGGCCGGCTTGGAGTTGACGATCGACTGGGCGTCCTGGCCCGGCTTGATCACCACGCCCGTGCACGGCCCGGCGACGGCGGGCCCGGCCTCGTCGGAGTCGACGGCGGGCGGCGTCGGGATCTTGGGCTCGACCGGCTTCGTCGGTGTCGTGGCAGGCTTCTTGGGGTGCGTCGTGGCGCCGGGCTTCTTCGACGGCGCGGTGGTGGCCGTGGTCTTCGGCGAAGGCTTCGCGGACGGCGTGCCGGTGGGCTTGCCCGGACGATGTGAAGGCAGCGCGCGGGTCGCGGCCTGCTCGGACTCCTGCACCTTCGCCGCGGTCGTCGCCTTGTTCTCCTTGGCGATCACCGGCACCGCGACTGTAACGACCGCGACCGCCGCAGCGATGAGCGCTCCGAACCACAACTTCCTCAATGCACTCTCCTGGGAGCGGGCGAGACAGAGCGGGAGACCAGGTGTAGCCACTCAGGGACATCACTCAGGGACATAAGGTAGTGCCATGCGGGTCGCAATGCTGCACAACCGTTACCGAACCGGTCAACCCAGCGGGGAGAACACGGTTGTCGCGCAAACGGTTGATTTGTTGCGTAACTCAGGACATGAGATCGACTTCTACGCCCGGAACAGCGATGACATCGCCGAACTGGGGCGAAAAGATCGCGCACTGTTACCGTTTCGCTCCGTCTGGTCATTTTCGGCCGACCGCGATTTAACGAAGCTATTGCAGGCGCAGCGGCCCGACGTGGTGCACGTGCACAACACTTTCCCGTTGTTCAGCGCCTCGGTCCTGCGCGCGGCGCACCGGCTGGACCTCCCGGTCGTGGCGACGCTGCACAACTTCCGCCTGCTCTGCGCGAACGCCGTCCTGCAGCGCGACGGCGGCCCGTGCGAGTCGTGTATCGGCAAGCTGCCGCTGGCCGCCGTGCGCCACGGTTGCTATCGCGAGTCGCGGGTGCAGACGCTGCCGCTGGCGGTGAGCATCGGCGTACACAACACCATGCACACGTGGCAGCGGTACGTCGACACGTTCGTCGTACCGTCCGAGTTCGTCGGCGAGCGGTACGCCGCGGCCGGGTTCGACGCGGAGCGGTTCGTGGTGAAGCCGCACGCCGTACCGCACTCGGGCGAGGTGCGCAGTGGCGCGGGCGACGCGGTCGTTTTCCTCGGGCGGCTCAGCGAGGACAAGGGCTTCGCGGATCTCCTGCAGGCGTGGGATTCCTCGCTCGGCCGGCTGGTCGTCGTGGGCGACGGTCCGCTGCGGGCGGCGGCCGAGGAACGGGCCCGCCAAGACCCGTCGGTTCAGGTTCTCGGTCAACTGCCGTGGGCGGCCGGTATGGAAATCCTGCGGTCCGCGCGCGCCGCCGTGGTGCCGGCGCGTTCGTATGAGACCTTCGGACTCGTGGTGGTGGAGGCTTTCGCCCACGGCGTGCCCGTGGTGGCGTCCCGGCTCGGGGCGCTCGCGGAGCTGGTCGACGACGGAGAAACCGGTGCCCTGACCGCGCCCGGTGATCCGGAAGGACTGCGGAAGGCCATCGGGTTGGTGGCTGATCCCGAGACTTCGATAGCCTTCGGCGAACGAGCCCGTCAGGTCTACCTGGAGCGCTTCACACCGGAGCGCGACGTGGTGGCCACGGAAAGGATCTACACCGATGCGATCGCCCGGCACTCCGCCAGCGACCGGGCGCGCACGGCAGGTTCAGGACACGAGCACGGCTGACGCAGGGGGCGGCGTCGTGCCGGAGGGACATCAGGAGTTCGCGGTGGGGGATGGCAGTTCAGGTGGTGCGCCGGCCGCGCCACGGGTCGGCTGTGTGGCCGGGGTCTTCGACCTGTTCCACGTCGGTCATGTCGACGTGCTCGAGCGGGCGCGGCGGCACTGCGACCGGCTGGTGGTGGCGGTGCTGTCCGACGACTGGGCGCTGGGCGCCTGGGGCGGGCGGCCGTTCGTGCCGCTGCTCGAGCGGGCGCAGATCGTCGAGCACCTGCGCTGCGTCGACGAGGTGGTTGCCGTGGACGACGTACGGCCCGAGTGGCTGACCGGCGTCCTGGGAGCGCGCACCGTGTTCGCTGCCAGTGGCACGGACGGCGTCCTGGGGGTCGAGGAGCTCGACGGGATCCCGGCCGCGCTGATCACCGTCCTGCCCGCCGGCCGCGGCTCCCGCAGCCCGATCCTGCGCGCTGCGATCGACCAGCGGCAGTCCCGCAGTTCGAACGTCGCATGAGCGAGCGGCCCCTGAGCAGCGCCGGGCTGCGGGCGACGGTCGCGCAGCTGTCCCGGGCGCAGAAGCCGTCGGCCGGGACTCCGGCGTACTCGCGGTTCGTGAACCGGCGGATCGGCCGGGTGTTCGCGGCCGCGGCGTTCCTCGGCCGGCGCACGCCCAACCAGGTCAGCCTGGCGAGCGGGTTCTGTTCGCTGATCGGGATCGTGCTGGTGGCCTGCGTGCGGCCGTCCCTGAGCCTGGCGCTGGCGGTGACGGCGCTGCTGGTGCTCGGCTACGGGCTGGACTCCGCGGACGGGCAGCTGGCCCGGCTGCGCGGCGGCGGGTCGCCGCTGGGGGAGTGGCTCGACCACATGATCGACGCGGTCAAGATCGTGCTGCTGCACAGCGCCGTACTGATCTCGTTCTACCGTTTCGATGCCTTTGACAACGACCTGGCGCTGCTCGTGCCGCTCGCGTACGTGTGTATGTCGTCGGTGCTGTTCTTCGGGCTGATCCTGATCGACCAGCTCCGCCGGCGGCACGGCGCGGCCGGCGAGCCCAACCGGCGCGGGGATTCCGTGGTCAAGTCGTTGCTCATCGCACCGACCGACTACGGCGTCCTGTGCCTGGTCTTCCTCGCCTTCGGCACGCCGTCGCTGTTCCTCGTGCTGTACGGCGCGCTGCTGGCGCTGAACCTGCTCTTCCTGGCCGCCGCGGTCGCGAAGTGGTACCGGGAGATGGCCGCGCTGGGGGTGCGGGCCTGATGACGGTCGTCGGATACGCGCCCGGGGTGTACGACATGTTCCACATCGGGCACCTGAACATCCTGCGCCGCGCCCGCGAGCACTGCGACCACCTGATCGCGGGCGTCGTCGAGGACGACGTGGTGGCCCGGATCAAGGGCCGGCCGCCGGTGGTGCCGCACGAGGAGCGGATGGAGGTCGTCCGGGCGCTCGACCTGGTCGACGAGGTGGTCAGCGACTGGTCCAGCGACAAGTTCGAGATGTGGCAGCAGTTGCGCTACGACGTGCTCTTCAAGGGTGACGACTGGAAGGGAACGGAGAAGGGGACCAGACTGGAAAGGCTGCTGGGTGAGGTCGGCGCACAGGTGCACTACTTCCCGTACACCGCCTCCACCTCGAGCACCGATCTGCGCAGGCTTCTGGAAGGGATGAACTGATGCCGGGCCGGCCGAAGGTACTGCTCAGTGCGTACGCCTGCCGGCCGGCAGGCGGATCGGAGCCGGGCGCCGGCTGGGCGTGGGCGAAGGCCGCGGCGCGGGACCACGACGTCTGGCTGCTCACCCGGGGCAAGTTCGCGCACGAGATCGCCGCGGAGCTCGCGGCGCGGCCGGTGCCCGGTCTGACCGTCGTACCGCTGGAGATGCCGGGGTGGATCCTGCGGCTGCGGCGGCGGCCGTCGGACGTGTACTGGTACTACCCGCTGTGGCAGGGGCTGGCGCGGCGTACCGCGCGGCGGCTGCACGCGGAGCATTCGTTCGACGTGATCCACCACCTGACGTTCGCGGTCGACTGGATGGGCGCCGGCGTGGTGGAGCGGTCGTCGGCGAAGGTGATCTGGGGTCCCGTCGGCGGGTCGACGACGGCGCCGCTGTCGATGGCGCACTGGCTCGGGTCGCGCGGTGTCGCGGGGGAGCTGGTCCGCCGTGCGTACACCGGGATCCGGCGCCGCGCGACCGGGCGGCGGATGGCGCAGATCGCCGACCTTATGGTTGCCCAGAACAACGACGTCGCCGAGGTGTTCCGCCCGTACGCGCGGGAGATCGTGGTCCAGCCGAACGTGGCGATCCGGCGGTTCACCGCGTCGGGTCCGTACGAGCCGTTCGGGGCGCCCGGCGTGAAGACGGCGCTGTTCGTCGGCCGGCTGATCCCGTGGAAGGGCGTGCTGCTCGCGATCAGCGCGCTGGCCCGGCCCGAGGCCGCGGACTGGGAGCTGCGGATCATCGGCGACGGCCCCGACTGGGGTCGCGCGGAGAGCCTGGCCTGGCAGCTGGGTGTCCGCGACCGCGTCGAGTTCATGGGCGCGCTGCCGCGCGAGGACGTCCTGGCGGCGATGTTCCGCGCCGACGCCCTGCTCGCCCCTGCCATCCGCGAAGCCGCCGGCTGGGCCGTCACCGAGGCCCTCGCCTCTGGCTGCCCCGTCGTCTGCGTCGACCGCGGCGGCCCCGCCGTCATCGTCGGCCCCGGCGAAGGCGTCACGGTCCCCTGGCGCGGCGACGTCGTCGGCGAACTGGCCCGCGGCCTGGCATCACTGCAGGGCCGCATCACCCCGGTGGACCGCTGGGGCCCCGACCGACTCCCCAACCTGCTGGCCGAGTGGTACACCCCGGCCCGCGTCTCCGCTGACTAGTCGCGGGCGGTTTTGCCGGGGAGGGCGAGCATGCGGTCGAGGGCGAGCTTGGCGTACTTCTCGGTGTCGGGGTCGACCTTGATCGGGTTGACGACGTGGCCGGCGACCAGGTTCTCCAGCGCCCAGACGAAGTGCGGGAGGTCGATGCGGTTCATCGTCGCGCAGTAGCAGACCGTCTTGTCGAGGAAGACGATGTTCTTGTCGGCGTGCTGTTTCGCGAGGCGCTGGACCAGGTTGAGCTCGGTGCCGACGGCCCACGACGTGCCGGGCTCGGCGGTTTCGAGCGCCTTGATGATGTACTCCGTGGAGCCGACCTGGTCCGCCTTCGTGACCACCTCGTGGCGGCACTCGGGGTGCACGATCACGTTCACGCCGGGGACCCGGGCGCGGACGTCGTCGACCGACTCGGCGGTGAACCGGCCGTGCACCGAGCAGTGCCCGCGCCACAGGATCATCTTCGCGGCCGCGAGCTGCTCGTTCGTCAGGCCGCCGTTCGGCTTGTGCGGGTCGTACACGACGCAGTCGTCGAGCGACAGGCCGAGCTCCAGGACGGCGGTGTTGCGGCCGAGGTGCTGGTCGGGGAGGAAGAGCACCTTCTCGCCCTGCTCGAACGCCCAGTTCAGCGCGGTCTCCGCGTTGCTCGACGTACACACGACGCCGCCGTTGCGGCCGCAGAACGCCTTGATGTCGGCGCTGGAGTTCATGTACGTGACCGGCACCGTCACGTCGGCGACACCCGCGTCGGCGAGCGCGTCCCAGGCCGCCTCGACCTGGTGGATGCGGGCCATGTCGGCCATCGAGCACCCGGCTGCGAGGTCCGGGAGGATCACGGTCTGCTGGTCGTTGGTGAGGATGTCGGCCGACTCCGCCATGAAGTGCACGCCGCAGAACACGATGTACGGCGCGTCCGGCCGGGCGGCCGCGTCGCGGGCGAGCTTGAAGGAGTCACCGGTGACGTCCGCGAACTGGATCACCTCGTCGCGCTGGTAGTGGTGCCCGAGCACGAACACCTGGTCGCCGAGCGCCGCCTTCGCCTTCAGCGCCCGCTCGACCAAGTCCGGGTCGGACGCCGGCGGGAGCGCGCCCGGGCATTCGACGCCGCGCTCGGAGTGCGGGTCGGTGTTCTGCCCGAGGAACAGCAACGGAAGGGACTTCGAGCCGTCTGCGATCGTCGTCACGTCGGATATCGTCGCACGCCCACCGCCGCACTCCGCGTGGCACGTGTCATTGCTCAGAGTGTGAAATCAGTACGCTGCCGGTGTGAAGAACGCGGGTCTCGTGCTGGCCGCCGGTGCGGGCCGCAGGATGGGTACGCCGAAGGCTCTCGTCCGCGACGCCGACGGCGTCCCGTGGGTCGTCCGGGCGTCCCGCCTACTCGCCGCCTCGGGCTGCGCACCGGTCGTGGTGGTGATCGGAGCCGCCGCCGACGAGGTCCGCGCCGAACTGTCGGCCGAGCCGGTGCACGTCGTCGAAGCAACGGACTGGGCGGAGGGCATGGGCGCCTCCCTCCGAGCCGGCCTGAAGACCTTCGCCCCCGGCGTCGATGCGGTGGTTGTCGTGCCGGTGGACGTCCCGGGGCTGACCTTGGCGGCGGTGCGGCGGGTCGTGGAGAGAGGGGGGCCAGAGGCGCTGGTGCGGGCGACGTACGGCGGGGCACCAGGGCATCCGGTGGTGATCGGTCGGGAGCACTGGGCCGGGGTGATCGCGTTGGCGCGCGGGGACGAAGGAGCGCGGGGGTACTTGCGCGAGCACGAAACGGTGTTGGTGGAGTGCGGGGACGTGAGTGACGGTGCCGACGTCGACACGCCGGAGGATCTGCCGCCGGGACACCGATGAGGGTTGGCAACGGCCGGAAGTAGGTGAATGCTGAAGGAGTGAGTGCCGTCGGCTCGGCGGCGGAGCTGGCCGAGTGTCTGCGGGCGACCGGGTACCTAGCCGACGAGGGCTTGGCCACGGTCGGGTATCTCGCGCTCGCGCTGCATCGCCCGCTGCTGCTGGAGGGTGAGCCCGGCACCGGCAAGACCTCGCTCGCGTCCGCGATCGCCGAAGCGCTCGACCTCGACCTGATCCGGCTGCAGTGCTACGAGGGCATCGACGCCTCGCAGGCGCTCTACGACTGGGACTTCCCGCGCCAGATCCTGCACCTGCGCACCGTCGAGGCGACCAGCACCGACGCGGCCGCCGAGGAGGTGGAGAAGAGCCTGTTCGACGAGCGGTTCCTGCTCTCCCGCCCGGTCCTGCGGGCGCTCCGCGAGAGTCCCGCCGTGCTGCTCGTGGACGAGATCGACCGCGCCGACGACGAGTTCGAGGCGTTCCTGCTCGAGGTGCTGTCGACGTACGAGGTGACGATCCCCGAGCTCGGCACGATCAAGGCCGAGGTGCCGCCGATCGTGGTGCTCACGTCGAACCGCACCCGCGAGGTGCACGACGCGCTCAAGCGCCGCTGCCTGTACCACTGGATCGACCATCCCGGCCTGGCCCGCGAGATCGAGATCGTCCGCACCCGCCTGCCCGAGGTGTCGGCGCGGCTCGCCGAGCAGGTCACCCGGTCGGTGCAGCGGATGCGCGACCTCGACCTGCTCAAGCCGCCCGGTGTCGCGGAGACGCTCGACTGGGCGCGGGCCCTCGATGCGCTCGGTACCGATGTCCTCGACGTCGAGACCGCGGCCGCGACACTCGGCGCCGTGCTGAAGTACCGGGAGGACACCGACCGGGTCCGCGAATCCCTCGACCGGTTGCTGGCGAGCTGATCGCCATGTCGGGGCCCGATCTCGCGCTCGCCGGTTTCGCCACCGCCCTGCGCCACGCCGGGCTCGCGGTCACCGCCGACCGTGTGCACCTCTTCCTGCAGGCGGTCGCCGCTCTGGACGTCACCTCGACCGCGGACGTCTACTGGGCCGGCCGCGCCGCGCTCTGCAGCGGCCCCGACGACACCGCCCGGTACGACGAGGTGTTCGCGGCCTGGTTCACCGGGAGCCGGTCGCGCGGCGTCGTCCCCAGCCGCACCCCGCAGTCGTCCGTCCAGGCCAACCTCGGCGACGCTCCCGAGGAGGCCGACGGCAACCACACGCTGAACGTCTCCGCGAGTCCGACGGAAGTCCTCCGGCACCGCGACGTCGCCGAACTGTCCGCCGCCGACCGCGCCGAACTCGCCCGCCTGTTCGGCTCGCTCCGCCCGCGCGTCCCGACCCGTCGCGCCAACCGCCGCCGCCCGTCGCATCGCGGCGAGATCGACCCGCGCCGCACACTGCGCGCCCAGCTCCGCCAGGTCGGCGAACCGGCCCGCGTCCGGTACCGGCGTCGCGGGGTCCGGCCGCGGCGCGTCGTCGTACTGATCGACGTGTCCGGCTCCATGCGTCCGTACGCCGACAGCCTGTTGCGTCTCGCGCACGTGATGGTCCAGCAGGCGCCGCGGTCGGTCGAGGTCTTCACCATCGGCACGCGACTCACGCGCGTGACGCCGGCCCTGCGGCACCGCGATCCCGAGTTCGCGTTGCGGGTAGCCGGTGACGTCGTACCGGACTGGTCGGGCGGGACGCGGCTGGGCGAGGTGCTGAAGGTGTTCCTGGACCGCTGGGGCCAGCGCGGTACGGCGCGGCGGGCGGTCGTCGTGGTGTGCAGCGACGGGTGGGAGCGCGGCGACGCGGCGCTGCTCGGGGCGCAGCTGCAGCGACTGGCCGCCCTCGCGCACCGCGTGGTGTGGCTCAACCCGCATCGCGGCAAGCGCGGCTACCAGCCTGTGCAGTCGGGCATCGTCGCCGTCCTGCCGCACCTGGACGACCTCGTCGCCGGGCACAGCCTGGCCAGCTTCGCCGAACTTCTGGAGGTGGTCGCCGATGCGTGATGTGCTCGACCGGTTGCTGACCTGGTGGCAGGCCGGTGAATCGGTTGCCGTCGGCACCGTTGTCGCGACGTTCGACTCGGCGCCGCGGCCGCCGGGCGCGGTGATGCTGGTCGGTCCCGGGCTGGAGGCGGTCGGCAGTGTGTCGGGCGGCTGCGTCGAGGGCGCGGTGTACCAGCTGGGCGAGGAGATCCTGTCCTCGGGCGAGCCGGTGCTGCAGCGGTACGGCGTCAGCGACGAATCGGCGTTCGCGGTCGGGCTGACCTGCGGCGGGATCATCGACGTGTTCGTCGAGAAGGTCGACCGGGAGTCGTTCCCCGAGCTCGGGGAGGTCGCCGCCGACATCGCCGCGGGGCGCCCGGTCGCGGTCGCGACCGTGGTGGCGCATCCGGATCCGGCGCGGATCGGGCGGCGCCTCGTCGTCCGCCCGGCCACTGCCCCTGACGCCGAGCAGGCGAGTGGGGTGCTGGCGAGCGGAGGTCTCGGATCGGACCGTGCCGACGACGCGGTCGTCGACGATGCCCGCGGATTGTTGGCCAACGGACGATCGGAGACGCTGGAGTACGGCCCGGACGGGCAGCGGCGCGGGGAGGGGATGCGGGTCTTCGTCTCGTCGTTCGCGCCGGTGCCGCGGATGCTCGTGTTCGGCGCGATCGACTTCGCGGCCGCGGTCGCACGCCTCGGCTCGTTCCTCGGGTACCGGGTGACCGTGTGCGACGCGCGCGCCGTGTTCGCGACGGCGTCGCGGTTCCCGTTCGCCGACGAGGTGATCGTCGACTGGCCGCACCGGTACCTGACGGGTGAGGCGGAGGCCGGCCGGATCGACGACCGGACGGTGGTCTGCGTGCTGACCCACGACCCGAAGTTCGACGTACCGCTGCTGGAGGTCGCGTTGCGGCTGCCGCAGGTCGCCTACATCGGGGCGATGGGATCACGGCGGACGCACGACGACCGGCTGAAGCGGCTGCGGGAGGCCGGACTGAGCGAGGCGGAACTGGCCCGGCTGGCGAGCCCGATCGGTCTCGACCTCGGTGCGCGGACGCCGGAGGAGACCGCGGTGAGCATCGCGGCCGAGATCATCGCGCAGCGGTGGGGTGGCGCTGGGCAACGACTTTCGGCCGCGGCGGGTCCCATCCATCACTGAACAGAGCACTGAAGCTTGTGGTGCACATCACAACAGGAGCACTCTCGAAGAGACGGCGGTTGCGGACATCTGGAGGCGGGGCGATGACCCGGATCACGGTGAAGGTCGACGGAAGCAGCTTCACGGACGACGTGGAGCCGCGCACGCTGCTCGTGCTTTATCTGCGCGAGCAACTGGGAAAGACGGGCACCGTGGTCGGCTGTGACACCGGCAACTGCGGCGCCTGCACGGTGCACCTGGACGGGCGGAGCGTGAAGTCCTGCTCGCTGCTCGCGGTCCAGGCCGACGGTCACGAGATCACCACCATCGAGGGTCTCGCGACGAATGGTCAGCTGCACCCGATGCAGCAGGCCTTCCACGAGAACCACGCGTTGCAGTGCGGTTTCTGCACACCCGGGATGATCATGCAATCCATCGATCTGATTGCCGACAATCCGAATCCCAGCGACGAGGACATCCGGCTCGGACTCGAAGGCAACCTGTGCCGGTGCACCGGCTACCAGAACATCGTGAAGGCCGTCCGCGCCGCCGCGGGAGGTGCGCAATGACCGCCACCGAGGAACGCCCGGCCGCCGAGGTCGGCACCGCGCGGCTGCGCAAGGAGGACGCCCGGCTGGTCACCGGCCGGACCCGCTGGACCGACAACATCGTGCTGCCCGGGCTGCAGCACCTCGCGATGGTGCGCAGTCCGTTCGCGCACGCCCGAATCACGTCGATCGACACCGCGGCGGCGAAAGCGGCGACCGGTGTCGTCGCGGTGATCACCGGCGCCGACATCGCCGACGAACAGGGTGCGCTGCCGAACGCCTGGGCAGTCATCCCCGACCAGAAGGCGCCGGTGCACCCCTCGATGGCGGTCGACCATGTCGCGTTCGCCGGCGAGATCGTCGCGATGGTGATCGCCCGCACCGCGGCCGAGGCGAGCGACGCGGCCGACCTCGTCGACGTCGACTACGAGGAACTGCCGCCCGCGCTCGAACTGAAGGCCGCGTCCCGCGACGAGGTGCTCGCGCACCCGGATCTCGGCACGAACGTGTCCGCGGTCTGGTCGTACGACTCGGCCGAGTCCGGCACCGGCGGCGACGTCGAGGCGGCGATCGCGGCCGCCCGCGACGGCGGCATCGTGATCGAGGAGGAGTTCCGCCAGCAACGGCTGATCCCGGCGTTCATGGAGCCGCGGTCGATCGTCGTCGATCCGACCACCGAACAGATGACCGTGTGGTCGTCGACGCAGGTGCCGCACTTCGTGAAGATCTTCATCGCGCTCGTGCTCGGCATCCCGGAGAGCAAGGTCCGGGTGATCGCGCCGGACGTCGGCGGCGGCTTCGGCGGCAAGCTGCAGTTCACGCCGGAGGAGGTGCTCACAGTCATCGCGGCGCGGCGGACCGGGAAGCCCTGCAAATACAACGAGACCAGGTCCGAGTCGTTGATGGCCGCGCACCACGGACGCGACCAGTGGCAGCAGGTCACGCTCGCCGCGAACGCCGACGGCACGGTCACCGGGCTGAAGGTCGAGCTGATCGCGGACATGGGTGCGTACCTCGGTCTGGTCACGTCGGCGATCCCGCTGCTCGGCGCGTTCATGTACAACGGGATCTACAAGTTCCCGGCGTACCACCTCGGCATCACCAACGTGTTCACGAACAAGACGTGGACCGACGCGTACCGCGGCGCCGGCCGTCCCGAGGCGACGTACGCGATCGAGCGGCTGATGGACGAGCTGGCCGCCCGGGTCGGCGCCGACCCGCTGGAGATCCGCGAGAAGAACTGGATCAAGCACGAGGAGTTCCCGTTCTCGACGGTGTCCGGGCTGCGCTACGACTCGGGCAACTACGAGGCCGCGACCGCGAAGGCCCGCGAGCTGTTCAGGTACGACGACCTGCGGGCCGAGCAGCAGCAGCGCCGGGAGTCCGGCGACCCGGTGCAGCTCGGCATCGGCGTGTCGACGTTCACCGAGATGTGCGGACTGGCGCCGTCGCGCTGGCTCGGCTCGATGGGGTACGTCGGCGGCGGCTGGGAGCACGCGTCGGTGCGGATGCTGCCGACCGGGAAGGTCGAGGTGGTGACCGGGACGAGCCCGCACGGTCAGGGGCACGAGACGGCGTGGAGCCAGATCGTCGCGGACCGGCTGGGTGTGGCGTTCGAGGACGTCGAAGTGCTGCACGGCGACACGCAGGTCGCCGTCCGCGGGCTCGACACGTATGGGTCGCGCTCGCTCGCGGTCGGCGGGATGGCGGTGCTGGCCGCCGCGGACAAGGTGATCGAGAAGGCGAAACCGATCGCGGCCCAGCTGCTGGAGGCGAACGCGGACGACCTGGAGTTCACTGCCGGGCGGTACGGCGTCCGCGGTACGGAGGCCGGGATGACGATGGCCGAGCTGGCGTTCGCGGTGTTCCAGGGACACAAGCTGGACGGGTCCGCCGAGGGCTGTCTGGACGCGGACGCGACGCTCGACCCGGACGACTTCTCGTTCCCGCACGGCACGCACCTGTGCGCGGTCGAGGTCGACACCGAGACCGGCGGGACGAAGATCAGGTCGTACGTCGCCGTCGACGACGTCGGCGTGGTGGTGAACCCGTTGATCGTCGAGGGCCAGGTGCACGGCGGGCTCGCGCAGGGCATCGCGCAGGCGCTCTACGAGGAGGCCGTGCACGACGAGTCCGGGACGCTGGTCACCGGATCGTTCGACCAGTACCTGCTGCCGGGGGCGCCTGACCTGCCAGGGTTCGACACGGCGCGGACCGAGACTCCGGCGACGACGAACCAGCTGGGCGTGAAGGGGGTCGGTGAGGCGGGGACGATCGCGTCGACGCCGGCTGTCGTCAATGCGATTGTCGACGCGCTGCGGCCGATGGGCGTCACGGACGTGCCGATGCCGTGCACGCCGTACCGCGTCTGGAAGGCGATCCAGGAAGGAGCGGGCTCATGATCCCCGCGGCGTTCGAGTACTTCGCGCCCACGACGATCGACGAGGCGCTGGGGCTCCTGCGGGAGCACGCCGACGCGAAGGTGCTCGCGGGCGGGCAGAGCCTGATGCCCGCGCTGCGGCTACGACTGGCGGCGCCCGACACGATTGTCGACATTGGGAAGATCGACGATCTGCGCGGCGTGCGCGACGACGGCGACGCGCTGGTGATCGGCGCGATGACCCCGCACAGCACGGTGCAGACGGATCCGCTGGTCGCCGAACATGCCCAGCTGATCTCGTTGGCGACGGCAACGGTCGGCGATCCGCAGATCCGGCACCGCGGCACGTTCGGCGGGTCGCTGGCGCACGCGGACCCGGCGGCGGACCTGCCGGTCGTGGCGGTGGCGCTGGACGCGTCGTTCGTGATCGCGGGCGCCGGCGGACGGCGTACCGTGCCGGCCGCGGACTTCTTCGAGGGCATCTTCAGTACGGCGCTCGGTGACGACGAGCTGCTCGTCGAGGTCCGGGTGCCGAAGTACACCGGATGGGGTGCGCATTACGAGAAGTTCAGCCGGGTCGCGCAGGGCTGGTCGATCGTGTCGGTCGGCGCGGCCGTGCGGGTCGACGGCGGGGCGATCGCGGAGGCACGGGTCGGACTCGGCAACATGGGGCCGGCCCCGGTCCGGGCGACCGCGGTCGAGGAGGCCCTGGTCGGGCAGCCCGCCATCGCCGACGCCGTACGGGAGGCCGCGGCGCGGGCGGCGGACGGGACGTCGCCGGTGACCGACCTCAACGGTGACGCCGACTACCGGCGGCACCTCGCCACGGTGCTCACGAGGCGCGCGGTCCTGGCAGCGGCAGGTACGGCGTGAAGCTCGAGCACAAGTTCGTCGTACCGGCGCCGGTCGAGCAGGCCTGGTCGGCGTTCAACGACCTCGAACGGGTGGTGCCGTGTTTCCCCGGCGCCACCCTGGAGTCGTACGAGGGTGACGACTTCACCGGGTCGTGCAAGGTGAAGCTCGGGCCGGTGTCCCTGCAGTACACGGGCACCGGCACGTTCGTCGAGCGCGACGAGAGCGATCACCATGCCGTGATCGAGGCCAAGGGCAAGGACCGGCGCGGCAACGGTACGGCGAGCGCGCACGTCACCACGAAGCTGACCGGTACGGCGGACGGGTCCACCGAGGTGTCGGTCGACACCGAACTGACCATCACCGGCCGTCCCGCGCAGTTCGGCCGCGGCCTGATCCAGGAGGTCTCGGACAAACTCCTCGATCAGTTCACCGCCTGCCTGAAGACCAAGCTGGACACCACCGCGGAAGCCCAGCCCGAGCCGGCGACCGAGACATCGGTGAAGGAACCACCGACCACACCAGAGTCCGACGCGGTCGCCCTCGACCTCGGCACCACCCTCCTCCCAGCACTCGCCCGGCGCGCGACGCCGTACCTGATCGGGGCTGTTGTGGCGTTGCTCTTACGCCGCCTGTTCAGCCGTTGACAGGTCAGGCCGCCTCGGCGCCCAAGGTGTGCGCCACCGCCTGCCGCGCGGGGATGTCAAAGCCCGTCGCGGCAGGCCCGGTCGGCCAGGCGCGTGGTCTCCGGCAGGCGGTACCGGACTGTCAGGTGCAGGACGTGCGCAACCGCGGTCGGCAGGCTGACCCGGTGCCCGATGGACACATAGACCGGCTTCACCCCGTCCTGTGTCCTCAGCGCGGCCCCGACCACCTCGTCGTCGTCGACCAGGGCGGCCGTGGCACCTCGCTCCCGGCCGAGCTCCGCGTGTGTCCCGACGAAGGTGTTCTTCGCGACGCCGATGGACGGAATCCCGGTCAGTACGCCGAGGTGGCAGGCCAGGCCGAAGCGCCGCGGATGCGCCAGTCCCTGGCCGTCGCACACCAGGAGGTCCGGCGCGGTTCTCAGCTGACCGAGTGCTGCGAGCAGGCCCGGTACCTCGCGGAACGCGAACAGCCCGGGGATGTACGGGAACGTCGTTTCGCCGACGACCATGGCGCGATCGACCTCGTCCAGCGTCTCCCGGTCGAGTACGACGACCGCCGCGGCGAGCCGGTCACCGTCGTACGCCACGTCGAGGCCGGCGACGTGCCGTACGACGCCGGGGGAGTCGGTCGGATCGACCTGTGACCGCAGGTCGTCCTGGACGGCAATCGCTTCGGTCTCGGTCGTCGGCCAGTCCATCAGTCGAACGTCGGTGCGCCGGAGGGCGGCCACTCGACGAGTTCGATGCGGTAGCCGTCGGGGTCGACGACCCAGGACGTCTTCGGGCCGTCCGCGCCGCCCGGGAGTTCGACCGGGCCGGGCTGCAGGCCGCCGGCGGTGAGGTGGTCGACGGTTTCGGCGAGCGACTCGACCTCGATCGCGAAGTGCTCGAACCCGCGCACCTCGACCGGCCCGTCGGCGGGCCGGTGGACGAGCTCGAGCGACACCGACGACTCACCCGGCAGCCGGAGCCAGACCAGACTGGACCCGTCGTCGAACGGGATCTTGCTCACCTCGACGTACCCGACCGCGGCGTAGAACCTCAACGACCGCTCCAGGTCACTCACCCGCAACGCGAACAGGATCGTCTTCATCCACCGATCCAACTGGTGGCACCGGACGCCGTCAACCGCAGCGGGTGGGGGAGGATGTGCGCATGCGGATTCTGATTGCGCCGGACAAGTTCGCGGGGACGCTGACGGCCGTGGAGGCTGCGGCGGCCATCGAGGCAGGGTGGCGGCGGCGGGATCCGGAGGCCGAGGTGCTCGTCGCGCCGATGGCCGACGGCGGCCCGGGCTTCATCGACGTGCTGTCCGCCGTCGTCGACGGCAAGCTCCTGTCGGTCACCGTCCGCGGACCGCTCGGCGAAGAGACCCCGGCGACGGTGCTGCTGGCGGGGGAGACGGCGTACGTCGAAACCGCGCAGGCGTGCGGGCTGCACCTGGTGGAGCCGAAGCAGCGCCGCCCCGAGGACGCGACGACGTACGGCGTGGGCCAGCTCATCACTGCGGCCGTGGACGCCGGCGCGCGGCGGATCATCCTGGGCCTCGGCGGCTCCGGGACGAACGACGCCGGCGCGGGTCTGCTCGCCGCGCTCGGAGCGACGGCCGAGGGCGGTCGGCTGGACGCGGGTGCCGCGGGGCTGGCCGAGCTGGCCTCGGTCGATCTGGCGCCGGCCCGGGAGCGCGTCGCCGGGGTGGAGTTCGTGGCGGCGAGCGACGTGGAGAACCCGATGCTCGGGCTGCGCGGCGCGACCAGCGTGTTCGGCGCCCAGAAGGGCATCACCGACGATCGCAAGCCGGTGGTCGACGGCTGGCTGACGCATTTCGCCGAGCTGGCCGGCCGGAAGACCGCGGACCAGAAGGGCGCGGGCGCGGCGGGCGGCCTCGGGTACGCGCTGCTGCTGCTCGGCGCCGAGCGGGTCTCCGGTATCGACCTGGTCGCCGAGCTGACCGGGCTGAAGCAGAAGGCGTCGCAGGTCGACCTGGTGCTGAGCGGCGAGGGCGCGTTCGACTTCCAGTCCCGCGACGGCAAGGTGATCGCGGGTGTCGCGAAGGTGGCCAACGACGCGATGCGGCCGTGTGTCGTGCTGGCCGGGAAGGTCCTGATCGGGTCCCGCGAGATGCGCACGATGGGCGTCGAGTCGGCGTACGCGCTGGTCGACGTGGTCGGCGAGGAGCAGGCCTTCGCGGACCCGCAGGGGTCGCTCGCGACGGTCGCGGAGCGGGTCGCCCGGACCTGGGCCCGGTGATCGGCGCGCGGTGACTGGTTGATCACCTCGTGACCCGGGATCGTTGATCTGTGAAATTGGTGTGCGACCATGGGAATGAGCGCGCGCCGGCCGACGTTGGTACGTGTTGACAAGAGACTTCCGTGCCGGGGCAGCCGTAGGCCGGGCACTTGAGTAGATGACTGGAGTCAGGGATGACTGAAGCGCAGACCGAGCAGGCCGTGGCCACGGGTGTTCTCCTCACCGACGGGGCCGCCTCCAAGGTGAAGGCGCTGCTCGACCAGGAAGGCCGCGACGACCTCGCGCTGCGGGTCGCCGTGCAGCCGGGCGGGTGCTCCGGACTGCGGTACCAGCTGTTCTTCGACGAGCGTCAGCTCGACGGCGACGTGGTGGCCGACTTCGGTGGCGTGAGCGTCGTCACCGACCGGATGAGCGCGCCGTACCTGAAGGGCGCGACGATCGACTTCGTCGACACCATCGAGAAGCAGGGCTTCACGATCGACAACCCGAACGCCACCGGCTCCTGCGCCTGCGGCGATTCGTTCAACTGAGCTGAGCTGAAGCACCCGAAGCCCCCGGTCACCGCGCGGTGACCGGGGGCTTCGGCGTGCCCGCACTTCGGAAGCGACCGTGTGAATTCAACGCTTGTTGGGTATTGGTTGCTGATCGACCTGAACGCACAAGTCGACGTCGACGGACGTGAGCCCGCCGACGTCGCGATGGATTGGTTGGTGAAGGAGGGGTTCGTCAGCCGTGACTGACGCTGTCCTCGCGGGCCCGCTTCGGCAGTAGGTACGACACCGCGAGGCTGACGACGAAGAGGCCGATCGCGACCAGGACCGACGTCTTGGTCGCGCCCAGGAACGCGTGGCTCGGCAGCAGCTGGAAGAAGATCGTGCCGATCACCGCGACGCCGATCGCGCCGCCGTACTGCTGCATCGCGGTCAGGACGCCGGACGCCGAGCCCGCGGCCTGGTCGTCGATCGAGGCCAGGATGATGTCGAACAGCGGCGCGAACACCATGCCGGCGCCGATGCCGGTGGCCAGCGTCGCGGGGACCAGGTTCCAGATCGTGGTCGCGTCGCCCTGGGTGTGCAGCGTGAACCAGACACCGGCCATCGCGACCGTCATCACCGCGATGCCGAGCTGCAGCGCCTTGCGGCCGAGCTTCGGGGCGAGCAGCGCGGCCGACAGCGGCGCGCCGATCGCGATGCCGAGCGAGAACGGCACCATCGCGAGGCCGGCCTTCAGCGGGCTGTAGTGCAGGCCGAGCTGGGTAAACAGGTTGAACACCAGCATGAAGCCGTTCATCGCGAGGAAGAACGTGGTGATCACTCCGAGACCGGCGACGTACCCGCGGTTGCGGAACAGCGACGGGTCGATGACCGGGTTGCCGGACCGGCGCTCGCGCCAGCCGAACAGGGCGAAGACCGCGACCGAGCCGATCAACATCAGGATTGTCCACAACGGCCAGCCGAGCTCACGGCCCTGGACGAGCGGGTAGATCAGCAGGCCGGACGCGAGGCTGACCAGGACGACACCCGCGGCGTCGAGCCGGGACGCGCCGGGCGTCTTGACCTCGGGCATGAAGCGGAGCGCGCCGACGAGTGCGGCGATGCCGACCGGGACGTTGATGAAGAAGATGGTCCGCCAGCCGGCGTCGAACCAGTTGGCGTCGATCAGGACGCCGGCCAGGATCGGGCCCGCGACCGCCGACAGTCCCATCACCGGGCCGAACATCGCGAACGCCTTGCCGAGCTCCTCGGACGGGAAGATCGACTTCAGGATCGCGAAGCCCTGCGGGATCATCACCGCGCCGAGCAGGCCCTGCGCGACCCGGCTGCCGATCAGCAGTTCCGGGCTGGTCGCGAGGCCGCAGACCGCGGACGCGACCGTGAAGCCGAGGGCGCCGATCACGAACAGCCGCCGCCGGCCGACCAGATCGCCGAGCCGGCCGAACGTGATCAGGCCGATCGCGAAGGCCAGTGTGTAGCCGGCCAGCATCCACTGCATGGCCGACTCCGACCCGCCGAGCTCGGCGCGGATCGACGGGGCGGCGATGTTGACGATCGTCGCGTCGACGAGGTCCATGATCTCGGCGACCAGGATCGTGGCGAGCACGATCCAGCGCCACCGGTACGGCGTGCCGCGCGCGGCCGTCGTGGAGTCGGATGTGCTGCTGGTGCTGGTGCTGGTGCTGGTGCTGGTGCTGGTGCTGGTGCTGGTGCCGGGCGTGCTGCCGGGTGTGGCGTTGGGTGAGTTGTCGAGTGTGGTGCTCATCGTTGGCCCCTCAGGATTGGCGAACAGTGTTCGTTGACGAACACCGTTCTACCGGGCAGGGCTGACCGAGCCGCGACCGGGCCGACCGGCCCGACCGGGCCATGCCGAGCCGAGCCGAGTCACCCGAGCCGGGCTAACCGGGCTAACCGGCTGACCGGGCTGGCCGGGGCGGGCTGTGTAACCGCGTTGTAAACACGGAGGGCAAACCGGGTGCGACTGCTTGTGGTTCACGAATGCACATGGTTAACCTTCGGATTGTCAACAAAACTACGACTTCGCTCCTGCGGCGTGTGGTTTACGCGCGGGTGGGCACACGGGTGAGGCCGTATGACGACAGGAGGAAGACCGTGGACGCCGAGACCCCGCCAGTGAGCCCGCAGCCGTCTGGTGGTGGGCCAGCCCAGGACCGGCCGCCCGTGACCACCGAGAAGGAGCAGCCGCCCGGGGTGCTCAGGAAGGCGATCGCCGCCTCGGCGATCGGCAACGCGACCGAGTGGTTCGACTACGGCATCTACGCGTACGGCGTCACGTACATCTCGGCGGCGATCTTCCCGGGTGACACCGAGAGTCAGACCCTGCTCGCGCTGATGACGTTCGCCGTCTCGTTCCTGGTCCGCCCGCTCGGCGGCCTGGTCTGGGGGCCGCTCGGCGACCGGTTGGGGCGCAAGCACGTCCTGGCGATCACGATCTTGATGATGTCCGGTGCGACGCTGCTCGCCGGTCTGGTCCCGTCGTACGACTCGATCGGGCTGTGGGCGCCGATCCTGCTCGTACTGCTGCGGATGATCCAAGGCTTCTCGACCGGTGGCGAGTACGGCGGTGCCGCGACCTTCATGGCCGAGTACGCGCCGAGCCGCAAGCGCGGGTTCCTCGGCAGCTTCCTGGAGTTCGGCACGCTGGCCGGCTTCTCGCTCGGCGCGCTGCTGATGCTGGGCTTCTCGCTGGTGCTCGGCGACGACGCGATGCACGCCTGGGGCTGGCGGCTGCCGTTCCTGGTCGCCGCGCCGCTCGGCCTGGTCGGCGTCTACCTCCGGTCCCGGCTCGAGGACACCCCGGTCTTCCGCGAGCTCGAGGCGAAGGGCCAGAAGGAAGAGGAGACCGCGACCCAGTTCAAGGACCTGCTGGCCGGCTACTGGGGCCCGATCCTGCGGCTCGGCGGCATGGTCATCGCGCTGAACGTCGTGAACTACACGCTGCTCACCTACATGCCGACGTACCTCGAGAAGGAGATCGGCCTGAGTGCCGACCAGTCGCTGATCGTGCCGATCATCGGAATGTTGACAATGATGGTCTTCGTGCCGTTCGCCGGCCGCGCGTCCGACCGGATCGGGCGCAAGCCGCTGTGGTGGGCGTCGTTGACCGGGCTGTTCGTGTTCGGTGTGCCGATGTTCCTGCTGATGGGGACGAACCTGGCCGGCGCGATCATCGGCTTCGCGGTGCTCGGCCTGCTGTACGTCCCGCAGCTCGCGACGATCTCGGCGACCTTCCCCGCGATGTTCCCGACGCACGTGCGGTACGCCGGATTCGCAATCGCGTACAACGTGTCGACGTCGCTGTTCGGCGGTACGGCGCCCGCGGTCAACGACTGGCTGACGGCCAAGCTGGGCGACTCGTTGGTGCCTGCGTACTACATGATGGCGGCCTGTCTGGTCGGTGCGCTCGCACTCGCCCGGGTGCCGGAGACGTCGCGGTGCCCGCTCAACGGCACCGAGATCCCGGGCACCGAGGACGCGCCGCCGCCCGTGGCCCTCGAGCCGGCCCACGCGAAGGCCTGACCCCGAGGCACTGACGAACCGGCCCGCTCTTTCCGGAACTGAATCGCCACCTGCTGCGAGACATGTTCCGGAAAGGGCGGGCCGGCCTCGTTCTGCCCGTCAGCGGACGACGGCGGTGACTGCGTCGGACCAGATGCCGGCGGCTTCGTCGACCTCGTCGGGGGAGACGACCAGTGCGGGAATGAAGCGGACGACCTGACCCCAGGCGCCGCAGGTGAGCAGCAGCAGACCTCGCCGCGCCGCCTCCTGCTGGACCGCGGCGGCCGTCACCGGGTCCGGCTTGCCGCCTGCGTCACGGAACTCGTTGCCGATCATCAGCCCGAGTCCGCGGACGTCGGTGATCTGCTCGTGCTTGTCCGCGACCAGCCGCAGCGCCTGCTTCAACTGCGCGCCGCGGTCGGCGGAGTTCTGTACGAGACCCTCGTCCTGGATCACGTCGAGCGTCGCGAGTGCCGCCGCGCAGGCGACCGCGTTCGCGCCGTACGTGCCGCCCTGGGAACCGGGCCACGCCTTCTCCATCAGCTCCGACGACGCGGCGATCCCGGAGAGCGGGAAGCCGGAGGCGAGTCCCTTCGCGGTGACCAGGATGTCCGGGTGCGATCCGAAGTGGTCGCCACCCCAGAACTTGCCGGTCCGCCCGAAGCCGGTCTGTACCTCGTCCACCACCAGCAGGATCCCGTGCGCGTCGGCGCGCTCGCGGAGGCCCGCGAAGAAGCGCTCGTTCGCCGGGACATAGCCGCCTTCGCCGAGCACCGGCTCGACGAAGAACGCTGCGGTGTCGGCCGGGGTGGTCAACGTCTGCAGGGTGTAATCGAGCTGGCTGAGCGCGAAGTCGGTCGCCTGCTCGACCGGCCAGCCGAAGTGGCCGGGGTCGGGGAACGGCGAAACGTGGACCCCGGCCATCAACGGGCTGAACCCGGAGCGGAACTTGGTCCCGGATGTGGTCATCGAGGCCGCGGCCACGGTCCGGCCGTGGAAGCCGCCGTGGAACACGACCACGTTCGGCCGGCCGGTCGCCTGCCGGCTGAGGCGCAGGGCGGCCTCGATCGCCTCGCTGCCGGAGTTCGCGAAGAACATCCGGTCGAGGTGCCGGGGGAGCACCTCGCCGAGCCGCTCGACCAGGGTGAGCAGCGGCCGGTGCATGACCGTCGTGTACTGCGCGTGGATGATCCGGCCGACCTGCTCCTGCGCCGCCGCGACCACCCGCGGATGGCAGTGCCCGGTCGACGTCACGCCGATGCCGGCGGTGAAGTCCAGGTATCTGCGGTCGTCCTCGTCGAACAGTTGGACGCCCTCACCGCGGGCGGCCACCACGCCGGTCGCCTGTTTGAGGATCTGCGAGAGCTCGGCCACGGGCTTCCCTCTTCCCTCGTGAGCTGTAGGATTGTTGACAATCAGCCTATCTCAGCAGCCGAAGCCGGTGAAGGGGTGCAGATGGACGAGTCGAGCGTGGTCGGGGCGGTCGAGAAGCGGTTGTTCGTCGACGGGAAATGGGTCGAGGCGACCCGCGGCGCGACGTTCGACGTCGTCGATCCGTCGACCGGTGAGGTGCTGTGTGCGGTCGCCGACGCCTCGCCGGCGGACGGCCGGGCCGCGCTCGAGGCAGCGGTCGCCGCCCAGCGCGACTTCGCCCGGACGTCCCCGCGCGAACGCGCCGACATGCTGATGACGGCGTACGAGCTGCTGGTGGAACGCGCCGACGAGCTGGCGCTGCTGATGACGCTGGAGATGGGCAAGCCGCTGCGCGAGGCCCGCGGTGAGATCGCGTACGCGGCCGAGTTCTTCCGGCACTTCGCGGGCGAGGCGGTGCGGATCGACGGCGGGTACCAGACCGCGCCGGCCGGGAACGCCCGTTTCCTGATCACCCGGCAGCCGGTCGGCCCGTGCCTGCTGATCACCCCGTGGAACTTCCCGATGGCGATGGGCACCCGCAAGCTCGGCCCGGCGATCGCGGCCGGCTGTACGAGCGTGATCAAGCCCGCCCATCAAACGCCGCTGTCGATGCTGGCGTTGATGGGGATCCTGGCCGAGGCCGGCGTACCGGCGGGCGCCGTCAACTGCGTCACCGCGATGGACGCGGGCGGCGTGATGGAGCCGCTGATCCGCTCCGGACTGGCGCGCAAGTTGTCCTTCACCGGTTCCACGCGGGTCGGCCGGATGCTACTCGAGCAGTGCGCGGAGAAGGTACTGCGGACGTCGCTGGAGCTCGGCGGCAACGCGCCGTTCATCGTGTTCGAGGACGCCGACCTGGACGAGGCGGTGACCGGCGCGATCGCGGCGAAGATGCGGAACATGGGCGAGGCCTGTACGGCGGCGAACCGGATCTTCGTGCACGCCTCCGTGATCGACGAGTTCGGCCGGCGGCTCGCGGAGCGGATGGCCGCGCTGACGGTCGGGCGCGGGACCGAGCCCGGCGTCGACGTCGGCCCGCTGATCGACGAGGCCGGCCGCGAGAAGGTCCGGTCACTCGTCGCGGACGCGGTCGGGCGCGGCGCGACCGTGCTCACCGGGGGAGACGTGCCCGCCGGAAGCGGGTACTTCTACCCGCCGACGGTCCTGACCGGCGTACCGCGGGAGGCCGCGATGGCGGACCAGGAGATCTTCGGCCCGGTGGCGCCGCTGACGCCGTTCAGCAACGAGGACGAGGTGGTGCGGGCGGCGAACGACACCGAGTACGGGCTGGTCGCCTACGTGTTCACGAACGACCTGCGGCGGGCGTTGCGGGTCGCGGAGGCGATCGAGACCGGGATGGTCGGGCTGAACCAGGGCGTCGTGTCGAACCCCGCCGCGCCGTTCGGCGGCGTGAAGCAGTCCGGGCTCGGCCGCGAGGGCGGCGCGGTGGGGATCGACGAGTTCCTCGAGACCAAGTACATCGGGATCGCGGTCAACGACTGAACAGGTGGCCCGGTCAGCGGTTGACGAGGCGCTCGATGGCGTCGTCCATGTGCGCGATCAGGAGCCGTTCGGCGCGCTCGGCGTCGCCGTCGCGGATCGCCTCGCCGAGGTTGTTGTGCTCGATGGCGCGGGCGTCGGCGGCGAGATAGGTCTCCTCGAGCGCGTGGATGCACATCCGGGTCTCGATGATCGACGTCTGGTGCATCCGCGACAGCCGCGGGCTGCCGGCCAGCCGGACGAGGAGTTCGTGGAACTCGATGTCGAGGTCGCCGATCGCCGCCGGGTCGCCGTCGGCGGCCAGCATCCGGTCGGCGACCGCGCACAGCGCCGTCCCCGCCGACGCGTGGTCGCCGCAGAGGATCTTCTGGATCGCGGCGCGCTCGACCGCCTCGCGGGCGAGGTACATGTCACGGATGTCGTCCGGCGTCATGTCGATGACGAACAGGCCGCGGTTGCGGATCGAGACCAGCAGACCCTCCTGGGTCAGGCGCTGCATGCCTTCGCGCAGCGGCCCGCGGCTGACGCCGAGCTTGCGGGCCAGGTCGGCCTCGCCGAGTTGCGCGCCGGGCTTCAGCTCCCCGTGGCCGATGGCCTTGCGCAGTTTGTCGGCGATGATGCTCGGCGTCGACTCCTGGGCCAGCGGCTCGATGTAACTGGTCACTCCGAATTCCCCCTTGTGGCGAACAACGTCCCCAGATGTGGCAAAGACGGTACAGGCCCGGCCAACTGGAGCCCCTTCCAGACCGTCACCTGGTTCGCGGTCAGCACCGGTTTGCCGACGGCGGCCTCCAGGTCGTCGACGATCTCGAGCGTGTGCATCGCGGTGTCCGGCACCAGCACCGCCTCGGCGTCCGGGTGGTCGGCCGCCTTCACCATCGCCACCACCTGCTCGGGCACGAGCGTCCCGACCTCCGCGGCGGTGACGATTCCGTTGCTGCCCATCGACACCACGTCGAGGCCGCCCGCGGTCAGGAACCGGACGAAGTGCTGCGCGACGTCCTCGGGGTACGACGCGGCGACGGCGACGCGCTTCAGCTCCAGCGTCCGGCACGCGTCGACGAACGCGATCGAGGTCGAGGACGCCGGGACGCCGAGCGCCTGCGCAACGCCGGCTGCCTGGATGTTCGCGCCCTCCGGGCCGAACACGAAGCTGCCCGAGGTGCAGGCCCACATCACCGCGTCCGGCCGCGATGGTGCGAGCTCGGCGGCGCCCTCGGCCAGCCGTTCCGCGCGGCCGAGGTCGAGCAGGGCGTCGACCCGGTGCGCGTCCTCGCCGACCGAGGTGATGACAACCGGCAGCTTCACGGAACCGTCGAGCCGGGCCTCGAGCGACGGGTAGTCGTCCTCCGCGCTGTGTCCGGGGTAAAGGAGTCCTACCGTGACCATCTGGCCTCCTGGCTGGTCGAACGACCGAAAGGTAGATTGTCGACAATGTTAACCCCAGAGCGCTCCGGCGCCGGATCTGCGGCGTACGACGCCGCGCGGCTGGTCGCGACGTTGCGCCGCGAGCTCCGGGGCGAGGTCGGCGACGACCGGCGGACGCGCGCGCTGTACGCGACGGACGGGTCGAACTACCGCGCGGTGCCGGACCTGGTCGTCGTACCGGCCGATGCCGAGGACCTGGCGGCGGCTGTCTCGCTGACCGCAGCCGCCGGCGCGCCGGTCGTGCTGCGGGGCGGGGGTACGTCGATGGCGGGCAACGCGATCGGCGTCGGTGTCGGTGTCGGGGTCGGGGTCGGTGGTGACCGGGTCGGTCGTGACGTGGCCGGCGGGGTCGGGGTCAGCGGGGTCGAGGTCGGTGGCGTCGTGATCGACGCGTCCCGGCATGTGTGCCGGATCCTCGGCATCGACGCCGCCGCGCGGACAGCGGTCGTCGAGCCGGGCGTCGTACTGACGGATCTGCTGGCGGCCGCGCGACCGTACGGGCTGGCGTTCGGCGCGGACCCTTCGTCGGCGAGCCGGGCCACTCTCGGCGGCATGATCGCGAACAACGCATGCGGCGCGCACTCGGTCGCCTGGGGTACGACTGCCGACAATCTGCAATCGCTCGACGTCGTCCTCGCCGACGGAACCCGTCTGACCCTCGACGCACCCGGTGACGGATCGGGCGGGGCGGCCGATCCCGGGCAGGATCGGCGTGCCGAGCTGGCCCGTCGGCCGGGGCGTGAAGGGGAGTTGCATCGGGCTCTGCAGGACTTCGCCGGCCGGAACGAGTTGCTGATCCGCCGCCGGTTCGGGCAGTTCACTCGGCAGATCTCCGGGTACGCGCTGCACCGTCTGCTGCCGGAGTACGGCTACAACGTCGCCGGTCTGCTGGCCGGCAGTGAGGGCGGCCTCGCCGCGACCCTCCGCGCCACCGTCCGGCTCGTGGAGTTGCCCAAGGCAAAGGTTCTGTGCGTGCTCGGGTTCGCCGACTCGATCACGTCGGCGGACTGCGTACCGGTTGTCCTGCGGCACGCGCCGCTCACGATGGAGTCGATCAACAACGAGCTTGTCGACAGGCTGCCGACCGAGGTGCGGGACGAGGCGGTCCACGCCGGGCTTCCGGCCGGGAACGCCTGGCTCCTGGTCGAGATCGGCGGCGAGGACGAGGCGGCGGCCGCCTCCGCTGCCCGCGCGATGCTCGACGAACTGCGGGATTCCGGCGCTACGGCGAGTCTGGTGACCGATCCGCGGGCGCAGGCGGTGCTGTGGCGGTGCCGTACTGACGCCGCAGGCCTGGCGACTCGCCGCGCGGACGGAGCCGAGGCGTGGGGTGGTTGGGAGGACGCCGCCGTACCGCCGGAGCGTTTGGGCGCGTACCTGCGCGGCCTCGACGAGTTGCTCGGGCGGCACGGTCTGTCCGGCGCGTCGTACGGGCATTTCGGCGAGGGCTGCATGCACATGCGGATCGACTTCGATCTGTTGAGCGCGCGGGGCATCGCGACGTACCGGGAGTTCGTCGAGCAGGCCGCGGACCTGGTGGTCGGGCTGGGCGGCTCGGTGTCCGGTGAGCACGGTGACGGGCGGGCGCGCGGCGAACTGCTGAGCAAGATGTACGGCGCCGATGGGGTCGCGCTGTTCGGCGAGCTGAAGCGGATCTGGGACTCGGCGGGCGTGCTGAACCCGGGCGCGATCGTCGACCCGCCGCCGCTCGACCTCGCGATCCGGCACGACGGGCCGGCCAAGGATCGTAGATTGCCGACAATCTTCGACTACCCGGACGACGGGCACGACTTCGCGCAGGCGCAGCGGCGGTGCGTGGGGATCGGGAAGTGCCGGCAGACGTCCGGCAGCGTGATGTGCCCGAGCTACCAGGTCACGCGCGAGGAACTGCACTCGACGCGCGGGCGTGCGCACCTGCTGTGGGAGATGCTGCAGGGCGACCTGATCACCGACGGGTGGCGATCGGCCGAGGTACGCGACGGGCTGGATCTCTGCCTGTCGTGCAAGGGATGTCTGTCGGACTGCCCGGTGAACGTCGACATGGCGACGTACAAGGCCGAGTTCACCCACCACCACTACGCGCGCCGCCCGTGGGCCCGCCCGCTGTCGCACTGGTCGATGGGCTGGCTGCCGCTGTGGTCACGCCTCGCGTCCCACGCCCCAGCCCTGGCAAACCGCTTCGCCCGCCTACCCCTGACCAAGCGCCTCGGAGGCATCGCCGCCGAACGCCAGGTCCCACCGTTCGCCCCGGAAACCTTCACCCACTGGTTCACCCACCAAGCTACCCGGCAGAAGCACGCCCGGCCGGAGGGTATGAGGCCCGAGAGCGCGGGGCCGGAGAGCGCGGGGCTGGAGGGTGCGGGGCTGGAGGGTGCGGGACCGGAAGGTATGGGGTTGGAGGGCGCGGCGGAAGGGAGTGTGGAGCCCGGGAGTGCGGGGCGGGTTGTGTTGTGGCCGGATACGTTTACCAACTACCTTGCGCCGGAGATCGGGCGGGCGGCGGTGGCTGTGCTGGAAGCGGCCGGGTTCGAGGTTGTGGTGCCGGCGAAGCCGGTGTGTTGCGGCCTCACGTGGATCTCGACCGGTCAGCTCACTCGAGCGCGAAGTGTCCTCACCCGCTCCCTCGACGTACTCGCGCCGCATCTCGAGGCCGGCACCCCGATCGTCGGTCTCGAACCCAGCTGTACGGCGGCCTTCCGCCACGACGCGCCTGCTCTGCTTGTCGACAATCCTCTCGCCGCGTCGGCGGCCGCGAACATCCGCACGTTCTCGGAGCTCCTCGTCGAATCCGGTTGGCAGCCGCCGCAGGTCGGCGGAGCGGCGTTCGTCCAACCGCACTGTCACCAGCATGCTGTTCTCGGCTTCGACGCCGACCGCAAACTGATGGCGGCGGCCGGTATCGAGGCCGGTCTCGCGGACCCGGGCTGCTGCGGTCTCGCCGGCAACTTCGGCTTCGAGCGCGACCACTACGACGTCTCCAAGGCCGTAGGCGAACGCACGCTGCTTCCCGCCGTACGATCGTTGCCCGAGACAACCGCTGTGCTGGCCGACGGCTTCAGCTGCCGGACCCAGATCGCCCAGGCGACCCCACGAACCCCCTCCCACCTCGCCCAGGTTCTCGCCGAGGCGCTCCGACCGCGCTCGAGCTAGGCGTTGCCGGCTATGACCTCGTTGACGCCAGCCGGTTAAAGGCGTGTCGCGGTGTGGACGAGGTCGGCAACGACTGTGGATCTGCTGTGTGGTGGCCAGGCGATCACGGTCGTGACGGCCGGTGCGTCCGGCACCGGCACGACGGCATGGTCGTCGCCCAGTTGGTCTCCGAGCGACTCGGGCGCGACGACGCACGCCAGTCCGAGCGCGATCAGCTGGAACAGTTGGGTCTGGTCGCGGATCTGCGGGCCGGGGCCGTCTTGATAGGTGCCATCCCCTTGAGGCCAGCGCGGCAGGGGCAGGTCCGTCTGGGCGTTGATCTCGGCCAATGACAGATGTGCCCGGTCGGTGAGGGGATGACCCGCGGGCAGGACCACCACCTGCTGTTCGGTGTGCAGATCCTCGGTGTCGAATCCGGCTGTCGTGTCGTACGGCCGATGGAGCAGGGCAACGTCGGCACGCCCGGTGCGCAGCAGACTCTCCGGCTCGCCGGGCCCGCACAGCACCACCTCGACGGCAACGGCGCCCGGTTCAGCGGCGTAGGCGTCCAGGAGCTTCGACAACAGTTCCGTGGACGCTCCGGCCTTGGCCGCCAGCACCACACGCGGCTGGTCGGCCGCGGCGCGGCGGGTGCGCCGCTCGGCGGCTTCGACCGCGTCGAGCGCAGCCCGGGCCTCCCGCAGCAGCACCGACCCGGCCTCGGTCAACGTGATCCTGCGAGCAGTGCGGTGCAGCAGAACGACGCCGAGCCGCCGTTCCAGTTGCTGGATCGCCCGCGACAGCGGTGGTTGCGCCATCGCGAGCCGTTGTGCCGCCCGCCCGAAGTGCAACTCCTCGGCGACAGCGACGAAGTATCGCAACTCCCGCGTCTCCACCGACCGATCGTATCCGGCGCTGACCACGACCAATACCCGTGCGGTATCGCCGACCACCCGACCGGTCTTGGACGCCCCGGCCGGGTCCGCACCATGATCGACGGCATGAGTGAACGGACAGTCGCGCTGGTGACCGGCGCGAACAAAGGCATCGGGTACGAGATCGCCGCAGGCCTGGGCGCCCTCGGCTGGCGAATCGGTGTGGGCGCGAGGGATCGGCAACGCCGCGAGACCGCGGTGGAGAAGCTGCGTGCGGCCGGGACAGATGCCTTTGCCGTGCCGCTCGACGTCACCGACGACGCGAGTGTGGGCGCTGCGGCCGAGTTGATCGCCGGCCAGGCCGGTGGGCTCGATGTCCTGGTCAACAATGCGGCGATCACCGGCCGCCTGCCACAGACACCCACCACGGTCGAGCCCGCGACCGTGCGAGCTGTCGTGGAAACCAACGTGATCGGCGTCATCCGGGTCACCAACGCGATGCTGCCGATGCTGCGCGGCTCGGCAGCACCGCGAATTGTCAACATGTCCAGCAGCGTCGGCTCGCTCGCCCTGCAAACCGCACCCGACGTCGACATGGGCCCGGTTCCCGCCGGCTATTTGGCCTCGAAGACCTTCCTCAACGCCCTCACCATCCAGTACGCGAAGGAACTGGGTGACACGCGCATCCTGATCAACTCCGGCTGCCCCGGCTTCACCGCCACCGACCTCAACGGCTTCCGCGGCGTCCGCACGCCGCAACAGGGCGCGGCCATCGCGATTCACCTCGCGACCCTGCCCGACGACGGACCGACCGGCGGATTCTTCGACGACGCCGGAACAGTCCCCTGGTAACCACAGCGCGTAACTAGGTCGTCGGCAGCTTGTCGGTGGCGCGGCGGAGGCGGGCGACGCCTTCGTGGATCCGGTCGGGGGCGGTCGACGCGAAACAGAGGCGGAAAGCGTTTCGGAAACGGCCGGTGGGCGAGAACGCCGGTCCGGGGATGAAGGCGACGCCTTCGGCGAGTGCGACCTCGAACAGTTCCGCGGTGTCGACGCCGTTCTCCAACGTCACCCAGAGAAAGAAACCGCCTTCCGGATCCGTCCAGTGCGCGATGTCGCCGAAGTGTTCGGTCAGCGCGGCATGCATCGCTTCCTTGCGCCGCTTGTACTCGCGGCGCTGCCGGACCAGGTGTTCCGCGAGATGCCCGCCGGTCAGGAATCCGGTCAGCAGCCGCTGCGCCGGGAGGTTCGTGCAGGTGTCCATCGCCTGCTTCGCGTTGATCAGCAGCGGCTGCAGTTCGGGATCCGTGTCCACCCAGCCGACGCGCAGACCGGGCGCGACGATCTTCGAGAACGTCCGTACGGCGAACACCAGCGGATCGCCCGCGCCGAGCTCCCGCAGGGTGGGCAGGGGATCGCCGGCGAACCGGAGCAGACCGTACGGGTCGTCGTCGATCACCATCGACCCCCACCCACGGGCCAGCTCCAGCAGACGCTGCCGCCGGTGCAGCGACAGCGTCGCGCCGGACGGGTTCTGGAACGTCGGGATCGTGTAGATCGCCTTCGGCGTTCGCCCGTCGAGCAGCCGCGGTAGATCGTCGACAATCATGCCGTCGTCGTCGACCGGTACCTCGAGCAGCTCCGCGCCGTACGAGAGCGCCGTCGCGCTGCCGTTGGTGTACGTCGGTGACTCGACGACGACCAGATCGCCAGGGTCGACGAAGATCTTGCAGAACAGGTCGAGGCCCTGCATGCCGCCGGCCGTGACGGTGAGCCGATCGGCGGTGGTCTCGTCGCTGGTCCCGCGCAGCATCTCCAGCAGCGCCGCGTGCAGCGGCGGGTCGCCCTCGGTCGCCGCATAGTCGAAGGCGGCGGGACGACTCAGCTCCTCGGCCGCGATCGCGGACAGGATCCGCGCCGGGACGGCCTCCGCCGCGGGCGATCCCATCGCGAACCGCACGATGTCGTGCGTCTGCTTGTGCAGGAGCGACGTACTCGAGTCGATCACCGAACCCACCAGACCGGTGGCGCGGGCGGCGTACGGGAGCGCTGAGGGTGCTGGACGTGCTGACAACGGGGCTACCTCCTGATGGTCAGTTCGTGGGACAGGCCGGTCAGTCGTTCCACTCCGTCGGCGCTGACCACGACGGGTTCGGACAGTTCGTATCCCCACCCGTCCATCCACATTCCGAGGATGACGTGGAACGCCATTCCCGCGGTCAGCACGGTGGTCTCCCCGGAGCGCAGGCTGACGGTGCGTTCGCCCCAGTCCGGCGGGTACCCGATACCGATCGAGTACCCGATCCGCGATTCCTTCACCAGACCGCGCGCCGCGATCACCGCGTTGAACGCGGCGTGCACCGCGCTGCCGGTGACGCCCGGCCGGATTGCCGACAACGTCGCCTGCATGCCGTCGGCAACGATCTTCGCGGTCTCGTGGAGCCGTCGCGGCGGGTCGCCGAGCATCACGGTGCGGGCGAGTGGCGCGTGGTACCGGCCGTGGACGCCGGCCAGTTCGACCGTGGTGGCCTGATTGTCGACGAATGGACGATCGCTCCAGGTCAGGTGCGGCGTCCCGGCGGCGTCGCCGGTCGGCAGCATCGGCACGATGGCCGGATAGTCGCCCCCGTGCTCCGGTGTTCCGGTCGCCTGCGCGGCGAGGATCTCGGCGGCGACGTCGCACTGCCGCCGGCCGGGCCGGAGCCGGTCGAGCGCGACCCGCATCGCCTGCTCCGCGATCGCGCCGGCGATCCGGAGGTGGTCCAGTTCGTGCGGCGACTTGACCAGCCGGACCCAGTTCACCAGCTCGGCCGAGTCAACCAGCCTGCGGCCGGGCAGACCGTTGCTGAGGGCAAGGTAGCCGCGGGCGGTGAAGTAGTGCGCATCGCTCTCGACGGCCACCTCCGCACCGGCAGGGATCAGCTCGTGGCAGATGTTCGCGATCCAGTCGTACGGATGGACGTCCGGCCGGTGCACCAGCACCTCGGGATACCCGTGGACCTGGTCGGCGCGCAGGTTGGAGGTGTACGACGCACCCGCCGCATCCATCGCCCGCGCGAAGAACTGCACGTCACCGTCGGCCGGGACCAGCAGGCACTGCGGCGTGTAGAACGACCAGGCGTCGTAGCCGGTGAGGTAGAAGAGGTTCGCGGGATCGCTGACCACGAGCGCACCGAGGCCGCGCTCCGCCAGGACCGCGCGAACCCGGGTCAGCCGGGCGGCGTATTCGCTCATCGGATTGTCAACAATCGTTGTCCCGGACCGACTCCTTCGTGGCCGGCGAGTTCGAGCGCGGACCACATCGTGACCTGGTTCGCGGTCAGCACCGGTTTGCCGAGCGTGGCCTCCAGCCCGGCGATCACGTCGTACGTCGGCAGGTTGGTGCAGCTGATGAAGATCGCCTCGACCGCGTCGCTGTCGACGCTGCGGACCAGCTCGACCGTCGTCTCGTAGGGGACCGCCCAGATCTGCGCGATCAGCCCGAGCCCGGCGGTCGCGACCACCTCGACCCCGGCCTGGGCGAGGAACGCGCTCAGCCCAGCGGTCAGATCGTTGGTGTACGGCGTGACCGTCGCGATCCGGTTGACCCGGAGCCGACGCAGCGCGAGCAGCAGCGCGCCGCTGGTGGTCACCGCGGCCGGCGCCCCCGCGCCGACCATCGCGTCCACGAGCGCGAGTTCACCGGTCAGTCCGCCGACGAAGCTGCCGAAGGTGCAGGCGTACGCGACCACGAGCGGACCGACCGGCAGCACGTCGTACGTCGTCCGCGCGATCAGCTCCGGATCCGAGATGTGCACGGCCATCTCGACCGTGGCGGCCATCGGCGCGTACGGCGTCCGTGTGACGTGCAGCGTGACGTCGTCGGGCACCCAGCGCCACAGCTCGCGGTCGAGCGCGAAGTCGTACGGCGCGACGACGCCGATCCCGGTCTGCAGCAGTGGCGGCACCGCCGCCGGCAGCGGGTGGGTGGAGGGACGCGTGCTCATGCCAGTCAGTGTGCGGCGCGAAGGAGATTGTTGACAATCCTACTAGCGAGTTCCTAGCCTCGATCACGTGCCAGCCCTCCCGCCAGCAAGCACCGAGCGCCCCGTGGTCGCGGTGCTCTGTGAGCGCGCGACCGACCGGCCGCCGGGGCTGGACGGTCTGCCGGTCGACTTCCGGTACTGCGACGCGGACGGGCTGGCCGCTGCGGTTCGGGGTGCGCGCGCCTTGATGCTCTGGGATTTCTTCTCGACGGCGGTCCGGGACGCTTGGACGGCGGCCGACGCGCTCGAATGGATCCATGTGACCGCGGCCGGTGTGGACACCTTGCTCTTCGACGAACTGCGCGACTCCGCGGTCGTGGTCACGAACGCGCACGGCGTGTTCGACCGGCCGATCGCCGAGTACGTGCTGGGCGCAGTGATCGCGCACGCCAAGGACAGCCTCCGCAGCTTCGACCTGCAGCGCGAGCGGCGCTGGAAGCACCGCGAGACCCGGAGCGTGCTGGGCGCGAAGGCGCTGGTCGTGGGGACCGGTGCGATCGGGCGGGAGACGGCCCGGCTGCTGCGCGCGGCCGGGCTGGAGGTCCGGGGGGCCGGCCGGGTCGCGCGAGGGGGCGACCCGGACTTCGGCACGATCGTTGCCAGCAGCAACCTGTCGGCCGAGGCCGGCTGGGCCGACCATCTCGTGATCGCGGCGCCGTTGACCGCGGCGACCCGCGGGCTCGTCGACGCCGCCGTCCTCGCCGCGCTGCGGCCGGGAGCGCACCTGGTGAACATTGCCCGCGGTCCGATTGTCGACGAAACGGCACTGCTTGCCGCTGTCGGCAGTGGACGGATCGCCGCAACGCTCGACGTGTTCGATACCGAGCCGCTGCCGCCGGACCATCCGCTCTGGGACGCGCCGAACGTCACGGTCACCGCGCACATGTCCGGCGACGTCGTCGGCTGGCGCGACACCCTGGCGGCGCAGTTCGCGACCAATGTGCGGCGCTGGCTGGCCGGCGAACCGCTGCTGAACATTGTCGACAAGAAGCTTGGCTACGTTCCGACGGGAGATCGATGACCGAGGCAACCGAGCTGGTCGAGGGCTACCGAACCGGCGCACTGTCGCCCGTCGAGGCGACGCAGCAGGCGCTGGACGCGATCGAGCGGTACGACGACCAGGTCAACGCCTTCGTCCTGGTCGACGCCGAAGGCGCGCTCGCCGCCGCGAAGGAATCGGAGACCCGCTGGCACGCCGGAACCCCGCTCGGACCCGGCGACGGTGTGCCGACGTCCATCAAGGACGCATTGTGGACAAGAGGCTGGCCGACACTGCGTGGCAGCACGATGATCGACCCGGCCGGGCCGTGGGACGAGGACGCGCCGTCCGTCGCCCGGCTGCGCGAGACGGGCGCCGTCATCCTCGGCAAGACGACCACTCCGGAGTACTCGTGGAAGGGCGTCACCGACTCCTTCACCTACGGCGCGACCGGCAACCCGTGGGATCCGGCGAGGACGTCGGGCGGCTCGAGCGGCGGCTCGGCGACCGCGGTCGGCCTCGGGATGGGCGTGTGGTCGCTCGGTACGGACGGCGGTGGATCGGTGCGGATCCCGGCCGCGTTCACCGGAACGGTCGCGCTGAAACCGACGTACGGGCTGATCCCGCTGTTCCCGCCGAGCGCCTTCGGGACGTTGTCGCACGCCGGGCCGATGACCCGGACCGTACGCGATGCGGCTGCCCTGCTCGACGTGGTCGCCGGGTTCGACCCGCGCGACTGGTCTGCGATGCCGACACCGGCCCGGTCCTTCCTGGACGGCCTCGATGACGGCGTGGCCGGTCTGCGGATCGGTTTCTCGTCCGATCTTGGTTTTGTTGACAATCATCCGGAGGTCGACGCGCTGGTCCGCGCCGCGGTCCGCGTGCTCGCGGAGCTCGGCGCCGAGGTGACAGAGGTGGATCCCGGGTTCGCGGATCCGATCGACGCGTTCAACGTGCTCTGGTGGTCCGGTGCCGCGAAAGTGCTGTCGGCGTACGCGGTCGACGATCGCGTCGACCCGGGGCTGCGCCGGGTCGCCGCGAAGGGGTCGGCCTTCTCGGCGTCGGACTTCCTCGACGCGACCAACGTCCGGATGGAGCTCGGGACGCTGATGGGCCGCTTCCACCAGCAGTACGACGTGCTCGTGACGCCGACGCTGCCGATCACCGCGTTTCCGGTCGGTCAGGACGTACCGGACGGGTCGTCGTCGCCGGACTGGACCGACTGGACGCCGTACACGTATCCGTTCAACCTCACCCAACAGCCGGCGCTGAGCGTGCCGTGCGGCTTCACGAGCGACGGTCTGCCCGTGGGGCTGCAGGTCGTCGGAGCGCGCCATGCCGACGCGCTGACGTTGCGGGTCGGCCAGGCGTATCAGGCCGCGACCGAATGGCACCGCCGGACCCCGACCTTGGAGAGACGATGAAGCACATCACGGTCAGCCTGGACAAGCGCGGCGTGAGCTGTGTGGCAAAGCTGCTCGACGACGTGGCGCCCCGGACCTGCGCGGCGGTCTGGGATGCGCTGCCGCTGTCAGCGCCGGTGTTCCACGGAAAATACGCGCGGAACGAGATCTACACGCTGATTCCGGCGTTCGCGCCCGATCCGGGAAAGGAGAACACCACCGTCACGCCGATCCCCGGGGACCTGTGCTGGTTCTCGTTCGACTCCGACGACCTGGGAAATCCCGCCTACGGGTACGAGAACACGACCGGCACCGGCACGACCGGCGCGATCGTCGACCTCGCGGTGTTCTACGGCCGGAACAACCTGCTGATCAACGGCGACCAGGGATGGGTGCCGGGAAACGTTTTCGGCGCGATTACCGAGAACCTCGACGAGTTCGCCGCCGCCTGCCAGGACCTGTGGATGGGCGGCGCCCGCGGGGAGACGTTGTCGTTCAGCCGCTTGTGAGGGGCTGCTGCAATTCGGTGACCCAGTCGTCCGGGTTCTCCGGGGTGTCGAGGTAGAGCTCGCGGGCCGGCTCGGCGGCGCGACGGCCGTTGTCGTCGAGCCAGCGCGCCAGCGCCTGCCAGGACGGCAGCACCTGATCGATCGGTCCGCGGTGCACGAGCGTCGCTGCCTGCATCGCCGGCAGGTCGATCACTTCGAGGCCGTTGAGGTTGCCGCCGGCATCGACCGCGGCTGGGACCGTCGCACGGACGACGACCTCGTCCTCGGAGCTTTGCGCGTACAGGCAGGTCAGCCGGCCGGCGGGGCGGACGCCTGCATCCGGCAGTCTCCGGCCGAGTTCTGCGCAGAGGGGATGGACCACGGGAGTGATGTCGTCGGGCGTGAAGCTCGCCGCCGTCGCGGTCAGGCCGACGAGTCGTACGGCGGGCAGTTCCTTGACCACGACATCCGCGGTCGGAACGTCGCTCTCGAGACCGCGCAGGCGCGACTCGACCTGCGCGAGCCGGGCCTGGCTCTCGGCCAGTGTGGTCTCCAGCTGTGCGCGTCGCATGGTGAGCATCGTGCGGAGCTCGGACGGGCTGAGATTGTCGGCAATCATCTTGTTGACCTGGTCGAGGGAGAAGCCGAGGTCCTTGAGTGCGACGATCCGGTTCAGGTCGGCGAGCTGGGCGGCGGTGTAGCTGCGGTAGCCGGTGGCGGGGTCGACGTACGCGGGGCGCAGCAGGCCGATGGCGTCGTAGTGCCGCAGCATCCGAATCGACACCCGGCCGTGGCGGGCGAATTCACCGATCGCGAACATGACGGCAGTCAACCAGCCAGGAGTTCCGCGAACGTGATCGCGGTGTCGTCCTCGTGCCACGGACCGATCACCTGAGCACCGATCGGCAACCCTGCCGGCGTGTGTCCGATCGGCATGCTGAGCGCGGGGTGCCCGGTCAGCGCGGCGTGGGCGATCCAGAAGACCTGCGTTTCGTACGGCAGGCCGTCGATTGTCGACGATCCGTGGGGGAACGCGACGGTGAAGCTGGTCGGGCAGAGGAAGACGTCGACATCCTCGAAGTACCGCTGCCACCGACCACGCGCCGCCATCCGCCGCCGATCCAGCCCGCGCACGTCCTCAAGCGTCAGACCACTCCCGGACCCGCCACCCGAACCGCTGCTAGGGCCGCCGTCGGAGTCGCCGCCGGGGTCACCGTCGGAGGTGGCGTGGAGGGCGAAGAAGAGTTCTACCTGGCGGCCGAACTCTTCGGCTTGCTCGATCGGGTCTACGCCGTCCGGCCAGTTGTCGACAATCTTTGCGCCGCTGCGGGCGAGTCGGTCGATCGTGTTGGACAGCGCGTCGCCGACCTCGCTGGTGACCGGGGCCGCGGGGTGGTCCAGGACCACGCCGACGCGATAGTCCGCGAGACGGGTGTGCCGGGGGCGGGGCAGCGTGCACGAGTACGGCGCCTCGGGGCCGGCGGTGGCGTGCAGGGCGAGCCGTAGGTCGCCGGCGGTGCGGGCGAGTGGTCCGATTGTTGACAAGTTGGGCAGCTCGCCCGGGAGGTACGGCGTACCGGGGACCTGGAAGCCACGCTGCGGGACCAGACCGTTCGTGGGTTTGAGTCCGTACACCCCGCAGTACGCCGCCGGCAGGCGGATCGAGCCGACCAGGTCGGAGCCGTACTCCAGATAGGTGAGATCGGCGGCGAGTGCCGCGGCGCCGCCGCCGCTCGATCCGCCCGGCGTCCGAGTGAGATCGGCGGGGTTGTTCGTCCGCCCGTAGATCTCGTTCGCGGTCTGGCCGAAGTCGGCGAGCATCGCGTGCACGTTGCTCTTCCCGACGACGATCGCCCCCGCGCGCTGCAGCCGCTCGACGACCGCCGCGTCACGGTCGGCGACGTGTTCGGCGAACGCCGGATTGCCCCACGTGGTGTGCAGACCGGCGACGTCGAAGCAGTCCTTGACCGTCATCGGCACACCGTGCAGCGATCCGAGCGGCCCGACCGATCCGCGCGCCGCCGCCATCGCGTCGGCCCGATCGGCCGCCGCCAGGGCGTACTCCCGGCGTACCTCGATGACCGCGTTGACCTCCTGGTCGTCCGCGATCCGCGCCAGCAGCTCCTCGGTCACCTCACGCGACGACACCTGACCTGTGCGGATCCGGTCCGCGATCTCTCGTGCAGTCATCATGCGCCCGGTCTACGACCTGACACGGTGTCAGGGTCAACGCCCGACTTCGGCTCCGTTGTGAAAGACCCGCCGGATCCGGCCGTCGAGCGCGGTGCAGTCCAGCTCGGTGCCGTCGAGCAGGACCAGATCGGCACGCTTGCCCACCGCGATCTCGCCGCGGTCGTCCGCGAGACCCAGCAGTCGTGCCGCGCCGATCGTCGCCGCACGCAGTGCACCCGCATCACCGAGGCCGGCGGCAGCCAGATGCCGCAGCTCCCACAGCACCTCGGTGTGCGGCCGGACCGGGTTGTCGGTGCCCATCGCGATGTTCACCCCCGCGGCGATCGCGAGTCGCATCGATTCGCGATGAGCCTCGGCGGCGCCGTCCGGTACGGCTGTCGGGTCGGACTGGGTGACCGACAGCGTCGGCACGTACCAGGTCCCTGAGTCCGCCATTGCCTGTACGGCGGATTCGTTCAGGTACGTGCCGTGCTCGATGCTGCCCGCGCCGGCGCGGGCAGCGAGCTCCGCGGCCCGGGCTCCGTGCGCGTGCACCATGATGCGCCGCCCTCCGCGCCGCCGGGCTTCGTCGACGAGCGCGGTCATCTCGTCGTCGGTCAGCTCGAGGTCGGTGAGGCCCTTGCCGATCGCCAGGGATCCGGTGGCGGTCACCTTGATCCAGTCCGCGCCGGCCCGGATCATCCGCCGCACGACGGCCCGCGCCTCGTCGGCCCCGTTGAAGATCGGGTCCGGCAGCGACGGATCCTCGAAGAAGTCGAGCGGTCCGGTCCGCGGCGCCCAGAGGTCGCCGATGCCGCCGGTCGTCCCCACCTGCCGCAGACTGAGCAGCACCTGCGGTCCGTCGATCCAACCTTTCTCGACGGCCATCCGTACGCCGGCGTCGGCTCCCCACGCGTCCCGCACGGTGGTGACGCCGAGACCGAGGAGTGTTCGCAACACAGGTACGGCGGACAGCGGCCGAACCGATCGCGGCAGCCCGAACGGATCGATCCGCGTCTGCGTGATGCACAGGTGCGTATGGCAGTCGATGAACCCCGGAACCAGCAGTCCGCCGTCGCAGTCGACCGCCGCGTCACCGTCCAACCCGATCCCGACCTCGACGATCCGATCACCGGCCAGCACCACATCAGCCCGCCGCACCTCACCGGACGCAACATCAAGAACCGACCCACCCCGAAGCAGCACCCGGCGCGTCACAGCAACCTCAGCGCGGCCAGCGCGTAGGCGCGTGCCGCGATGACGAGTTCCGCCACGGCGACCGATTCGTCGGCGCGGTGTGCCTGGGTGGTGACCGAACCGGGGCCGAGGACAACCACCGGTACGCCGAGGTCGCGGGCGACGTACCCGCCGTCGCAGGCCGCGGTCCAGCCGGCCAGCGGGAGCGGTGGTCCGCCGGCATCGAACCGGGCCGCCTCGGTGACCCGGACCAACTCGTGCTCCTCGGGGGTCTCGAAGGCGGGCATCTCCATCGGCATCGCGAGCTCGACCGTGAGGCCGCGATCCTCCAGGTGCAGGGCGGCGATGCGGCGGCCGAGGTCGGCGAGGACCTCGGCGGGGGATTCGCCCGGCAGGAGCCGGCGGTCGGCGACGACCACGCAGTCGGCGGGGACGATCGAGCCGCCGGTGCCGCCGTTGATCTGGCCGACGCTCCAGGTCGCTGGGCCGAGCAAAGGATGCGGTGCGGCGGCGAGTTCGTGATGCAGGCGTTCGATCTCGGCGACCACCGCGGCTGCGCCGTAGATCGCGTTCGCCCCGCCGTCCGGGTTGCCGGCGTGCGAGGCGCGACCGTGCACCGAGACCTGCAGGTACGAGTCGCCGCGCGCCGCGATGATCGTCTGCAGGTCGGTGGGCTCGGCGGTGATGCAGCCGAGGTACCGACGGGACTGGGTGCTGGTGGAGTTGTGTCTCGCCCCTGTCCTTTCCGCTTCAAGTCTATCGAGCGGCGGGCTGGGCGCGGCTGGGTTATCCACAGGCGCAGGCTGGGTGGCTTCGACGTAGGCGCGGATGCCCTTGCCGGTTTCTTCTTCGTCTACGACGGCGAGTAGCTCGACCGGGCCGCTGAGAGTGGTGCCTCGGAGGGCGGCCAGCGCGACCAGGGCTGCGGCGAGGCCGCCTTTCATGTCGGAGGCGCCGCGGCCGTAGATCCGGCCGTCACGCAGGAGACCGCCGAAAGGGTCGACCGTCCAGCCGTCGCCGACCGGAACCACATCGGTGTGCCCGAGCAGCAACAGGCCGGGACCATTGCCTCCGGCAAGCGTGACCGAGACGTTGTCCCGGTCACGCTCTACGGGTGTCGTCCGGACGTCGAGGCCGAGTTCGCGCGCCGCCGCGGCGAGAGCGGCCACGGTGGCGCTCTCCTCGCCGGGCGGATTCTGGCCGGGTGCCCGGAGCAGGTCCTGCGTCACCCGGACCAGCAGGTCCTCGTCGATCCGGTCCAGCACTGTCTGTTCGGCGGGCGTCAGGCTCATGCCCACCAACCATAGGGTCAGCTCCCGGCCAGGTACGCCCGCCAGCCGCCCGCGGCCGTGATGTCCCGCGCCGGGTCCGCGGCATCCGCCGTACAGACGAACCCGAGCACCTGCTGCCCGTCCGACAGTTCCACAGGCCCGATCGCCAGCGGCGGATCGATGGTCGTCGCGAAACCGCCGAGCTCGGCCGCGGGCAGTCTCCACACCTCGACCTCGATCCCTGGACCGTCCGCACCCGCCAACGTCCGGGTCAGTCCCGGACGCGGCCCGTCGACGAGGTACATCCGGTACGACGACGCGGTCCGCGCGGCGAACGCCAGCCGCGCACCACGCCTAACCAGCTGATCGTTGAGCGGCTGGCCGGACAGATGCGCGCCCGCGACCGCGAGCAGCACGTCGCCGCCCGAAGCCGGCACGTCCTCGCCGGTCCACGCAGCCGCCAAATCGATGAGCTCGAGATCATGCCCGGCCGGCGCCAGCAGCTGGATCCCGAACGGCAGCCCGTCGGCGCGATCCGGTCCCGGGAACGCCACCGCGCACAGATCAAGGAGGTTCACCATGTTCGTGAACCGGCCGAGGCGGCTGTTCGCGCCGATCGGATCGGCCGCGACCTCCGCCAACGTGGGATGCCCGGGCGTCACCGGCAACAGCAGCGCGTCGAGCTTCGTCCACAGATGTTCGCTCGCGCGGGCCAGGGTCGCGAGCCGGTCGAAGCCCGCGAACGCGGCGGCCGCGGTCAGCGACGCGCCGCCCCGCACGATCGTCCGCACGGTCGGGTCGACCGCCGGATCGTCGTCCAGCTTGTCCCCGAAGGCGAGCCAGCGCTCGGCCAGCCACGGCCCGGAGTACAGCAGGTCCGCGGCCTCGAGCAGCGGCCGCACATCCACCTTCACGACCTCGCCGAGCCGATGGGCCTCGCCGAGCGTCTCCTGCCAGGCCGCCTCGTGCAGCGGATCCAGATCGAGCCCGATGTCCGGTACGCCGATCACGCCGCCGGAGCCGGGCCGCCGCCGGGGCAGGTCGGAGGCGCGCCGCGACCACGCGTCGTCCGGGTCGTACGCGGCCATCACCTCGTACGCCGCCCGCGCGGTCGCCACGGTCGTCGCCATGACGGTCACGCAGTCGAGTGACCGGCAGGCCGGTACGACGCCGCGCGCTGAGACCAGCCCGCGGCTCGGTTTGATGCCGACAATCCGATTGAAGGCAGCCGGCACCCGTCCGCTGCCGGCCGTGTCGGTGCCGAGCGCGAAGTCGACCTGACCACTCGCCACGGCGACGCCACTGCCCGAGCTCGATCCGCCGGACACATGCCGGTCGGAGAAGACCGAGTGGCACGCGCCGTACGGCGATCGCGTGCCGACCAGCCCGGTCGCGTACTGGTCGAGGTTCGTCTTCCCCAGCGGTACGGCGCCGGCCGCGATCAGCTGGTCGACGACGAAGGCGTTGCGCTCCGCGGGCCGTGCGTTGCGCGGGTCGCCGGCCGTCGTCGGCACCCCGGCGAGATCGATGTTGTCCTTCAGCGCCATCGTCAGCCCGTTCAGGACTCCGGGGAGCGGCGCGATCGGGTCGACCCGGGTGATCCACTCGTTGTTCATGCTCCCCACCGTGCCCTCTCGGCCTCGAACGCGGCGCGGCGTCTGGCCCGCACGGTCGCGATTTCCACAGGTGCCTCCTGCTCGATCTTGCGGACGTCGGCGATCGAGAACGTCGCCGGCGCGGTCTTGAGATCGGCCCGCCCGGCGGCGATCTCGGCCCGCTCGTGGGCGAGTTGCTCCGCGCTTACCGGGGTGAATCTGATCAGGTCGAACTGCCGCAGCAGCCACGGCTGCTCGTCGGCGGGGGACAGCCGCCATACCGGGACTGTGCGTCCGACCAGCTGGTACCCGCCCGGGCCTTCCATCCCGTACACACACAGGTAGATCCCGCCGATCCCGACTGCGTTCTGCGGCGTCCAGGTCCGGGCCGGGTTGTACTTCGTCGTGACGAGGCGGTGCCGCGGATCGACCGGTACGGCGACCGGTGCGCCGAGGTACACGTCGCCGAGACCGACCACCAGGTACGTCGCGGCCTGCACGATCTCGAACACGTCGTCGCGCGCGCCGAGATCGTTCACCCGCCGGATGAACTCGACGTTGTCCGGGCACCACGGCGCGTCCGGCCGCACCGACGTCGCGTACCGGCGCATCGCCTCGTGCGCCTCGGGATGGTCGAACGCGATCGGCAGCACCACTTCGCGGGCCGGCAGCACCACGGTCTCGGGATCAGCCAGTCCGGCCGCCAGGAACGCGAGCTGTTCCGCGAGTGAGGTGAGGGCGATCCGGGCCGAGTCGACCGCGACCAGCAGCGACCGCACGCCCTCGACGATCTCCGTCACGCCGGCCGGGCGGTCGTCCCGGAGGGCTTGGGCCAGCAGGTGGATCCACACCCGGACGGTGAGATCCAGTTCGGCCGGCCCGGCTTCGACCAGCAGGTGCCGTTCGCCGGCGCATCTGATCGTGTACGCCGGCGTGGTGCCGGCCGGGTCGCCTCGGTGCAGTGTGTTCGGGCGTTCGGGTGCAGCGGCCGACACGGCGACCGCGGTCGGCTCCTGGCGTAGGTCGGTCAGCCAGCGGCGGCGGGACCGGATCGCTTCGGTTGCCGTTTCCTGCGTCACCGGGACCAGTTGCACGGAATCGCCTGCGCGCAGCTGGCCGAGCATCCACCGGTCGGCCTCGATCACTACGGCCGGTACGACGAAGCCGCCCAGCGACGGGCCGTCCTTGCCGACGATGACCGGGGTGTCGCCGGACAGCATGATGCCGCCGACCGGGTACGCCGAATCGTGGACGTTCGACGGATGCAGGCCTGCCTCGCCGCCGTCGGTCCGGGCCCAGCCGGGAGTCGGACCGAGCAACCGGACCCCGGTGCGATCGGAGCGATGGTCGACAATCCAGTTGTTGGCGAAGAACGCGTCGACACCGTCCGCGGTGAGATGCTCCGGCGCACCGTGCGGCCCAGGGATGACGCGGATCTGCCACGAGCCGGACATCGACGGCAGTTCCACCGACAACGGGGGCAGCAGGTTCTCCCGGCGGCCCAGCGGAATCCGGTCGCCCTCCGCCAGCGGGCGACCGTCGTGACCGCCGAAGCCGCCGAGGATGAACGTGGACCGGCTCCCGAGCACGCGCGGCACGTCCAGTCCGCCCTGGACTGCCACGTAGCCCCGCATCCCGGGACCGTCGAGCGGGCCGACATCCAGCACGGAGCCGGCCGGCCAGAGCACGACCATCCCCGGCCTGATCGGCAGATTGTCGACAGTCGCACGGCGGACCGCGCCGCCGACGCAGATCAGCCGGTCCTCGTCGCACGTCAGCACGGGTCCGGCGAGCACACACTCCAGGCCGGCCGCTGTGTCGGGATTGCCGACCGCAGCGTTCAGCAGGGCGAACGTCAGCTCGTCAGCGGCGCCGGACGGCGGCACGCCGACATCCCACAGCCCCGGCCGCCCGGCGAGATCCTGCACCGTCGTTTGGACACCAGGATTGTTGACAATGATCACGGCCACCGGTCACCACCGGCCCAGCAGCTGGATCGGCGTCGGGTTCCAGCCGTTGCACGGATTGTTGACCTGCGGACAATTGCTGATCAGCGCGAACAGGTCACGGCTCGCGGTGACCTCGACGTACTTGCCCGGCGCCGACAGACCGTCCTCGAACGTCAGCCCGCCGCTCGCCGTCACCGGCACGTTCATGAAGAAGTTGATGTTGTGCGTGAGCTGACGCTGACCGATACCGGCCGCGGCGCCGTACCGCAGGAAGGTCTGCCGGCAGGCATGCTGGTGCCGCGTGAACTCGCCGTACCGGATGACGTTGCTCTCCTGTGAGCACGCGCCGCCGACAGTGTCGTGCCGGCCGCAGGTGTCGTCGGTGATCACCGCGAGCTCGTCGAGCCGGGTCGACAGCAGCCGTGACCCGGCGGTCAGGAACACCGCTCGCTGCTCACGGATCGTGTCGAAGGCGGAGTAGCGGTTCTCGATGTCGTGGGCGTCGTAGAACAACGTGTCCACGGCCTGGTTCCCGTGCAGGTCCACGATCCGCAGGCGCCCGCCGGCCGGAACGGTCACGAGGGCGCCGTCACCCGCCGGTACGACGGTGTCGAGCCTTGTGTCGAGGCTTGTGTCGAGGCTGGTGGTCGTCTCGGTCGCGGTCATGCGATCAACTCCCGGGTCAGACGCAGTGCGCGGACCGCTTCCTCCCGCAGGTCGGGATCCTCGGTGTGTTCCGGCGTCTCGATCTGTACGGCGACACCGACGGCAGGCAGATCGGACAGTGGATGAGCCGCGGTCGACACGAAGACCAGCAGGTCCTGGTCCGCGCGGAGCGTGACGGTGTGACCCGCGCGGGCATGGCCGGGGACGAAGGCCAGCGACGCGCGGGCGTCGTCCGCGACGTCGACCTTGCTGAAGAAGTTGATGCAGCCGTGCAGATCCACCGCACCGAAACCGTGCTTGACGAGTTCGAGCAGCAGCAACCGGTCGGGCGCCGCACCGGTCAGGCAGTCGTGCCAGTCGAGGCTCGAGGCCAGGACCGTCGCCAGCGCCAGCCCGCGGTCCGACATCAGCACCATGCCGGGCTTGATGCGCGCCGACATCTGCGCCTTGAGCGTGTCCGGGATGTTCAGCCGATCGAGACGGTCGGCGCCGATGATCAGCACCGACGCGTTCGCGCCGTCGTCGAGGGCGGTCAGCGTGATGACGCGTCCGGCCCGGACCGGCGCGGACCACGCCGCGTCACCAGGCATGTCGTGGGTATGTGTCATGCGCCGGCTCCTTCGACCTCGACAACCGGTGCGGCAGTGCGCAGCGGCAGGCCGATCGAGGCGTAGTAGGCGCTCCGCTGAGCCCGGAAGGCGAGAAGGCCGCCGACGGCGACGACGGCAAGGGTGATCAGCGGAAGGTAGTGCAGGTACCAGCCCTCACCTGCCGGATCGTAGACCTCGGCGCGCGGCCAGCCGAGGTTGATCGCCATCGCGAGTCCGTAGCCGACGGCAACGAAGTTGACCAGCACGCCGAACCGGCCGAGCGAGAACAGCGGCCGCCCGTTCTCGTCCACCCCGGCGGACAACTCGCGCCCGGTCAGGCGCCGTACCAGCAACGGCGCGGTGACCATCAGATACGCGACGTAGAGCAGCATGATGCAGACGCTCGCCAGCCCCAGGAACAGGCCGGCGTTCCCCACGTTGACGACCAGGCAGACACCGGCCAGTACGCCGGGCACCACGGTCGCGGCGACCGGCGTACCGGTCCGCGGCGACACCTCGCGGAGCTGACGCGATCCCGGCAGCACGTTGTCGCGCGCCATCGAGAAGATCATCCGCGCCGCGGCGGTCTGGATCGCCAGCGTGCACACGCACACCGCGAGCGCGACGTCGAGCAGCAGCAGCTTGCCGGGCGTCGTGCCCAGCCGGCTCGTCAGCACGTAGGGAAGCCCCTGCGTGGCGAGATCCCCGTCAGTCACCGACGGCGCGGCCATCAACGCCGCGACGATCAGGAACGCGCCGCCGATTCCGGACGCGATCACCGCCCGGAGGATCGTCCGCGGCGTCGTCGCGCGCGGCTTGTGCGTCTCCTCCGACAACTCGCCCGCACTGTCGAACCCGACCAACACGTAAGCCGCCATCAGCGCCGAGACCAGCAGCGGTACGACGTACCCGGTCGTGCTGTCGAGATTCGTCGTGTGCAGGACGACGGACGGCCCGCGCTCCGCCTTGCTGGTCAGCAGGACGACGATCAGCACGACGCCGACCAGTTCGCAGGTCACGCCGACCGAGTTGACGATCGCGGTGACCCGCACACTCGTCGCGTTGAGCAGCGTCGTCGCGACGAGCAGCAGGCACCCGAGCACCACGGCGTTCGCGGCGCCGTCCCTCGACGCCAGCGCCGGATCCGTGCCGACCAGCTGAAACCCGGGCCAGACCGCGGGCAGCACGACCTGCAGCGCGATCGCGGCCGTGGCCAGCGTGATGATCTGCGCGATCACCATCGTCCAGCCCGCGAACCACCCGGCGACCGCGCCACCGAGGCGGCGGGCCCATTGGTAGATCGCGCCGGACAGCGGGTACCGCGCGGCGAGTTCGGCGAAGCACAACGCCACCATCAACTGACCGGCGAGGACGGCCGGCCAGGTCCAGAAGAACGCCGTGCCGCCGAAGCCGAAGCCCAGACCGAACAGCTGGAAGACGGTGGTGAGGATCGAGACGAACGAGAAACCGGCCGCGAACGACGCGTAGCTGCCGACGCGGCGCGAGAGCTGCTGGGAGTAGCCGAAGCGGCCGAGGTCGCGCGCTCCCAGTTCATCGGTGGTCAGGGTTTCGGGGGGTGCTGACATGTCCGGCCTCCGCTGGATCGGGCCCGGAATGCGCGCACGGCAACCCGGGGCCTTCAAGGCCTCCCGGGCTTTTGTCCCGCCGTGGAACGGTGCCGCCGCACAACGCCGGCGACAGCACCGCCTCCCCTCTCGGACCAGACCTGCCGTCGGCTCGACCAGCAGCGGAACCCTAGGGGCGCCCCGCCGTACCGGCGGGTCCTTTCCAGTTCAGGACCCGCCGGTTTCAGCGGTCGTCATCGCATGTAACGCCGAAGTAAAGGAATCCTCTCACCGGCTCGCGCGGCTGTGAGCGAGCGGAGATCACAGCCCCTGGCGGAAGCCGTCGCGCCAGGACGCGTACCCGGGCTGCCACTCGAAGGTCCGCTTGGCGAGGGAGTTGTCGACGCCGCGGATCTCGGTGAACGCCGCCACGCCGACGTCGCCGACCGCGAGCCGTCCGAGCCACGCCGGGATGCGCCGCGGGGCCTTGGCGCCGAGGATCTTGGCGAGCTCGGGCAGCCAGACCGCCGCCTGCGCGGGGTCGTCGTCGGCGATCTGGAACACCCCGGTCACGTCGCTCTCGACCGCCTTCACCGTCGCCGCGGCGGCGTCGTCGTAGTGGATGAACGACCAGACCCCGGTGCCGTCGCCGATGATCGGCAGCCGGCGCTTCTGGATCAGCTCCACCATCGAGCCGCCCTTGCCGAGGTCGGCGGTCGGGCCGTAGAAGTTCGCGTACCGCAGCGCGACGCCCTCGATCCCTTCGGTGTTCACCGCCGCCGACTCGACGTACCTGATCGCCGCCATCGTCTGCCGCTGGGCGGGCACCGGGTCCGGGTCGAGCGGGTCCGCCTCGGTCTTCGCCGCGGATCCGCCGTGCTGCAGGTTCCAGCCGGCGTACGACTGGACGACGAACCGTCGTACGCCGGCAGCCTTGGCGGCGGCCAGGAGGTTGTCCGTGCCGACCGTTCGCAGCTGGTTCGTCGTCGCGAAGCTGTCGTCGAAGTGCTTGAAGTCGATCCCGCCCTTGAGCGCGGTCATCTGGTGTACGACGACCTCGGGCCGGACCGACTCCACGGCCGCGCGCACCGCGGCGGCGTCCAGCCCGTCCGCGAGCACGGCGTCCGCGCCGAACGACCGCACGCCGGCCGCGCCGGACTCGGACCGGGTCATCCCGGTCACCTCGTGCCCGGCCGCGAGCAGCTGCGGCACCAGTGACCGGCCCAGTCCGCCGGTCGCTCCTGCCACCAAAACCTTCATGTCATCCTCCGTCGTCCGTGATTACGACCCGGAGGACACGCGCCGCGTCAGTCCTGTGACATCGGCTCCGAAGAAAGCTGGAATTCGGTCGGGCCGAAGGAGACGTTGAGCTTGCCGTCGACCGTCATCGTGCCGCCGTCCACACGACACGTGAGGGTGGCGACGAACGGGGTCTCCACCCAGCGCAAGGTCGCCACGAACGCGTCGCCGTCGCCGTACGCGCTGGTCAGGACGCGCTCGCCGGCTTCCGGAGCGGCGTCGTCGACCGTGCCCGGCGCAGCCTGCTCCTGCCAGTCACCGGCCGCACACCGGATCTCGTGAGTTCTGCCGTCGCCCAGGTCGCTGAACGTGAATGTGCCCGACCCGTCCGCGTCGAGCCGGACCGAGGTGAGACCGGCTGGGTTGGCCGCCGCGAAACGGTACGTCCGGCCGTCCCCGGCGGTCGGTGCGGCACCCGTCGGCGGCACCAACCGCAGCTGCTCGGGCCGGGGGACGACCGGCACCTCCTTGCCCTCGAGCGCGGGCAGCAGGTGCTCCCACACCGTGTTCAGGATCGCCTGCATGTCGGTCGTTGAACTCGTGATGATCAGCGCCGCGTCGTAGTCCGGGAACACCAGGCAGAACTGCCCGAACGCGCCGTCACCGCGATACGTGTTGTGGCGGCCGCGCCAGAACTGGAAACCGTAGCCCTGCTTCCAGTCCGGGTTCTCCTCGGTGTCGTTCGGGACCTGCTTCGACGTTGCCGCCTCGAACCACTCGGCAGGGACGACCTGCTTGCCCTGCCACTCACCGTGCTGCAGCAGCAACTGCCCGAAGGCGGCCAGCGACTCCGTGTTGATGCTCAGGCCCCAGCCGCCGACCGTGATGCCTTCCCTCGACACCTGCCAGGTCGCCTCGGTCGCACCGAGCGGCTCGAACAGCCGCGGCCGGAGATAGTCGAGCAGGCGCTCGCCGGTGAGCCGCTGCAGGATCGCCGACAGCATGTAGGTGGCGCCGCTGTTGTAGACGAACACCGTGCCGGGCTCGTGCTCCACGTCGAGGCCGAGGAAGATCTTCACCATCCGGCGGTCCCGGCTGAGCGCGTCGACGGTGTCCTTCGAGTGCCCGGTCGTCATCGTCAGCAGGTGCCGGACCTTCATCGCGGCCAGGTTGTCGCTGACCGCCTCCGGCAGCTCGTCCGCGTCGAAGAACGAGATGACCTGGTCATCGAGCGAGAGCAGCCCTGCGTCGATCGCCAGCCCGACGCCCGTCGACGTGAAACTCTTCGACACCGAGAACAGCAGGTGCCGGTCGTCGAGCCGGTACGGCGCCCAGGCCTCTTCCAGCACGACCTGGCCGTGCCGCAGCAGCATGACAGTCTGGATCTCCGGCTCGGCCGCGTCCAGCGCCGCGACGAAACTGTCGAGTGCTGCGGTGATCAAGCCCTGGGCTTCTGGGGTACTCCGTGGAAGTCTGCTCACACCCAAGACGCTATCTCCAGAAACGGACAAATATCAGGTGAGTTCTGCCAAGCGGGCAGCCGTGATCGTGAACCCGGTGAAGGTCGACGGCGACAAGTTCCGCCGGATCGTCGAGACGGCCCTGTCCGAACGGGGCCTCGACGAGCCGTTGTGGCTGGAGACGACCGAGGACGACGCCGGCGTCACCATGGCCCGGCGCGCGATCGACGAGCAGGTGGACCTGGTGCTGGTCGCCGGCGGCGACGGCACCGTCCGGGTGGTGTGCGCCGAGCTGGCTCGCACCGCGATCCCGGTCGCCGTCCTCCCCGGCGGCACCGGGAACCTGCTCGCCCGCAACCTCGGCATCTCGCTCGACCTCGACGTCGCGCTGACCGAGCTCCTGGACGGCTCCGAGCGGCGGATCGACAGCGTGCTGGTCGAAGGGGACCAGCTGACCACCGACCGGTTCGTCGTGATGGCCGGGCTCGGACTGGACGCCGCGATCATCGAGGACGCGCCCGACGACCTGAAGAAACGGGTGGGCTGGGCGGCGTACGTCGTGTCGACGCTGAAGAACCTGAACCATCCGTCGGTCCGGGTCACGATCACCGTCGACGACCAGCCGCCGGTCCGCCGGCAGGCGCGCACCGTGGTGATCGGCAACGTCGGCACGCTCCAGGCGAACATCCCGCTGCTGCCGGACGCCGTACCCGACGACGGCACGATCGACGTGGTCGTCCTCGCGCCGCGCCGGATCACGCACTGGCCGCGGCTCGCCCTCGGCCTGGTCGTGAAGTCCTGGCGCGAGCGTCACATCGAGCGCTTCACCGGCCGGCGCATCCAGCTGCGCGCCGACCGGGTGGTACGCCGTCAGCTCGACGGCGACGCGATCGACGAGGGCACGTCGCTGACCGCTGAGGTCGACCCGGCGGCCCTCGTCGTCCGCGTGCCCTAACGCTGCACCAGTACGGCGACCGTCCGGGCCGGGACGGTCGCTGTGCCCGTCGCGGACGACCACGTGGTTTGTTTGACGACCGGGTCGGAGCCGGCTGCTTGGACGGGGGACAGGGACAGGTTGGCGCCGGTCAGGCCCGGGAGCTGCTGGGTGACCGCGGCGTTGGTGGAGTTGAAGACGACCACGACGCCCTTCAGTGACGGGTCGACGTCAGCACCCACCGTGTCGTCGATGCGCATGGTGATGACGCCGGGCGTCGTACCGCTCAGCGGGAAGCTCAGCTTCTGGTTGATCAGCGCGGCCGAACCGAGGCGGAACAGCGGCGTCGAGAACCGGAGCTTCAGCAGGTCGGCGGCCGCGGCCGAGGCCGTGGCCACGTCGGTCGCTGACGGCTTCAGCGCCGGGTTGGCCAGCAGCGGCTTCATGTACGGCCACTTGGCCTCGTTGTCGGGCTTAGGCGGCAGCCCGTGGCCGAAGCCGTTGTCGGCGCCGGTCCAGTCGAGTGTGTTGAACCAGTCGCCGGAGTCGTACGAGTTGCGGTCCAGCGACTTGCTGCGCAGCATGTCCGCGCCGGCGTGCCAGAACGACGGCGTCTGCGCCAGTGCGGTCGTGGCCAGCGACAACGTGTTCATCCGGATCCGGTCCGGCATCGGCAGGTCGGTCGGCAGCTTGTACGTCAGCGTGTCCCAGAGCGTCTCGTTGTCGTGCGCGTCGACGTACGTGATCACCTCGTCCGGTTGGTCGGCGTACCCGGCCGGCTGGCCGTTGTAGTCGACCTGGTCACCGCGGACGGCCTGTCCGGACTCCGCCGACGTGAAGCTGAACGACCGGAGGTTGGCGGCCAGCCCGAGCTGGACCAGGTCGGTGTCGTGAGCGAGCCGTTTGGCGCGCTCGGCCGGCGTACCGTTCACCGGGTCGCCGTTGGGGTCGCTCGCTTCGCCGGAGCCGAAGCCCTGGATCCGCGGGTTGTCGTCGAAGGGGCCGCCGCCGCGGACCGCGTCGCGCAGGCGGTCGGAGAACGTGCCGATCCCGGTGCCGCCGAGGTTGCCCTGCCGGGCCTGGACGAACAGCGCGTCGTCCGCGACCTCGCCGAAGTTCCAGCCCTCGCCGTACAGGTAGATCGACTTGCCGTCCACGCCGTCCTTGGCGAGCGTCAGCTTGTCCAGGGCGGCCCGGACCTTCAGCATGTTCGCCTTGGAGTGGTGACCCATCAGGTCGTACCGGAAGCCGTCCACGTGGTAGTTGCGCGCCCAGCTCACCGTGCCGTCGACCATGATCTTCTCGGCCATCGCGTGCTCGGTCGCGATGTTGCTGCAGCAGGTCGAGGTCTCCACCTTCCCGGTTGCGTTCAGCCGCTGGTAGTACCCGGGCACGATGCGGTCCAGCACCGACGTCGGGGCCTGGCCGGCGGCCGGGGTGTGGTTGAAGACCTGGTCGAGTACGACGCGCAGACCGGACTTGTGCAGCCCGCCGACCATCGTGCGGAACTCGGAGACCCGGGCCAGGCCGTCCTTCTGGGTGGCGTACGAGCCTTCTGGCGCCAGCCAGTGGAACGGGTCGTAGCCCCAGTTGAAGCCGTCCTTGGCAGCCACTGCCGTCACGCAGGCCTGCTGCTGGTCCGAGTCGGCCGGTAGAGCCTTCAGATCGCAGGCAGGTGTCTGCTGGCCGGTTTCGGGGATCGAGGCGATGTCGAAGGTCGGCAGGAGGTGCACGGTGTTCAGCCCTGCTGCCTTGAGGGTGCGCAGGTGCTTGGTGCCGTCGCCTTCGTCGGCGAAGGCCAGGTAGGTACCGCGATGTGCCGCGGGCACTGTGCTGTCGTTGATGGAGAAGTCGCGGACGTGCAGCTCGTAGATGGTGGAGTCGACCCCGCGGGCGAGCTTCGGCGACGGGGTGGATGTCCAGAGTGCCGGCTTGCCTGCCGGGTCGTTGAGGTCGACTGCGACGGAGTACGTCGAGTCGGTGGTCAGCGCGGCCGAGTACGGGTCCGTGACGACGTTCGTCTCCACCTTGCCGGTGCTGGGTGCGTACACCGTCACCTGATAGCGGTACGGCGCGTTCTTCCACGACGGCCGCCCGACGACGGACCAGGCGCCGTCGTCGCTGCGCCGCATGCGGATCGCCGAAGACCCGATCAGCAGCTTCACGTCCTGAGCCGTCGGCGCCCACAGCGTGAAGGCCGGTGCGGCGCCTTGCCACGTGACGCCGTACGAGCGGGCGGTCGCTCCGCCGTAGACGTCGTCGAGGACGCCGGGGATCTGGACGCCGGTCGCGTCGAGGAGGCGGCCGGTGTCGTCGTACTGTGCGAGGCCCAGTTGGCCGGTGAGGATCTTCTGGACGTCGGCCTGGTCGAGGCGCAGCGTCGTGTAGCCGGGCTTCACCTCGGCGGTGTCGTAGCGCAGGGCGGCCGACGAGCCGCCGATGTCGTTCGCGTCGATCTTCAGCGAGCCGGTGTCCGACCAGTGCAGCCGCCACCGGTACCGCTCCGGGTGCGCGACCGCGGGTACGGCGAGGGTGTCGCGGTCGATCCAGTACGCCTTCGCCTGGCTGAGGTCCGGTTGTGCGCCGGGCTTGGCCGTCGTCACCGTGAACTGGTGGGTCGCGAGCACATACGAGAACGTGACGACCAGACCGTCACTCGGCACCGAGACCGGCACGTTGTTCGCCGGGTAGCTCTCGTCCCAGGACAGGTTGTGCGCGACCTTCGCCTCATAGGTGCCCGCCTTCAGCTCGCTGGTGGACCAGGTGTAGGTCCCGTCGCCGTCCTCGTCGGTCAACCAGGGTCGCATGCAGGACGGGTCCCAGTCGGTCGGGCAGCCCAGCTCGGTCTGGAACGACCCGGGTGCCGTGATGATCGGCCCCTGCGCAGTCGAGGTGACGAAGTGGCGGCCGTGCTCGTAGTAGAAGCTGACGGGCCCGTTCGGTGCGGTGTACGAGATGTTCGCACCGTTCTTGACGCCACCGGCGCCGTAGTTCTCGTCCCAGGTCTTGTTGATGGCCGCCTTGTACGCGTGCTCGCCGGCCGGGAGCGTGTAGGTGCCCTTCCAGACCTTGTCCTTCGGGTCCAGTGTCAGCTGGGCCTGGTCGCAGTCCGGCGACCAGTCGGCAGGACAGCCCATCTCGCTGTTGTGGTCGCCAGGCACAGACACGTTGGCGGGTTGGACGACTGGGCCGGTGCCGCCACCGCCACCACCCGGGGCGGCCGCGTCGCCCACCACGCCGTACGAGCCGGAGACGGAGTAGTTGCCCGAGACGTCGCGCAGGACAGCGCGGTACTCGAGCAGCGTCCCCTTCGGCAGTCCGGACACGTCCTGGAAGACGCGGTACGGCGCGTTGTCGTCCGCGCCGAGCCGCTGCCACGCCGTCGTACCCACGGGCCGGTACCCGAACGTCACAGTCGCAGGGGTGTTCGCGGGAACCGCCGCAGCGATCTCAGCACGCCCACCGACCGTCGCACCGAGCTCCGGCGAGCTCATGTAGACGCTGGGAGCCTTGGTACGCGCCGGGAGCTTGTTCTGGGCCTGGTACACCGTCACAGACAGCGGGGCCTGGCTGACGACGACCCTGCCCTCACGGTCGGTCTTCACCGCCTTGGAGCCGCCGTAGACGGGCTTCAGCCAGGTGTTCGAGCCGTACGTCGGCACCGTCGCCGAGGCGGCCGTCGTGGAGTTGTTCGCGACGACCAGGTACTCGACGTTGTCGCTGCCGAGCCGGCTGAACGCGTACAGCCCGTTGAACTTGGACGAGTACCGGTGCACCTGCCGCCCGTCGGACAGCGCCGGGTACGTGGCGCGCAGCTTCGCCAGCCCGGCGATGTGCTTGTACATCGGCGCGTTGACGTCGTACCGGTCCTTGCTGCCGATCGTCGTCGTACCGCTGCCGTCGACGACCTCGTCGTCCGCGTAGTCGGCGGTCCGGGTCGCGAACATGTCCTGCCGCGCGTCCTTGTCACCGCCGGGGCCTGTGAAGCCCTGCTCGTCCCCGTAGTACACGACCGGCTGGCCGCGCGTCAGGTACATGAGCGAGTGCGCCAGCTCGTCCCGTGCCAGCAACTCGGCACCGGACGCGCCGCCCTGCTTCAAGAACGTGCCCACGCGGCCCATGTCGTGGTTGCCGAGGAACGTCGGCAGCTCGTACGCGTTGGAGTCCGTGTCGGTGTAGTAGTCGTCGTCGGCGTAGAAGTCCTGCAGCTTGGTGCTCGGGTCGCCCTTCGCGTACGCGACCGCGTTCTGCTGGAACCCGAAGTCCAGCGTGGCCTGCAGCGCGCCCTTGGTCGTGTAGGTCGACATGAACTGCGGGTTGGCGTCGAAGACCTCCCCGAACATGAAGAAGTCCTTCGACCCGGCGGACTGTGCGGCGGCCAGGATCTGCGGCGAGAACTTCTGCCAGAACTCGATGTTCACGTGCTTGACGGTGTCGATCCGGAACCCGTCGATGCCGAACTCGGCCCACGTCTTGTAGACGTCGATCATCCCGTCGCGGACCCGCGGCTGCTCGGTGAACAGGTCGTCCAGCCCGACGAAGTCGCCGTACTCCGCGCTCTCGCCGGCGAACGTCGAGTCGCCGCGGTTGTGGTACAGGGTCGGGTCGTTCAGCCAGGCCGGCACCTTCACAGACGCGTCGGCCGGCGTCCTGAAGACCGGGACGTTCGGGAAGCTGGTGGCGGGGTCGAGCTGCGGGAAGGTGTCGCCGCCGGCGTACTGCTTGTCGTCGAAGGCGTTGCCCTGCGCATCCTTGTACGGCGAGGTGGACTTCGGGATGTACCCGTACTGGCCGGACTGGTACGCGATCACGTCCGCGGTGTGGTTGGTGATGATGTCGAAGAAGACCTTCATGCCCTTGCGGTGCGCGAGGTCGATCAGCCGCTTCATGTCCGCGTTCGTGCCCAGGTGCGGGTCGATCTGGGTGAAGTCGGTGATCCAGTAGCCGTGGTACCCGGCGCTGACGTCGGCGCCGGAGCCCTGCACCGGGCGGTTCTTGAACGACGGGGTCAGCCAGATCGACGTCGTCCCCAGGGACTTGATGTAGTCGAGCTTCTGGATCACACCGGTCAGGTCGCCGCCGTGGTAGAAGCCCTTGTCCGTCGGGTCCAGCCCGGTCGTCAGCCGGTCGCCGGTGAGCCCGCCGTTGTCGTTGGACTTGTCGCCGTTGGCGAACCGGTCCGCCATCAGGAAGTAGAACCGCTCTTTGGTGAGGTCCGGCCGCAGGCTCGGCGTCGCGAGTGCCCGGTCCGCGGCTGTCACGGCCGGTCCGGCGAGATTCACCGGCTTCACCGTGACGATGTGGCTCGTGTCGTCGTAGCTGAACTCCAGCTTGGCCGGACCCTCGATCCGTAGCGGGATGTTCTGGCCGTTGAGAACACCGCCGGCGCCGTAGTTCTCGTCCCAGCTCTTGTTGACCGTGACCTTGAACTCGTACGACCCCGCCGGTACGTCGAACACCTTCGTGTACGGCGCACTCGCGCCCAGACTGGTCGCGTCACAGCCCGGATCCCAGTCGGCCGCACACCCGAGCTCACTCTGCAGCGAGCCCGCCACGGTGATCACCCGGTCCGCAGCCACTTGTGCCGGAGCCGGTGCAGCCGTACCCAGTCCGAGTACGACGACCGCGGCCGCCGTGAAACCTGCCGTCCAACGCCTGAACCCGCGCATCACGGTCCCCTCCCCGCCAACTGATCTGCCGGGGACGCTAGCCGCCGCTCTTTACCGTGAGGAGGGCTCGAAGATCACGGTAAGGTCACGAGCTCCGGCAGCGTGGTCTCGATCGGTGTGCGCAGCACTGTCGTCGCGTGCTCGTCGTACGGCGTCGGCTGGGCGTTCAGGATCACCAGCGGCTTCCCGGCGTTCAGTGCGAGGTCACACAGGCCGGCGGCCGGGTAGACCTGCAGCGATGTGCCGATGGCCAGGAACAGGTCTGCTGCCTCGGCGGCCGCGACAGCTCGGTCCAGGACGACCCTGTCGAGGGACTGGCCGAACGAGACCGTCGCGGACTTCAAGATGCCGCCACAGACCTCACACGCAGGATCCTCGTCGCCTGACTCGAGCCGGGGGAGTACGTCCGCCATCGGGATCCGCCGGTCGCACTGAAGACAGTCGACGTACCAGACCGTGCCGTGCAGCTCGTGGACCAGCTCCGGCGAGGAGCCGGCCTTCTGGTGCAGCCCGTCGACGTTCTGCGTGATCAGGCCGGTCAGGCGGCCCTGCCGCTCCAGCTCTACCAGGGCGAGGTGGCCCGGGTTCGGCTGCACGGTCCAGGCCGGCACCGAGAGCCGGTGTTTCCAGGTCGCCACGCGGACCTCCCGACTGGCGACGTACTCGTCGATGTCGAACATCGCCTCCGCCGCCGGGTCCTTCGTCCACACCCCCTGCGGTCCCCGAAAGTCCGGGATCCCCGACGCCGTCGAGATCCCGGCGCCGGTCAGCACAGCGATGCGGTCAGCTCGGATCACCTTCCGAAGGTACCCAGTCCTGGGCCAGGACGGACATCACGACCTCGTCCACCCACTCGCCGTCCCAGAGCAGGGCGTCCCGGAGTACGCCCTCAGTGGTGAAGCCGGCCTTCTCGTAGGCGCGCTGGGCGCGCGGGTTGAAGGCGTAGACGCCGAGACTGATCCGGTGCAGCCTCAGCTGCTCGATGCCGTAGCCGACGATCAGCCGGGTCGCCTCGGTCCCGAGGCCGCGGCCCTGGCCGGACGGCCCGATCAGGATCCGGAAGTTGCAGCTCTGGTTGTCAGGGTCCCACTCGTTGAGCACGGCCTCGCCCACGACGACCCCTGCGGCCTTGTCGACGATGGCGAGGTCCAGCCGATCGGTCTGGTCCCGGCGGGTGCGGTACCACTCGCGGGCCTTCTCCTCGCCGATCTCGCCGTGGCTGCCCGTCAGACGGACGACGTCCGGGTCCGCCATCGCGACGGCGAGTGCTTCGTAGTCACCCTCGTCCACAGGTCGCAGAACGACCAGGTCCCCGGTCAGCGTCGGCTTGTGCGCGAAGTCGGTCACGCGGCGCAGTGTGTCAGCTGACCCGCCGGACGACGTACTGGTTTTCCCCGGCCGACACCAGCTCCTGGGACCGCATCCGGCACCAGGCCGGGATGTCGGTCGCCGCGGCCGGGTCGTCGGCCAGCACGGTGACCGTGTCGCCGATGGCGACGGTCGGTAGCGTCTTGGCCAGTTTGATCACCGGGAGTGGGCAGAGTAGGCCGGTGCAGTCCAGGTCCACGTTCACATCCCCACCTCCGCCCGGATCCGCCGCACGATCCCCGGCAGGACCGCACAGAACCGTTGGACGTCGTGGTAGCTGGTGTCGCGCCCGAGAGAGACCCGGACGTTGCCGTGGGTGAGGACACCCATCGCCGCGAGTACGTGAGAGGGCCGGAGCGTGCTCGACGTACAGGCCGAACCGCTGGAGACGGCGAACCCCTCAGCGTCCAGTGCGGTCACCAGGGCCTCGCCGTCCACGTAGAGACAGGAGAACGTGAGGATGTGCGGCAGGCGGTCCGCCGGGTCACCCACGACCTCCACGTCGGGGATGTCGGTCGCCACACGACGCCGTACCTCGTCGATCCAGGCCCTGTGCTGCTTGTCGAGCTCTTCGGCCTCAGCCAGCCGGGCCCGTAGAGCAGCGGCGGCGGCCAGCGCGTTGGGTATGTTCGGGAACCCGGGGGAGAGGCCGTCCTCCCGCTCGTCCAGCGGCCACGCCGGCGCGATCCGCGTGCCCTTCTTCACAGCGAGCAACCCCACACCGGCCGGTCCGCCCCACTTGTGCGCACTGGCGGCCAGCGCCGACCACCCGTCCGGCAGCGCGTCGTGCCCCACCGACGCCGAGGCGTCCACGAACAGCGGCACGCTGCCACAGTCCTGCGCGATCGCGGCGATCGGCTGCCTGGTACCCACCTCGTGGTTGGCGGACTGGACCGCGGCCACCGCCGCGCCGGGGCGCCGTACCGCGTCCTTGAACGCCTCCTGATCCACCCGGCCGTGAACGTCCACCCCGACCTCGATGCCGTCAGCGCCGGCACTGTGCAGGACGGCAGAGTGCTCGACAGCCGTGTGGACCACTGTGGTCCCGACGCGGCGGCGGGCGGCTTGGAGAGCGGTCAGACCGGCCTGGATCGCCGCGGTCCCCGAGGTGGTCAGGTACAGCTCGTCCGGCCGTACGCCGACCGCCTCGGCGAGCACCGCCCGGGCGTTGTCCAGCAGCAATCTTGCGGTCCGGCCCTCGTGGTGCAGACGCACCGGATCGGCCCATCCGGAATCCACTGCCGAGAGCAACATCTCCCGTGCGGCGGGGTGCATCGGCTCGGCCGATGCGGCGTCCAGATACGTACGCTCGCTCACACGGGAAACGCTAAGCCCTACCTATGCGCAGGACGGCGAATGGTGTCCAGTAGTGTTTGGTCGTCAGTCTCACTTGGGAAGGGAAAGGCGCCCCGTGGGTTCGAACGGCACGCCCGGAGTGGAGGAGCGACCGGCAGGTTCTGCCGGCGCCACACGGCCGGCGAAGCGTCGCCTGCTGGTCGGCAGTGCAGTGGTGCTGGGCACCCTGCTGCTGACCGGTTGCTCGACGGCGACCACTGAGCAGTGGAAACGACTCGGCCTGCCCGAGGGCGCATCGGACCGGACCGAGGCCATCCGCAGCCTCTGGATCGGGGCCTGGATCGCCGCCCTGATCGTGGGCGTGATGGTCTGGGGCCTGATCCTGTGGGTCGTTGTGCGGTACCGCAAGCGCAACGACGACGCACCCCGGCAGGTGCGCTACAACCTGCCGCTCGAGGTGCTCTACACCCTGGCGCCGTTCGCGATCATCGGCGTGCTCTTCTTCTACACCGTCGAGCACGGCAACCAGGTCACGAAGATGAGCGCCAACGCGCAGCACACCGTGAACGTGGTGGGCCAGCAGTGGCAGTGGACCTTCAACTACAAGGACACCGTCGACGGGCAGGAGGGCGTCTGGGAGACCGGCACCCTGGACAAGCCCGCGACGCTGTGGCTCCCGGTGAACGAGTCGGTGCACTTCGACCTGACCTCGCCGGACGTCATCCACTCCTTCTGGGTCCCGTCGTTCTACTTCAAGCTCGACGTCATCCCGGGCAAGACGAACAAGTTCGAGCTGACCCCGACCAAGACCGGTACCTTCGCCGGCAAGTGCGCTGAGCTCTGCGGCCTCTACCACAGCCGGATGATCTTCAGCGTCAAGGTGGTCAACCGCGACGAGTACGACGCACACCTGCGCGAGCTGGCCGCCAAGGGCCAGACCGGCGCCGCAACCGGTGGCGGCGACGCCACCACAATTCCCGGCACAGGGGGCGAGAAGTGACGGACTTCGCCGAGCGCACCGGCGCCATCGGCAGCACCACCACGCTGCCCCGGCGGCGCACCAAGGGCGAGCTGCTGGTCAAGTACCTGACCACCACCGACCACAAGCTGATCGGGCACATGTACCTGGTCACGTCGTTCGCGTTCTTCCTGATCGGCGGCGTGATGGCGCTGCTGATCCGCGCGGAGCTGGCCAAGCCGGGTCTGCAGATCGTGAACGAAGAGGTCTACAACCAGCTCTTCACGATGCACGGCACGATCATGCTGCTGCTGTTCGCGACCCCGCTGTTCGTCGGCTTCGCCAACGAGATCATGCCGATCCAGATCGGCGCCCCGGACGTCGCGTTCCCGCGGCTGAACATGTTCAGCTACTGGCTGTTCCTGTTCGGCGGCCTGATCACGATCAGCGGCTTCTTCACCCCCGGCGGCGCGGCCGACTTCGGCTGGTTCGCCTACGCCCCGCTGTCGAACGCGGTCCGTTCGCCGGGCATCGGCGGTGACCTGTGGATCATGGGTCTGTGGATGGCCGGTCTGGGCACGATCCTCGGTGCGGTCAACTTCATCACCACGATCATCACCATGCGCGCACCCGGTATGACGATGTTCCGGATGCCGATCTTCACCTGGAACATCCTGGTCACCTCGATCCTCGTGCTGATCGCGTTCCCGATCCTGGCGGCGGCGCTGCTGGTGCTGGAGGCGGACCGAACACTCGGGGCACACGTCTTCGACGCGGCCAATGGTGGGCCAATACTTTGGCAACACCTGTTCTGGTTCTTCGGGCATCCAGAGGTGTACATCATCGCGTTGCCGTTCTTCGGCATCGTGACCGAGATCCTGCCGGTCTTCAGCCGCAAGCCGGTCTTCGGCTACATCGGTCTGGTCAGCGCGACCCTCGGTATCGCGGTCCTCTCGGTGGCGGTGTGGGCGCACCACATGTTCGTCACCGGCGCGGTGAACCTGCCGTTCTTCTCGTTCATGACGTTCTTGATCGCAGTCCCGACCGGGGTGAAGTTCTTCAACTGGATCGGCACGATCTGGGGCGGCTCGGTGTCCTTCGACACGCCGATGCTGTGGTCGATCGGCTTCCTGACGACCTTCCTGTTCGGCGGTCTGACCGGCGTCATCCTGGCCTCGCCGGCGCTGGACTACCAGCTGTCCGACTCGTACTTCGTGGTCGCGCACTTCCACTACGTCGTGTTCGGCACGGTGGTGTTCGCGATGTTCGCCGGGTTCTACTTCTGGTGGCCGAAGTTCACCGGGCGGATGCTGGACGAGCGGCTGGGCAAGCTGCACTTCTGGCTGCTGTTCGTCGGTTTCCACACCACGTTCCTGGTGCAGCACTGGCTGGGCGTCGAGGGGATGCCGAGGCGCTACGCGTCGTACGGCGCCAACGAGGGCTTCACCACGCTGAATGAGGTGTCCAGCGTTGGTGCCTTCATCCTGGGCGCGTCGATGCTGCCGTTCTTCTACAACATCTACAAGTCCCGCAAGACGCCGCTGGTCGGCGTCGACGACCCGTGGGGCTGGGGCCGCTCGCTGGAGTGGGCGACCAGCTCGCCGCCGCCGCGGCACAACTTCGTCAAGCTGCCCCGGATCCGCTCGGAGTCCCCGGCGTTCGACCTCCACCACGCCGATGTGGCGCTGGCGGAGTACCCGGACAACCGGGCCGGCGCGGACAACCTGCTGGACGCCGGTGAGGACCAGGGCCGCGTCGAGCACCTGATCGAGCAGGCCGACGGTACCGACGGGACCGAGGGGAAGGACAAGGCGTGAAGGTCGAAGCCTGGGTCTTCGGGATCTTGAGTGTGTTCGTGCTCGTCGTCACGCCGATCTACTGGCTGATGTCGGAGGACCCGACCGGCACCACCGCGCTGGTGATGACGTTCTTCCTGTCGCTGCTGGTGGCGTTCTACCTGAGCGTCACCGCGCGCCGGATGGACGCCCGGCCGGAGGACCGCAAGGAAGCGGAGATCGTCGAAGGGGCCGGCGAGCTCGGCTTCTTCCCGCCGCACTCCTGGTGGCCGCTGTGGTGCGCGCTGACGCTGTCGGTGGTTGTCCTCGGCATCGTCTTCGGCTGGTGGCTGTTCATCGCCGGCTGCGGCATCGGCATCGTGACGCTGAGCGGGTTCATCTTCGAGTACTACCGCGGTGACCACGCTCACTAGTTGAGAGTCGTACGAAAAACGCCGTCCGGGAGCGAACCGGACGGCGTTTTCGTGCGTCTTGAGTAGTGCCGCCGGGTACAGAGAGTTGTGGTCCGTACCAGTCAGGCGGTCTGCGGATGCAGGGAAATGTCGCCGCGGCAGGTTACCCTTACCGCGGTTTGACTAAACAGGGGAGAGCTGGGGAATGGTAAGCGGTTCGGTGAGGAAGCACGGCCTTGCCGTGGCGGGTATCTGCGTCCTGCTGCTGGCCGGGACGGCCTGTAGCGACACCAAGGCCGACGGCGGCGGTGGCCAGTCGACGCCCGGCGCGTCGACGTCGCAGGGCAACACGCCAGGCGCCTCGAGCACCCCGGATGCCTCGAGCACCCCGTCGGAGTCCGCCGCGGCCAGCATCGCCGTGGTGCCCGCCAAGGGCGCGACGTCGGTGCAGCCCGACAAGCCGGTGACGGTGACCACCACGGCCGGCAAGCTGACCGCGATCACGCTGAAGGACGACGACGGCGACAAGGTCACGGGCAGCTTCAACACCGACAAGACCCAGTGGACGTCGCAGCCGCAGCTCAAGCCCGGCGCGTCGTACACGGTGAGCGGCTCGGCCGAGGGCACCGACGGCGCCACCGTGCCGATCAGCTCGACCTTCAAGACGCTGAAGGCGTCGAAGAGCCTGAAGGCCTCGGTCGTCCCGCTGAACGGTGAGACCGTCGGCGTCGCGCTGCCGATCCAGATCTTCTGGAACAACCCGGTCAAGGACCGCGCCGCGGTCGAGAAGCGCCTGTCGGTGAAGACGTCGGTCCCGGTCGACGGCAGCTGGCACTGGGTGAACAGCAAGCAGATCAACTACCGCCCGAAGAACTACTGGCCCGCCGGCACCAAGGTGACGGTGAACATCGACACCCAGGGCGTCAACGCCGGCAACAACACCTGGGGCACCTCCGGCCGGACGATCGTGTTCAGCATCGGCAAGTCGGTGGTCAGCAACGTCAACGTCAAGACCCACACGATGACGGTGAGGATCAACGGCAAGCTCGCCCGCACCATCCCGATCACCGCCGGCAAGGACGGCTTCACCACCCGCAGCGGCGTGAAGGTGATCATGGAGAAGTTCACGGTGAAGCGCATGGACGCCGCCACCGTCGGCCTCAAGCCCGGCGACCCCGAGTACTACAACATCCCCGACGTGAAATGGGCCCAGCGCGTCACCAGCTCCGGCGAGTTCATCCACGGCGCACCGTGGTCGTCCGGCAGCCAGGGCAGCGCCAACGTCAGCCACGGCTGCGTCGGCATGAGCCTGAAGGACGCCCAGTGGTTCTTCAACCAGACCCTCCGCGGCGACCCGGTCATCGTCACCGGCACCACCCGCCATATGGAGCCCGGCAACGGCTGGACCGACTGGAACACCACCTGGGCGGCGTACAAGGCAGGCTCCGCCCTCTCCTGACCCTCTGAGCCAACAGCCTCCCCACCCGCATGCCCGCGGCCGGGAGGCTGTTGTGTTTCCACCAGCTCTGAAGGCGCGTGTCCTACTCTCGTGGACATAGCGTCAACACCCCCGGGGTTGCGATGACCGACGCGCTCGTCGAGACCAAGTTCTTCCCGCCCGCGCCACGGGCCGGCCTCGTCGCGCGGGCACGGCTGGACGAGGGCCTGACTCGGGGCGGTCGCCTGGTTCTGGTTTCGGCGCCGGCAGGATTCGGCAAAACCACCCTGCTGGGACGGTGGATCGACAGCCAGGCCGCCTCGGCGGGAGCGACAGTCGCGTGGGTCGCCCTCGACGAGGGCGACCGCGAGGCCTCGTCGTTCTGGACGTACGTCGTCACCGCCCTGGACCGTGCCGTTCCAGGCATCGCTGCCAGCGCCCTCCCGCTGCTTCAGGCTGGGCAGACGCCGATCGAGGCAGCGCTGACCGTGGTTCTGAACGAGCTGAGCGTCCGACCGGACGAGGTCATCCTGATCCTGGACGACTATCACCTCGTCGACAGCCCCGGCCTCCGGCCGGCGATGACCTTCCTCCTCGATCATCTGCCTCCGCAACTCCGGCTGATCATCAGCACCCGAGCAGACCCCGGCCTGCCGCTGGCACGCCTGCGCGCACGCGGCGAGCTCCTGGAGATCCGCGCCGCCGACCTTCGCTTCACCCTCGCTGAGGCGGTCAGCTACCTCAACGACGTGAACGACCTGCGTCTGACCGCCGAGGACATCGCGTCACTCGAGGAGCGCACCGAGGGGTGGGTCGCGGCCCTGCAACTCGTGGTCCTGTCGCTTCGCAGTCGCGGCGACGCCGCCGACTTCATTGCCGGCTTCGCCGGAGACGATCGCTTCGTCGTCGACTACCTCGTGGAAGAGGTTCTGGACCGCCAGCCCGACGCGGTACGACGGTTTCTGTTGGCGACCTGCATTCTCGACCGTCTCACCGGACCGCTCTGCGATGCAGTGACCGGCGAACACGACGGCAAGGCGATGCTGGAGCGGCTCGACCGCGCGAATCTCTTCCTGGTCCCGCTCGACGACCAGCGCCGCTGGTACCGGTATCACCACCTCTTCCGCGACGTCCTCCACGCCCATCTGATCGACGAGGACATCGACGTCGCAGCGCTGCATCGACGCGCGGCCGACTGGTACGGCGGTGCCGGCCGACCGGAGCCGGCGGTCCGGCACGCGCTCGCGGCCGGTGACGTTGCGCGGGCGGCCGACATGGTCGAGCGCGCCGTACCGGAGCTGCGCAAGAACCGCCAGGAGCACACCTTGCGCCGGTGGATCGACGAGCTTCCCGATGACGTGGTCGAGCGCCGGCCTGTGCTCGCGATGGGGTTCGTCGGCGCGCTGATGGCCGGCAACGAGTTCGGCGACGTCGAGCGCAGGTTGCGCCACATCGAGCAGTTGTTGAACGGGTCCGCAGAGATCGTGGTCGTCGACGAGCTCGAACTCACCAGGCTGCCTGGCGGCATCGAGCTGTACCGGGCCGCGCTGGCACTGATCGGAGGTGACCTCAGCGGCACCTTGACGCACGCCCGCTCGGCGGTCGACCGTGCGCCCGAGCACGACCACCTGACCAGAGCTTCGGCCGAGGCGCTGGCCGGAATCGCCTCGTGGACGGCGGGCGACCTCGAGGCCGCACACCGCAGCTACACCGCCGTTGCCGACGGGCTGCACCGGCTCGGGTACGTCGCCGACGTCCTCGGATGCTCCATCACGCTCGCCGACCTCGAGATCACGCAGGGCAGGCTGCGCCAGGCGCAGCGGACCTATGAGCGCGCCATCGAGCTCGCGGCCGGCCACGACCCCGATCTGCGCGGCATCAGGGACATGTACGTCGGTCTGAGCCAGGTGGCGATGGAGCGCGGCGATCTGACCAGTGCCACCGAGCACCTGAGACGCGGTGATCAGTTCGGGGAGCAGTTCGGCCTGCCGCAGAACCCGTACCGGTGGCGGGTGGCGCTGGCACAGGTCCGCGAGGCCGAGGGTGATGTCGACGCGGCGCTCGGGCTGCTCGCCGAGGCCGAACGGGTGTACGTCGGCGACTTCGCGCCGAAGGTGCGACCGATCCCAGCACTGCGCGCACGAATGCTGGCTGCGCACGGGGACGTCGCCGCCGCCCGAGAGTGGGCACGCGAGTACGGCGTATCCGCGCACGACGAGGCGTCGTACCTGAGCGAGTACGAGCACGTGACTCTCGCCCGGGTCCTGCTCGCGGACGGATCGCGGCTGCAGGACGCCATCGGGCTGCTCGAGCGACTCATCGCCGCGGCCGAGGACGGCGGTAGGCAGGGCACCCTCATCGAACTCCTGACGCTCATGGCGCTTGCTCAGCAGGCGACCGGGGACGACAAGGAGGCGCGGGCGGTGCTGGAACGCGCGCTGACTCTGGCCGAGCCCGAAGGGTATGTGCGGGTCTTCTCCAGCCAAGGGCAGCCGATGGCCGAGTTACTCACTGCCTTGGCCCCGGGCACGTCGTACGTACAGCGACTCCTGGACGCCTGCCCGGGTACGGCGGGTATACCCGCCCCTCACGACGGGTTGATCGAGCCGCTGACCGAGCGTGAGCTGGATGTCTTGCGGATGCTCGCCGGCGATCTCGACGGGCCGTCGATCGCCCGCCGGCTCGTCGTGTCGCTCAACACGGTGCGGACCCACACCAAGAACATCTACGCGAAGCTCGGCGTCAACAACCGCCGTGCCGCGGTCCGCCGGGCGCACCAGCTCAACCTGCTGTCCCATCGGCGCTGAAGATCATCACCGAGTTCACCAGATGATGTGAGGACCTCTCACCACATCGGCTCCTAGTTTGCGGGTATCGAACAAGAGGAGCGTCCCGTGAACAGCACGCCGCAGTGGTACGAGATCCGCCTCGGGGGGCGCCTCGATCCGCGGTGGTCGGCGTGGTTCGACGGGCTCGCCCTCACTGCCACCGCTGACGGCACCACCACCATCAGGGGCCCCGTCGTGGACCAGGCCGCCCTGCACGGGCTGCTGCAACGACTCCGCGACCTCGGCCTCCCCCTCCTCTCGGTCGCCCAGGTGGAGCCCGATCCGCATGCCAACCCTGAAGATCCGCACGACCCGAAGACCGGAGACAGCCATGACCACCACCGCACGACCCACCACAGGGACCAGTGACCCGACCCGCAATCACGCCCGCGCAGCCGGCATCTTCTACCTGCTCACGTTCGCGGCGTCCCTGCCCGCCTTCGCCGTCATCGGCTCGGCGGTCAACCCGGACCTCACCGTCGCCGCCGGTCACGACACCCAGCTCCTGTCGGCCGGCTTCCTGGACTTCGTCAACGCCCTCGCCTGTATCGGTAGCGCAGTGGCCCTGTTCCCGGTCCTGAAGCGTCAGAACCAGGCCCTCGCTCTCGGCTTCGTCACGTCACGGCTGCTCGAGGCCGCCATCATCATGACCGGGGTCGTCAGCCTGCTCGCGGTCGTCACCCTGAACCAGAACGGCACCGGTACGACGGGAGCCAGCCAGGCGCTCGTGGCCGTCCGCGACTGGACGTTCCTGTTCGGTCCGGGGTTCATGGCCTCCATCAACGCCGTACTGCTCGGCACACTGATGTACCAGTCGCGGCTGGTCCCGCGGATCATCCCCACCCTGGGACTCATCGGAGCGCCGCTGCTGTTCACCGCCAACGTCGCGACCGTGTTCGGCCACAACGAGCAGACCTCGGCCATCACGATGCTCGCCACCGTCCCGGTCGCCTGCTGGGAGCTCTCGGTCGGCGGCTGGATGGCCTTCAAGGGCTTCAAGCCGGCGCCGGTCACCGCCGGTCTCACCAAGGTCGACTGACGTCCCCGGTGCGGTCCACCGCCGATGGCGGTGGGCCGCATTCGCCTGGATGATCGCTGATGTGAGGGAACCGGACCGGGTCGGGTGGGGCTTCGTCTCGCGCTATGCCCTGGCATCGATGGGTACGTCGCTGGTGTTCCTCGCTCCCTTGCTGGTCACCCTGGCGCTGAAGGTCAACTCGCTCGTCGGGATCGAACAGGCTCCGAAGAGCCTGGCACTCGTCGCCGGGACCGGATCCGTCGTGTCGATGATCGCGAACCCGTTCTTCGGCAAGCTGAGTGATCGCACGTCCTCACGACTGGGCATGCGCCGGCCGTGGATGGTCGCCGGCCTGGGCGGCGGGTGCGTCGGCATCCTGATCGTCGCGCTGGCACCCACTGTCGCCGTTGTCCTGGTCGGATGGTGCCTCGCGCAACTCGCCCTGAACGCTCTGCTCGCCGCTCTGGTGGCCGTCCTGCCGGACCAGGTCCCGGTCACCCAACGCGGCTCGGTCGCGGGATTCCTCGGCATCGGTCTGCCCGTCGCGTCGGTGACCGCGACCTATCTGGTTCAGCTGTTCACCGGGAACCGGCTCCTGATGTTCCTGGCTCCGTGCGCGATCGGTGGGTTCTTCGTCCTGCTCTTCGCGGTCACCCTGACGGATCGCCGGCTCGACCCGGCGGACAGGCCGCCGTGGTCGGTCCGGGAACTGCTCCGTACCTTCTACTTCAACCCACGCACGAGCCCCGACTTCGCCTGGGCGTTCACCAGCCGGTTCCTGCTGGTGCTGGCCTACGCCTTCCTCGCCACCTACCAGGCCTACTACCTCCTGGATCAGATCGGCAGCCCGGAGGCCGACGTACCGCATCAGATCTTCCTGGGCACTCTCGCCCAGTCCGTCCTCCTGATCGCCGCATCCCTCGTCGGTGGCTACCTCTCGGACCGGACCGGCCGGCGAAAGATCCTCGTCGTCACGGCGTCGATCCTGTACGGCGTCGCGATGTTCGTCATCGCTGTCTCCGACACCTTCACCGGCTACCTCACCGGCATGGCGATCAGCGGCCTCGGCTTCGGCCTGTACGTCGCCGTCGATCTCGCTCTCGTCGCCGACGTCCTCCCCGACCGAGCCACCGCCGCAAAGGATCTCGGAGTCTTCAACATCGCCAGCGCCCTCCCGTTCTTCGTCGCCCCCGCCCTCGCGCCGGGAATCTTGGTCCTGGGCAACGGCAGCTACGCCGTCCTCTACACAGCCGCGGGCTTGTCCGCCACGTTGGGAGCTGCCGCGATCCTCGGTGTGAAGCGGGTCAGATGACCCTCCACAGTCACCGAGCGCTGTCTCCGTGGTCTCGGCACAGCCAGCCGTGTCTGGCTGTGCGGGATCCGGGAGGAGCCAGGCACTGGTGCGTCGTGTCAGAGGTGTCCGCGGCCGCAGTTGCTGTGTGGTCGGAGTGGTCAACGGACACCGCTGCGCGGCGACTGGTTTGTCGGCCGGCCTTGCCGGCATGCGCGGTTGCCGTACGCATCTGATCTCGGTGTCGGCTGCAGTGGTGTCTCGCGGGCGCCGCCTGGCGCCGCCGACAAGGCAGGCTCCGTTCGCTCCTGCCCTTCAACCACAGGCGCTCCGCGCGCATGCCCGCGCCTGGGAGGCCGTTGCGTGTTTCTGACCTAGCCGGTCGGTGGTCCGGTCAGAGCGAAGTCAGCAGCCTCCTGGAGGACGGCGTCGTCCGCCTGCCACTTCGAACGCACGCCAACGGCCACCACCTCACCACCACCGAACAGCGCGCCGAGCGGTGCGCCCGGTGGTGCGGTGGGTGGATGGTTCGGTCTAGGGGCGGCGGCCCGTCGGCGGAAGCGGTGGGGGTGTGCGGGTTCGGCCCAGCTGGGGCGGGTGACGTGGACGACGCCGTTGCTGATGGTGATGGTCCAGTGGCCGTTGTGCAGGTCGACGTGGTGGCGGCGGCACAACAGGGCCAGGTTCGAGACTTTGGTGTCGCCGCCGTCGATCCAGGAGATCAGGTGATGGGCGTCGCACATGATCGGCGGGGCTCCACACACCACGCAGCCGCGGTCGCGGGCGTCCAGGGCGCGGCGTATCGGCTTGGTGACCAGCCGCACGCGGCGGCCGACATCCAGCGGCTCCGAGTTCGAGCCCAGCACCAACGGGATGATGTTCGCGTCGCAGGCCAGCCGCCGGATCGTGGCCGCGGACAGCCCGCCGCTGTAGACGGTGCGCCCGATCGCGTCCGCGGTCGCGGACCTGAGGTCGTCGAGGTCGATCGTGACGGTGATGTTCGCCTTCGCCCCAAACCGAGCCACCCGACCACCTGTGCCCGTGGTGCCCGCGGTGCCGGCGGTGCCGGCGGTGCCCGCGGTGCCGGCTGTGTCCTCGGCGCTCTCGGCGCCCTCAGCTGCCGAAGCCGTTGCACCCGCGGTGCCTGCCATGCCCCCTGTACCCGCGGTGCTCGCGGCACCACCTGTACCCGCGGTGCTCCCGGCACCACCTGTACCGGCGGCGCCCTCAGGCGCCGAAGCTGCGGCACCCGCGGTGCCTGCCATGTCCCCTGTACGCGCGGTGCTCGCGGCACCACCTGTACCCGCGGTGCTCGCGGCACCACCTGTACCCGCGGTGCTCGCGGCACCCTCGGTGCCCATGGCGGGGCCGGCTGTGCGGCCGGCTGCGGGGCCGGTGGTGTCCCACACGGCGGCGGCGATGCTCAAGGCGTCCGACAGCGCGTCGGCCTGGCGCTTGTCGCGCGGGCGGGGGTCGTGTTCGCCGTCGACGGTCTTGTGTGGGCGGGCGCCGGCGTGCACGACGGCGCGCAGGAGTTCGGCGTTCTCGTTCGCCAAGAACCCTTTGAACTTCACGCCGTTGTCCGCAGCCGACAGCGTCAGGGACTCCCGTTCGTACGCCTTATGTTCTTCGGGTTCGGGGCCGTCGGAGTCCAGCAGGTCGGCGATCTCTTTGGCGGCGGTGCGTAGTTCGCCGGGTGACAGGTGGCCGGCCAGCTCGACCAACTGCTCCGCGGCCGCGTCCAGGTGTTCCACTGGGACCCGTGACCGGACCCGGTCGAGACCGAACACGATCGCGGCCGCCTGCGTCGGACGGAGCAGCCAGCCACTGTCAGCGCCGCCCTCAGAAGCGCCGGCGTCTGCAATGCGGCCTTCGGCCGTGCTGTCTTCGGGGATGTCGGAAGCCTCGCAGGAGGCGGTCTCGGCGAGGGCGGCAGAGACGGCTGGGTGGTGCTCCAGCGCCTGGGCGAGTCGGAGCGTACGGCGGGCGGCCGGGGCGTCCAGTCGGTACCGGAAACGCAGCAGCTCCGCAGTGTCGCGCGCCCCGAGCTCAGCGGCGTACCCGGTGCTCTCCACAGCCGCGACCACGGTCAGTCGGTAGGCCTCCAGGCGGGCGATCTCGGCGTCCAGCGCGTCGAGAGTGGACAGCAGTTCGCCGCCGCCCATCGACCACGCCGGCCGCTCACCCAGGAGTTCCATGCCGTCGACACTAGACGCAGGCTCCGACGATCACCGAACCAGAATCCCCTTGTTTTGTGGGCAATTCGTGGGCCCACACAGCCCACACCCGCCGCGGACTAGGGCTGGGCGTCCTCAGCGGCGTACGACAGAACGCGCTCGGTGTTCAGCACGATCCAAACGTCGACCCACTTCCAGACATTCGGCCAGCTCCGATCGACGGCCGCGCGGAGGTCGTCGGGCAGGTCGTCGAGTGCGACCAGCTCGGCCGGACCCTCGGCGATGACGGCGATGTGGCTCTCGTCGTCGTTCTCGGCGACCACCAGCGTCAGCCAGGGGTTGGTCCGCAGGTTGCGCGCGCGGATCGAGCCGGCCACAGCAGGCAGCCAGAAAGCGCCGCCGCTGCGGACGTACATCGACATCGACGCATGCGGCCGACCGTCCGGCCGGCTCGTACCGACCACCGCGTACTCACGGCGCCTCAAATAGCTCGTCAGCTGCTCGGCCGTGAGCCGGCGCTCCGGCGGATAGGTGCTCGCCGTAGCTGCCGTGGCACGCTCAAAGGTTCGATCCTGCAGCTCTGCCAATACCTCAGTCATGCCCCAACGCTAGACGCGACGTCAGCAGCCTGCTTATCGATTCCTGACCAGATGCGCCAGCAGCGGCGGAGCGACCTCATCCGCATCCAGCGACGGGAGCGAATGGTGGGTCGCGCTGTCGAGTTGTACGACGGTTGCGCCGGGGGAGAGCGTTGTGACTCGGCCGGTGAGGTGGGCGGCGTCCTGGCTCTTGCTGCGGCCGGCAACGAAGACCAGGGGAGTGACGTCGCGTAGCTGGTCGTCGCTGGGGCGTTTGGTGCGGACGAACGGTGTAGACGGCTGCTCCGCGGCCAGGCCGGCCAGCTCCAGGACTTGGCGGTCGAGGGGCAGACCCTGGGTCTCCCAGCGTAGGAACGCGGTGGTCCGCTCGCGGGAGGGGCGCAGCAGGCTCGGCAGCGCTCTGAGGATGTACGGGAGGCGCAGACCGGTCCAGCAGTCCGTCGGGTCAAGGAGAGCCAGGCGCTCGACCCGCTCCGGGTGAGCGATCGCGTACGTGAGCGCGATCCAGGCGCCGTACGAGTGACCGCACAGCGCGGCCCGCTCGATGCCGAGGCCGTCGAACGTGTTGGAAAGCCAGCTGTGCAGGTCGTCCGGTGTCTTAGGGGTCCGACCGGTGTTGGTACTGCGGCCCGCGTCCACGATCAGGTCGACCGCGTACACCCGGTACTGCTCCGCGAGCCGCGGGGCGACCGTGAACCACACCGGCGAGGTAGCGCCGTGACCCGGAAGCAGTACGACGGGCGGCCCGTCGGCGGGACCGCACGCGTTCACGTGCGTCGTACCGAACTCGTCGGTCAGCTCGAGCTGCTCGACCGGCACGCCCCAGCGCGCGAGCAGGCCGTCGTACGTGTCCTGAAAGCTCATGCTGCCGAGAATAGCTCACTCAGTGAGGTAAATTGAGCAGTATGCGAGAAGGAGTGACACCGTCCGACCCGGATCGGGCCGCCGCGCTGGACGTGGTGCACCTGCTGCGCGAGGTCGCCCTACGGCTCGAGTTGGCGGTGGGGGAGTTCGCGCGGACGACCGGCCTGCATGGCACCGACGTCCGGGCCCTGGTACGCCTCCTGGACGCCGAACGCGCCGGAGCCGACGCCACACCAGGATGGCTCGCTCAACAGCTTGGAATGACCTCTCAGGCGACGACGGCGGTCATCCACCGCCTGGAGGCCGCCGGCCATGTCGAACGCCTCAGAAGCCGTACAGACGGCCGCAGCGCCCGTCTCCAGGTCTCGGACAGTGCGGTGGCCCTCGGCTGGCAGTTCTTCGGCCCGCTTCTGGACCGGCTGATCGTCACCACCCAGGGCCTCGGCCCCGACGAGCAGACCGTGGTCAAGGAGTACCTGAGCGCGGTCTCGGACGCGCTGGGGTAAACGAAAGGGCCCCGGCAGCTGCCGGGGCCCTTCGCGCTGCGTACGACGTCAGGAGCGGTCGCTGGTGACCTCGCGGTAGGTCTCCGTCTCCTCTGTCAGTTCGTGGATCTCGTCGGCGTCGTGCGCGTGCTCGTGCGCCTCTTCGAGTTCCGCGGTCGTCGGCTTCTGGACGGCGTCGGCGTAGTAGAAGCGGGACAGTGCGGCGCGGGCCTTGTGCAGCGCCCGGCGCGGGGCGCGGACGCCGTTCTCGTCCGTCTCCGGACCGAGCTCGTGCGGCACGACCCGGTCCCGCGCCGTCAGCGAGTACGCCTCGTACGTCGAGATCGGCTGGTGCTTCTCGGTGTACTTGCCGTCCGCGTCGCGCATGATCACGCCGGTCTCCAGACCGTGCAGCAGCCGCTCCTGGTCGGCCCGCTGCAGCGAGATCGCCCAGCGGCGGGCGATCCAGAAGCCCAGGATCGGGCCGAGGATCACCGCGAACCGCAGGAACCACGTCACGTTGTTCAGCGAGATGCCGAAGTGGGTGGCGATCAGGTCGTTACCGCCACCGATCCACAGCAGTGCGTAGAAGGTGATGAACGCGACGCCGATACCGGTCCGGGTCGGGACGTCCCGCGGGCGGTCGAGCAGGTGGTGCTCGCGCTTGTCACCGGTGATCCAGCCCTCGATGAACGGATACAGCGCGACCAGGGTGACGAACGCCGGCGGGATGATCAGGGCCGGGATCAGCAGGTTCCAGCTGATCGTGATGCCCCAGAACGTCGACTCGAAGCCGGGGAAGATCCGGACCGCGCCTTCCAGCCAGCCCATGTACCAGTCCGGCTGCGATCCCGCGGTCACTTCGGCCGGGTTGTACGGCCCGTACAGCCAGACCGGGTTGATCTGCATCAGTGCGCCCATCAGCGCGGTGATGCCGAACACCACGAAGAAGAAGCCGCCGGCCTTGGCCGTGTACACCGGGAACAGCGGGTAGCCGACCACGTTCTTCTGCGTCCGGCCGGGACCGGCGTACTGCGTGTGCTTGTGGTACACGACCAGGAACAGGTGCACCGTGACGAGCGCCAGGATGATGCCCGGTATCAGCAGCACATGGACGATGAAGAACCGGGAGACGAAGTCGTCGCCGGGGAACTCACCGCCGAAGATGAAGAAGTTCATGTACGTGCCGACCACGGGTGACGCCTGGATCATGCCGTTGGTGATCCGCAGACCGGTACCGGACAGCAGGTCGTCGGGGAGGCCGTAGCCGAGGAAGCCCTCGATGATGCCCAGGAACAGCATCCCGAAGCCGATCAGCCAGTTCAGCTCCCGCGGCTTGCGAAACGCGCCGGTGAAGAACATCCGGAGCAGGTGCACCATCATCGCGGCGATGAACAGCACGGCCGCCCAGTGGTGGATCTGCCGGACCAGCAGGCCGCCGCGGACGTCGAAGGTGATGTCCAGCGTGGAGGCGTAGGCCTCCGACATGTGCAGGCCCTTGAGCAGGCTGTACGAGCCCTGGTACTCGACCTCGGCCATCGAGGGCTTGAACCAGAACGACAGGAAGATGCCGGTCAGGATCAGGATGATGAAGCTGTAGAGCGCGATCTCGCCCAGCATGAACGACCAGTGGTCGGGGAAGATCTTCCGCAGGTTCTTCTTGCCGATCTTCGCGATGCCGAGGCGATCGTCGACCCACTTGACCGGTCCAGGGAACTCTGTGCTTGTTGACACTGTTGTCACCCTCGTTCGAAGAAGCTCGGGCCGACCGGCTCGGTGAAGCCGCTCTGCGCAACCAGGTAGCCCTCACTGTCCACTGCCAACGGTAGCTGAGGCAGCGGCCGGGCCGCAGGGCCGAAGACGACCTTGGCGCCGTCCGCGAGGTCGAAGGTCGACTGGTGGCACGGGCAGAGCACATGGTGCGTGGTCTGCTCGTACAGGGAGATCGGGCAGCCGACGTGGGTGCAGATCTTCGAGTAGCACAGGATGCCGTCGACACCCCAGTTCTCCCGGCCCGGTGGGGTGCGGATCTCGCTGGGCTTGATCCGGACCACGATCACCGCGGCCTTCGCCTTGGCGTTCTGGTACTCGGCCGGGTTCTCCTCCTGCAGCGGGGCCAGGTTGGCCGGCGCCGCGTTGACCAGCTGGCCGACGACCATGTCGGACGGCCTGATCGGGCGGTCGGTGACGTCGTTGACGACCCGGATGCCCTTCGCCCAGATCGTGTTGTACAGCGCCCGGCCCGGCAGCGGGCCGAGGTCGCGGAGCAGGATGACGGCCGGCAGGCCGAGGACGGCGAGGGCGCCGATCAGCGAGTTGCGGATCATCTTGCGCCGGGTGAAGCCGGACTCCGCCGTGCCCTGCTGGAACGCCTCGGTGATCTCGGCGATCTGCTGCGGCGACGAGTGCGCCGGGTGCCGGTCCTCGGAGATCTCCTCGTCGACCATCAGCTTCTTGGCCCACTGGATCGCGCCCGCCCCGATCAGGAACAGCGCGAGCCCGATGCACAGGCCGATGACCATGTTGTTCGCGTTGCCGGACAGCGGGCCGAACTCGAGGATCGAGTCCCGCGGGATCGCGAAGTACGCCACGCAGGAGCCCAGCACCAGCAGCGTCGCCAGGCCGAACATCGCCGACACCTGGCGCTCGACGCGGTCGGCCGCCTTCGGGTCGATGTCGGTGATCCGCGGCTCGTGCGGCTCCAGACCCGGGTCCGGAATCGGCTCCGCCACCTCTACGGCGCTGCCGTGCTCGTCCTCCGGCTTGACCGGAAGGTTCTTGTCGTCGCTCACTTGGCCTTCGCTCCCTTGGCCTTGACGCCCTTGGCGCCGATCCAGACCGCTACGCCCACCAGCAGGCCGATCCCGACGAACCAGCCCCAGAGGCCCTCGGACACCGGGCCGAGCCGGCCCAGTCCGAAGCCGCCCGGGTCCTTCTGCGTCTGCAGGGCCTTCAGGTACGCGATGATGTCGCGCTTGTCCTCCGGCTGCATGACCTGGTCGGAGAAGACCGGCATCTGCTGCGGGCCGGTCAGCATGGCTTCGTAGATGTGCTTCTCACTGACACCCATCAGCGACGGTGCGTACTTGCCGTTCGGCAGTGCGCCACCGCGACCGGCGAAGTTGTGGCACGCCGTGCAGTTGGTACGGAACAGCTCGCCACCGCGGGTGACCTGCTCGTCGGTGGCCTTGCTCACGTCGTACGACTCCGACGCCGGCACCGCGGGACCCGGGGCGAGCGAGGCGACGTACGCGGCCAGGGCCTCGATCTCCTCCTCCGTGTACGCCGGGGCCTTGCGCGGGATCTGCGCGCCCGGCTGCATCGCCGGCATCCGGCCGGTACCGACCTGGAAGTCGACCGCGGCGGCGCCGACGCCGATCAGCGACGGGCCGGCCATCTTGCCCTCGCCGTTCCCGCCGCCCTCGGCGTTCAGGCCATGGCAGCTGGCACAGCCGACCGCGAAGAGCTTCTTGCCCTCCTCGATCTGCTGGGACTGGGCCGAGTTGTCCGCCACCGCGTTGTCAGGGGCGAAGGCGGCGTACGCCGAGCCCACTGCCAGGAGGCCGAACAGGAGCACGACGAGGCCGGCGGACCGGTGCCGTCGTCGCGCGGAGAGAAAGCGCGCCGGTGACAAGGAAGGTCTCTTCTCACTCATTTGAGCAGGTAGATGGTCGCGAACAGGGCGATCCAGACCACGTCGACGAAGTGCCAGTAGTACGACACGACGATCGCCGAGACGGCCTGTTCGTGGGTGAACTTACGAGCCATGTACGTCCTGGCCAGGACGAACACGAAAGCGATGAGGCCGCCGGTCACGTGCAGCGCGTGGAATCCGGTGGCCAGGTAGAACACCGAGCCGTACGCGTTGGACGAGATCGTCAGGCCCTCCTGCACCAGTGCGGTGTACTCGGTCACCTGACCGGCGACGAAGACCGCGCCCATCATGTACGTGAGGATGAACCACTCACGCATGCCCCAGGAGCGGAGGTTCAGCACCGAGCCGGTCCGGCCCACCCGGCCGTGCTCGGCAGCGAACACGCCGAACTGGCAGGTGAACGACGACGCCACCAGGATGAGCGTGTTCACCGAGGCGAACGGCACATCCAGGCGCTCGGTCGAGAGCTGCCACAGCGTCTCCGTCCCCGGAGCCGCGGCGGCGGTCGTCACCGACCGGATCGTGAAGTACGCCGCGAACAGGGCGGCGAAGAACATCAGTTCGCTCGAGAGCCAGACGATCGTGCCGACACTGACCATGCTGGGACGGTCGTGGTGTCCGTGTTCACGAGACGCTGGGAGCGCGGTTGCAGTGGCCACGCGGTCATTATGTCGGTCCCGCTGTTCAGTGCCACGACCACCCCCGTGCATGTCGCCGAACCGTTGTTTCTACTGTGGAAGCGTGCTTCCCCTTCACGCCACGCCCGGAGACCGGATCGAGCCGCTGACTCCGGTCCGGTTGCTGACGGCATGGACCTTCGAACCGGTGTTACTCGGCGTGATCATTCTCCTCGGCGCGGTGTACCTGTACGGCGTCCACCGGCTGCGCAAACGCGGCGACAAGTGGTCCCGCGGCCGGACGTTCTCCTTCGTCGGCGTCGGCCTGGGAAGCGCCGTGATCGCCACCCAGTCCGCGCTCGGCACCTACGACACCGTGCTGATCAGCGTGCACATGGTGCAGCACATGATCCTGTCGATGCTGACGCCGCTCGCGCTGGCGCTCGGCGCTCCGGTCACGCTGGCGCTGCGGACCCTGCCGCAACAGCCGCGGAAATGGTTGCTCTCCGTGTTGCACTCACGGTTCGCGAAGGTGATCTGCTTCCCACTGATCGGCTTCACGCTGTTCGTGCTGAGCCCGTGGGCGCTCTATTTCAGCAGCTGGTACGACGCGACGCTCCACTCGACCGTGCTGCACGACCTGTTGCACCTGCACTTCATCCTGGTCGGATCGCTGTTCTTCTGGCCGCTGCTCGGGCTGGACCCGGTGCCCGGCCGGGTGATCTACCCGTTCCGCCTGATCCTGGTGTTCCTCACCCTGCCGTTCCACGCCTTCCTCGGCATCACGATCATGTCGGCGAACACGCTGATCGCCGAGGACTGGTACACCAGCTTCGGCCGGTCCTGGCCGCCGTCGCCGCTGCACGACCAGTACATCGCCGGCGGTCTGCTGTGGGGCTCGGGTGACATCGTCGGCTTGGTGTTCTTCGCCGTACTGTTCGTCCAGTGGGTGCGCGAGTCGCAGCGTGAGGCGCGCCGTGAGGACCGGCGGCTGGACCGCCTGGAGGAACAGGCTCGCCGGGCCGAACAGGCGCCCCGGTAGCATGCGCGGTGTTGTTTGAATGTCCAGTCTTCCTCAGAACACAGCTTGGGATGGATCGATGAGTTCAGAGCGTCCGCTGAAGGTCCTGGTCTACAGCGACGACCGTACGACGCGGGAGTCCGTCCGGCTGGCCCTCGGCAAGCGGCCCGCGGCCGATCTGCCCGAGCTCGAGTACGTCGAGTGCGCCACCGAGCCGGCCGTCATCAAGACCATGGACAAGGGCAGCATCGACCTGGCCATCCTCGATGGCGAGGCCGTCCCGGCCGGCGGCATGGGGATCGCCCGGCAGCTGAAGGACGAGATCTTCCAGTGCCCGCCGGTCCTGGTCATCACCGGCCGTCCGCAGGACGCCTGGCTGGCGACCTGGTCGCGGGCCGAGGGCGCGGTCTCGCACCCGATCGACCCGATCAAGCTGGCCGAGGTCACCGCGGAGCTGCTCCGGCAGCGGCTGACCAAGCTCCCCGCCACCACCGCCTGACGCACCATGGGGGCTTACACCTGGCCGCAGGTGCTGAACCCGCTGCTGCGGCGTGAGGACCTGGAGGCCTCCGCCACGGCGTGGGCGATGGAGCAGATCCTGTCCGGCGCCGCCTCACCCGCGCAGCTCGCCGGGTTCGTGATCGCGCTGCGCTCCAAGGGCGAGACCGTCACCGAGGTCGAGGGCCTGGTCGCCACGATGCGCGACTTCGCCACCCGGATCTCGGTGCCCGGCCGGACGCTGGACGTCGTCGGTACCGGTGGTGACCAAGCCCACACGGTGAACATCAGCACGATGTCCGCGATCGTCGCGGCCGGGGCGGGCGCGAAGGTGCTGAAGCACGGCAACCGCGCGGCCTCGTCGGCCTGCGGCGCGGCGGACGTCCTCGAGGAGCTGGGCATTCCGCTCGACCTGACCGCGGCGCAGGTGGCCGAGGTGGGGGAGCGGGCCGGGATCACGTTCTGCTTCGCTCCGGCGTTCCACCCCGCGCTGCGGCATGCCGCCGTACCGCGGCGGGAGCTCGGGGTGCCCACCACGTTCAACTTCCTCGGCCCGCTCGCGAATCCGGGGAACCCGTCGGCGCAGGCGGTCGGCGTCGGCGACGGCCGGATCGCCGGGCTGATGGCCGGTGTCCTCGCGCGGCGCGGCATCGACGCGCTCGTGTTCCACGGCGACGACGGGCTGGACGAGCTGACCACGCGGACGACGTCGCAGGTATGGACCGTCGGCGGCGGTCAGGTCGAGGGACCGGTCACGCTCGACCCGCGGGAGCTGGGCATCGAGCCGGTGGCCGCGGACGCGTTGAAGGGCGCGGACGCGGCGTACAACGCGAAGGTCGTGCGGGCCCTCGTCGACGGCGAGCCGGGAGCGGTGCGGGACGTCGTACTGCTGAACGCCGGCGCGGCGCTCGCGGCGTACACGCCGGAGGCCGGCACCGTGACGGAGCGGATCCGCAGCGGCATGGATCGCGCGGCTGAGGCGATCGACTCCGGGGCGGCGAAGGACGTGCTGGACCGCTGGATCGCGGCCTGCGCCGAGGTGCGCGGCTAGTCCTTGTTGATGCCGGCGGGGATTGTCCCCGCCGGCACCTTCCTATTTGTTGACCTTGATCTGGCTGACCTTGTAGCGCCAGACGTTCTGCCAGGCCGGGGTTGAACCAGCCAGGTCGGCGATCGAGACGTCTGCGGTGCCGTCGCCGCGGTCGATGACCGCGATCATGATCGTGGAGTACGTCTCCGTCAGCTTCGGCACGCTCACCGGGACCCTGGCCGTCAGTTCGTGGCCTGGGTGGCCGTTGACCGTGATCACCTTGTGGGTGCTGCTGTTCTTCACCACCGTCACGTTCTTGTCGTACAGGTTGACGAGTGCGCGGGCGCCGATCTGGATCGCTGCCTGCTTACGACCCGCCGCGGAGTTCTGGTACGGGATGTCCGGCGGGAGCTGCCCGAACGACACGTAGTTGCCCCACGACGAGCCCTTGCCGTTGTAGTTGTTGTGCACCGTCAGCCAGACCGCGGCGCCGCCCCACAACCCGGTGCGCTCGAAGTTGTTGCCCCACGCCGAACTCATCACCGGCATCGTGTCGTTGTTGGCCGCCAGCATCTCGGTCCCGAGCACCTTGCCGTACGGCGTCGGCGTCTTCGTCGGCTTAACCGACGGACTGACCGTCTCGATCGGCTTCTCCGCCGCCGTCGGCAACGCAACCGGACTGATCGCCTCAGCCCTGTTCCACACCCACCCGACACTTAACCCCGTAGCAGCCAAAGCCGCCACCACCAACACCGCAGCCCCCACAGCCCGAGCCCGCCCACCAGGCCCACCCCCGGCACCTACGCCGACAGACCCCCCACCCCCATGCCGAGCCGCCCCCCGCGACCCACTAGCCCCACGCCCAGCCCCGTGCCCAGCCCCGTGCGTGGCCCCGTGCCCGGTCCCGTGCGTGACGCCCTGCCCAGCTCCATACGCGCTGCCGTGCCCAGCGCCGTCCCCAGCCCCGTGCGTGGCACCCTGCCCGGTCCCGTGCCCATCGCCCTGTCCAGCACCCTGCCCAGCCATGTACGCGGCGCCATGCCCGGCGCCGTCCCCAGCCCCAGACGCGGCATCCTGCCCAGCGCCGAACCCAGCGCCGTGCGTGGCACCCTGCCCAGCACCATGAGCCGCCGCCCCACCGAACCCCCCAGCACCCAGCCCATCCGAGCGCCCATCACCCGAACCAGCCCCCTGCGCACCCGAGTGAGAACCCCCCGCAGCCCCGGGCCCAACCGCCCGCGAAACCACCTCAGTAAACAAGGCCCGCCCACCCTGCGCACCGGCCTGCTGACCGCCCTGCGGCCCAGCCGGCCCACCTTGCGCAGACCCGCCGGGCCCGCCGTGCGCGGAGCTCTGCACCCCAGCCAGAGGGGCAGCGTGCTGACCGACCCGCGGCCCTCCTGCCTGCCCGCCTTGTGCCGAACTGATCTGCCCGCCGTGCGGCCCAGCCTGCTGATTGCCCTGCCCGCCGGCCTGCTGGCCGCCTGGCCCACCTTGCGCCGAACCGACCGGCCCGCCGTGCGCTGAGCCCTGCACTCCCGCTTGCGGCGCGGCGTGCTGACCGCCCTGCGGCGCGGGGCCGCCCTGCCCCGAACCGAGCTGCCCGCCTTGCGGTCCAGCCTGCTGAGAGCCCTGCCCGCCGACCTGCTGCCCGCCCTGAGGCCCAGCAGGCCCGCCCTGCGCCGAACCGACCTGCCAGCCCTGCGCCCGGGCCTGCTCGCCGAACTGCGGCGCACTGCCCTGAGGCCCAGAAGCCTGCGCCTGCCAGCCACCCGCCCGCTGACCGCTCTGCTGCACAGCCCACATCTGCCCGGCCTGCCCAGCACCGGCCTGGCCTGTCTGTGTAGGAGCCTGCTGCCCAGGCTGGGATTGCGGTTGACGCGGTTGCGCGTAGCCACCGTCTGGCCGGCCCGCTTCACCCTGCCCCGACTGCTGCACCGGACGCTGCCCGCCGTACTGCGCCCCCGGCGGCGGAGCCGCATGCTGAGGCCGCACCTGCTGCCCACCCGGCTGCTGTGGCTGCTGCACGCCCCACATCGGCGCACCCGGCTGCCTACCCTGCTGCTGACCGCCCGCCGGTTGAGACCCCGCTGCCTGGGACGCCGCCTGCTGCCCGCCCGCCTGGGACCCCGCATGCGGGCCGCCGGCCTGGCCGCCCGACTGCGGGGATCCCAAGTGCTGTCCGCCTGGCTGCTGCCCGCCCAACTGCTGTGCGCTTGGTGCCTGAGTGCCGGGGCGTGGCGGCGCAGGTGGTTGCTGAGTGGTCGGTTGCTGGTGGGGAGAAGGCTGTGAGGGCTGGCTGGTCCAGTGCTGCTGCGGCGGGGCCGCGTGTTGCGGCCGTACCGGCGGAGGAGGCGGCGCCGGAGCAGGCGACTGCCCGAACAGAGCATCCGAAGATCCACCCTGACCCGCACCTGGCGCCTGACCGAGACCTGATGCCTGGCCCGCGCCAAGCGCCTCACCTGGATCTGGTGCCTGACCCGCAGCCGGCATCTCACCGTGACCTGGTAGCTGGCCGGCGCCCCGCGACTCGGCGATACCAGGCGCTTGCCCGGCGTCCGGCGTCTCGCTGGCACTTGCCGGGTGGTCAGCACGCGGTTGTTCACCGAGACCTGGTATCTGGCCGGCGCCCTGTGCCTCGCTGCTGGGCGTCGGGGAGGGCGGTGCTTGGGGGGTGCCGGTGAGCGGGTCCGTGCCCTGGGGGGTGTCGTGGGGCGGGGTGTGGTTGTTGTCAGCCAACTTGAATTCCTAGGTAGGCCTGGTCCGCGGCCTTCTTCAGGTCCGGGCGGTTGTTCGGGATGCCGCTGATGTAGGCGACCGCCGTCCCGTCACCGAGGTCGAAAACGGCCACCGTCAGGGTAAGTACTCGATCGGTCACCGCAGTCGTTGTCGCGGTCACGGACTGCTGGAACACCCAGCCGGCCTTGCCGCTCCGCTTGACGGGACCGTTCGCGACCGTCTTGTACGTGACCGGGATGTTCCCGTACATGCGTTCGCGCACCTTCAGCGACAGCGACGCCGCGGTCGCCTTCGGGTCGCCGTTGAAGCCGGATCCGGTGCCCAGACCGCCGACGAAGATGTCCGCGCTCCAGTCGTCGCCTTCGACGACGTCCTCCTTGAGGACGATGCGCTGCCCGTTCGAGTTGATCAGCTGCTCGACCAGGCGCTTGCGGTCCGACCACGGCGGATTCCGGCGCGGGAACGAGATCGCGTCCGACGCGATCCGGCCGGCACCTTCGTGCAGCGACGGGTTTTTCGACTGACCGGGTTTGGTGCTGGACTGGTTCGTCGGCGTGGGGGAGGAGCTCTGCGTCGGCGTACCGGTCGGATCCGGGTCAGCGGTCTCCTTGTCGCCCTTCGTCAGCAGGACCACCGCGGCGACGGTCAACAGGACTACCGCGACCCCGCCGGCGATGATCAGCGGCATCTTCCCGCCGAACGGACCACCGCCGCCGGAACTCTTGGACTTCTTGCTGCCCTTGCCGCCGTCCCGCTTGCCGACGCCGGCGCTCAGGTCGGTCTGACCGCCCCAAGCCTCGCTCCCGTCGTCGTTCCAGGCTCGTTGCGTCTGTTGACCAGCCCAAGCCTGCTGGCCGCCCTGCTGCTGGCCGGCCTGCTGGTTGCCGGCACCCCACTGCTGCTGGGTCGGCTGAGCGTTCTGCTGACCGGCGGCCTCCTGCACGGGCCAGGACTGGCCGCCCCACACTTGGTCGCCACCCTGCTGACCGGCGGCTGGCTGCTGGCCCCACGGCGAGGATTCCTGTACGCCGTTCGAGTCGCCCCAACCGTTGTCGCTGGGCGCATCAACTCCCGCCGTACTCTGCTGTGAGCCCCAAACCTGCCCGGCCTGCGCGGTCTGCCCCGCACTCGAGGTCTGGCTCGGCTGATCGCCCCAGAGCTGGACAGGCTGCTCCTGCGGGGTGTCTGACGTCTCCGGAACAGTCCAGAGAGGACTGGCCTTCTCTGGTTTCTGCTCGTCCTCTTCGGCCGACGCCTCGACACCCCACGCTGGTACGTCGGTTGCCTGCTCGTCCTGCCCGTCACCGGACTGGCTACCCCAGTCGGGCCGCAGCTGACCGGCCGCCTCAGCGTCATCAGCCGCCAGCAGCTCAGCAGCCCGCTCGTCCGCAGCCCGCTGGTCCGTTGTCCGCTGGTCTGCAGCCCGCTGGTCCGCTGTCTGCTGGTTCACTGCGTGCGGGTCGGTTGCTGGCTGGTTCGCTGCCTGCGGGTCTGCGGCGGACTGGTCCGCGGTCTGCTCGTCCTCAGCGTGCTCATCCGCTGTCTGCGGGTACGCGGCGTGCTGGTCCGTTGCCCGCTGGTTCGTGGGCTGCTCGTCTGCGGCTGGCGTGAAGGTGTCGGCTGCAGATGTCGACGTTGCGTCGGTTGCGTCGTCGGCGAGGGCTGGGGCGAGCTTGAGGGTCCAGCCGGTGGCTTGTTCGTCTGGCTGCGCGTCGGTGGGTGGGGCGGGTTCTTCTTCGAGCTCGGGGGAGATCTCGCGCCGAGTCCAGTGTTCCGGCGGAGCAGGGGCTAGCTCCGGAGCGCCCCAGGTCGCGCGCGCACGTGCGGCTGCCTCGGCTCGCGACGCCTCGGTGGTCTGAGCCGTCTCAACTGTCTGTGTCGCCTGGGCAGCTGCTGACTGGGGCGAGGGCGCGGTTTCGTCCGGCGCGACTGCGCGCAGGCGTGTACCGCCGGTCGCTGCGTCGTCGGTGGACGGCGTCGTGCTCCACAGTTGCGGTGTGGCGGCTGGTTGCCACCAGCCGCCGCCTTCGGCTTGTTCGGTCGTCTCGACAGGGGTGTGCTGCACTGCGCGTAGGCCAGGCGTGGGCTGTGGTTCGTCCGCAGGCTGTACGGGCACTGGGCGCGTCGGCTCGTTGGCGTCAGGTGCGTGGTCCGTCGGTTGCTGCGCCGGGCCTTGCTGCATGTCCCAGGTGCCGGGCGTGCCTTGATCAGAGGGGGTTTGCTCGGGTTGGTTGTACGAGGTGAACTGGTCTGCTGACCACGGCTGTTGGTTGGCCGACCACGACTGTTGCTGGGTCTGCTCAGCTGTGCCGGAGCCTTGCACGGTCGGCTCCTGCGACCAGTCCTGTTGGGCAGACCACGGCTGCTGCTGAGTCTGCTCGGAGTCAGGATCCGGCTGGTCATAGCTGCTGAACTGATCAGCCGACCACGACTGCTGATCCGCAGACCAAGACTGCTGGGGCTGGTCCGGCTGCTGACCCTCCTGTTGCGCGGGCCAGGGTTGTTGCTGGTTGTGCCCTGCGGGCTGCTGCTGGCCAGGCCAAGGCTGCTGGTTCTGCTCGGCGTTGGGCTGGTCGTAGGAGCTGAACTGGTCGGCTGACCAGGGCTGTTGGTCGGCGGACCACGGCTGCTGGCCGTCGGCGTGCTGGCTCGGCCAGGACTGCTGCTGAGCTGGCTCCTGCTGCTGGGGCGGCCAGGGCTGGTTCTGCTGGGCTGCGGGGTGCTGCTGGCCGGGCCCCGCCTGCTGCTGGGCCTGCTCGGCGTCGGGCTGGTCGTAGGAGCTGAACTGGCCGGCGGACCAGGGCTGTTGGTCTGCGGACCAGGGCTGTTGTTGCGTGGTGCCGTCGGGCGTGGCCTGCTGGTCCGGTTGTTGCTGGGTAGGCCAGGGCTGGTTCTGCTGCTGAGCTTCGGGCTGCTGTTGGGCAGGCCAAGGCTGTTCCTGGTGGTGAGCTCCAGGTTGCTGCTGGCCGGGCCATGGCTGCTGCTGGGCATGCTCGGCGTCGGTCTGGTCGTAGGAGCTGAACTGGTCGGCGGACCACGGTTGCTGGTCTGCCGACCAGGGCTGTTCCTGGTGGTGAGCTCCGGGCTGCTCCTGGCCGGGCCACGGCTGCTGCTGGGCCTGGTGGGCGTTGGGCTGGTCGTAGGAGCTGAACTGGTCTGCGGACCACGGCTGTTGCTGCGTGGTGTCGTGGGCCGTCGACTGCTGGTCCGGCTGCTGTTGGGCTGGCCAGGGCTGGTTCTGCTGCTGAGCTCCAGGCTCTTGCTGGGCAGGCCAGGGCTGTTGCGCTGCGGGGTGGTGCTGGCCGGGCGCCGGCTGGTGCTGGGAGTGCTCGGCGTTGGGCTGGTCGTAGGAGCTGAACTCGCCTGCTGACCACGGCTGCTGATCGGCGGACCACGGCTGTTGCTGGCCGTCGGTGTGCTGACTCGGCCAGGACTGCTGCTGAGCTGACTCCTGCTGCTGAGCCGGCCAGGACTGCTGCTGGGAGGGCTCGTCTTGCGGGGTTGGCCAGGTTTGATGCTGGGCGGGCTCCTGCTGCTGGGTCGGCCAAGGCTGCTGCTGTTGCTCGGCTGGCCGGGGGTGCTGATCGACCTGGTCGGTGGTGGCTTCCGGGTGGGATGCTGCCTGATCGGGATCAGCCGGAGTCGGCTCGGGTGCCGTGGGCTCTTCGGTCGCCTCGTTCTCGTGTTTGGTTTTGCTGGTCCACTTCTTGCCGTCCCAGAAGCGGATGGTGTGGGGCTGGCCGGTGGGGTCGGGGTACCAGCCGACGGGTGGGTTGCTCATCCGCGTCCTCGCTGGGATGCCGGCGCGACTGCGCGGACCTGCTCGGCATGGACCTGACCCCGGACGTTCATGTGCACACCGTAACTTCAGCTCGTGTCAGTCGGATCCGTTGGGACCACGTCTCAGACACCGTCCTCCTGGCCCAGGCTGAAGGCCGCCTCCAGGTCGTGGCTGGAGTACGCGCGGAAGGCGATATGGGTCTCGGTGCTGAGCACACCCGGCACCCGGTTGACGTGCTCGGGGATGACGGTGGCGAGGTCGTCGTGCCGCGCGACCCGGACGAGGGCGATCAGGTCGAGCCCGCCGGTCACGGAGTACACCTCGCTGACGCCGTCGATCGCCGCCACCTGCTCGGCGACCTCCGGGATCCGTGCGACGTCGGCCTTGATGAACACGATCGCGGTGACCATGCCGTCCTCTCCTCCAGAACTCACCTTCTCAACCTGCAGAAGCATAGTCGCGGCCGAGTCCCGGCAGCGCGGCCGCCGTCGGTTCGTCCGCGGGCAGGAACGCCTCCATCCGCAGCTCCGACACGGTCACGTCGACGGCGGTCCCGAACCTGGTCAGCGTCGTGATCAACCGCAGCTCCCCGCCCGGCGACCGCAGCCGCAGCGGTACGGCGAACCCGAGGTGGTCCGGGCCTGTTTCCGGGCGCGGCGGGATCAGCGAAACCAGCTCGGCGATCAGCGCGTCGGCCTCGAGGTTCGGCACCAGGGCGGCCTCGCGGCTGAGCCCGTCGATCACGTGCCACGACCACTCGGCGAGATTGACGATCCGCGGTGCCAGCCCGTCGGGGTGCAGGAACAGCCTCGGCACCGACACCGGCGCAACCAGCAGGTACGGCGAGACTCCGGCGACGAGCGCGTCGAACGACCTGTTCGCGAGCACCAGGTCACCACGCCGATCCACCACCACGGCCGGGCTCGGCCGGTGCCCGTCGAGGATCCGGGCCAGCGCGGTCCGGATCGCGGTGAGGCTGGGGGAGTCGTACGGCGTCTCGTCGTACGCCGGGGCGTAGCCGCCGGACACGAGCAGCTGGTTGCGCTCCCGCAACGGCACCTGGAGCGACTCGGCGAGCCGGATGACCATGTCGCGTCCCGGCACCGACCGGCCGCTCTCGATGAAGCTGACGTGCCGCTGCGTGGTCCCCGCGCGGACGGCCAGCTCGAGCTGACTCACCCGCCGGCGGGCGCGCCACGACCGTAGTCCTACGGACAGTTCGGATGCCATGCCGCAGTTCTAACGCACGCCGCCGACAATCCATACCCAGCAGGGAATTGCCGGTCGATGGGTGCCCCCGGCAAAGTCGTGGTCATGAACAACAACGCAGCGGAAGACCTCGCGAAGCGATATGTAGCAATCTGGAACGAAGCCGACGCCGACGCCCGCAAGGAGGCCGTCGAAGCACTGTGGACCGAGGGTGGCGTGCACCTGCTGGAGCCGCCCGAGGAGATCGTCAAGCGGGCCGCCGAGATCGGCGTCACTGCGACCCTGGAGGCGCGTGGACACGCGGAGCTGCTCAGCCGCGTGACCCGCGCGTACGACGAGTTCGTCGCGCCCGGGCAGTACGAGTTCGTGAAGCATGGCGAGGCGGCCGCGCTCCGCGACGTGGTGAAGTTGCGCTGGGCGATGGTCCCGGCCGGCGGCGGCGAGCCGCTTGCCATCGGCATCGATCTCCTCCAGCTCGCCCCGGACGGCCGCATCAGCACCGACTACCAGTTCATCGAGGCCTAACCAACCCGAGCCGGGCCCAGCGGGCGGAGGTGGCGGCGGCGTTCGGTGGGGTGCTGGTGGCGGTCGGAGTGGGCGTTGTCGAGGCGGGTGAGGTGCCGGCCGGCGCCGCTCACCGGGCAGGTCCAGGTGCCGTCCATCTCGACCAGGCGGATGCCGGGGAGCTCGAGCCAGCGCAGGATCAGCTCGATCTCCTCCGGCGAGGCCGCCGCGACCGGCCCGATCCCGGGCAGCACCGTCTCGGCCGAGGCGCGCAGCATCTCCAGGTGCGGCCGCGGGTCGGTGCCGCGCGGGCTGAACCCGGCCGCCGCGAGCCGCCCTCGGCGGATCACGTGCAGCTCCCAGCCGCCGTCGTCGGTCCGCCTGGCGGCACAGATCTCGGCGCAGCCGGTGATGGAGGCCATCCGCTGCATCCGCGCCGAGCTACGCACGAACGCGCTCAACCGGTCCCGGTGGACCGCGGCGTCCTCGAACCGCTCGTCCGCGGACAGTACGTCGATGCGCCGGTCGAGTGCGTCGACGACCGGCGTCGGGTCGGCCGTCAGCGCCGACCGGAGCGCCGCGACGAACTCGCCGTACGAATCCATCGAGATCCGGCCGTCGCAGGGCGCCACGCACCGGCCCATCTCCGCCAGCACGCACGGCGACAGCGAAGGGTGCTTCGACATCCGCGCGGTGCACTGCCGGATCGGGAACGCCTCGTGCAGCGCGGCCATCGCTCGCTCGGCCGTCTTCCGCGAGCTGAACGGCCCGAGATACCCGGCGTCGTCGTCGCGCACCTGTTTGACCAGCGACAACCGCGGAAACGGTTCGACCGTGACCTTCAGCCAATGCTGCCGCTCCGGGAACTTCGACCGCCGGTTGTACCGCGGCTTGTGTTCCGCGATCAGCCGCAGCTCCCGGATCTCCGCCTCCAGCGGCGTCCCGCACTCGATCCCGCGGACGCCGGTGGCGATACCGACCATCTCGCCGATCCGGTTCCTGGTCTCGGAGGCGGTGAAGTACGAGCGGACGCGGGTGCGCAGGTCCTTGGACTTCCCGACGTACAGCACCTCGCCGCGGTCGTCGGTGAACAGGTACACACCCGGTGCGTGCGGCAACGACTCGGCCAGGTGGCGTTTGGCCCGGACGGCCGGCGCGACCCTGGACGAGAACGTCTGCAGGTCCTCCAGCGTTTGCACGCCCAACGACCCGACCCGCTCGAACAGCCCGTGCAGCACGTCGACGGTCGCGCGGGCGTCGGACAAAGCGCGGTGGTTGGGCGTGGTGGTCGTGCGGAACAGCTTCGCGAGCGTGCCGAGCTTGCAGTTCGGCGCCTCGTCCGGGGTGATCACCCGGCGGGCCAGCAGCGCGGTGTCGACGACGGTGAAGTCGGGCCAGTCGTACCCGTGCACGAGGCTCTCGTGTTTCAGGAAGCCCATGTCGAACGGCGCGTTGTGCGCCACCATCACGCAGCCGCGCGCGAACTCCAGGAACGCCGGCAGCACCGACTCGATCCGCGGCGACGCGGCGACCATCCCGTTGGTGATCCCGGTCAGCACGGCGATGAACGGCGGGATCGACTCCGACGGGCTGACCAGCGTCTGGAACTCGCCGACCACCTCGCCCGCGCGCACCTTGACTGCGCCGATCTCGGTGATGCCGCCCTCGCCCGGCGGGTTGCCCGTCGTCTCCAGGTCCACGACGCAGAACGTGATGGCGTGCAGCGGCGTGCCGAGGTCGTCGAAACTGTGCTGCACACCGCGGATCGGCAGCAGCGGATCCGGGGCCGGCGCATGCCCTGGGCTCGTCATGGCCACGACGCTAGGAGTCGCCACCGACAATTCCGCAGGTGACACGCAGGAGAGTCGACTAGGCTCTCGGTATGCGTACACAGGCGATCACCGCGAAACCGGGCCCGGCGCCCGCTCGTTGTGGTCTGCGTCACTGGTCGAGCAGCACTTGCCAGGTCGTCGTTCCAGCCGGACTGCGGACCGGTGACTGAGGCCGGCACCGCCGCGAGCTCCGCCGCTACGACTTTGCCTGAACCGGTCCGGCAACGCGTCCTGACCCTCGCCGCGCACGCCCTCGGTCAGCTGCCCGCGACCGACATCCCGGCGCCGCTGCGCCGGTTCGCCAGCTTCGCCCCGGCGAAACGGGCCAAGCTGTCGGCCTCGGTGCTCGGGCCGATCCTGGAGACCGACGACCACTTCCGCCGGCTGACGGCCTTCGAGGTACGGCGGGAGCACCCGGAGCTCGGCGACGCGGTGGCAGACGGCGTGCCGGTCCCGGCCGCGGATCCGGTCGAGGTCGCCGCGCTCGCCTATCTGCTGCGCCCCGACGACTGGGAGCAGCACATCGCCGCGGCCGCCCAGGTCCCCGTGGAGAGCCCACAGGCCGGCAGCGATGCGGTGAACCGGCTCACCGACCAACTCGACCAGGCGCGCACCGAGACCCGCCAGGTGCGCGAACGGCTTCGTGAACAGGTCAACGAGCTGAAGGCCGAGAACGTCACGCTCCGGCGCAAGCTGAACGAGGCCCGCCAGCGGATCACCGGCCTGCAGTCGGAGGTCGAGCAGCGCACCAGGGAAGCCGAAAGCGCCGACGAACGCGTCGACGCGGCGCGGGCCGAGGTCGAGCGTGAGCTGCGCAAGCTCCGCGCCCGCATCACCGAACTGGAGGCGGTCGAGCACGCGGCCCGTCGTACGGCGGGGCAGGAGCGCGAGCTCGCGTCGACGCGTACCCGGCTGTTGCTGGACACGTTGCTCGAGGCAGCCAGCGGCCTGCGCCGTGAACTGGCCCTGCCGCCCGGGGGAGAGCTCCGTCCCGCGGACACGGTGGCCGGGTCCGAGCCCGATGCGGCCCCGGTCGGACGTACGGCGCCTGAGGACGATCCGGCGCTCTTCGACGAGTTGCTCGCGTTACCGCAGGTGCATCTGATCATCGACGGCTACAACGTGACGAAGACCGCCTGGCCGAACTCGCCGTTGCATTCGCAGCGTCAGCGGCTCGTCACTGCACTGGGCGCACTGGTCGCACAGCGGCGCATCGAGGTCACCGTGGTGTTCGACGGCGCCGAGCTGTCGGGTCCGGTCCAGCTGAACCCGCCCCGCGGAGTGCGGGTGCGGTTCAGTCCGGCCGGCGTGATCGCCGACGAGGTGATCCGGCAACTGGTCCGCGCCGAACCGCCCGGCCGCCCGGTCGTGGTCGTCTCCACCGACCGCGAAGTTGCCGACAGCATCGTCAAACTCGGCGCCCGCGCGCTCACCGCGAGCAGCCTGATAGCACGCATCGCCCGCGCCTGACCACAGAAATTGTCGGCGGGGGTCTCTAGCGTCCTTCTCAGCCGGATGCAAGTCCGGGTGCTTCCCCCCTTGGAGGATGTTGTGCTGATCGACTGCGACGCCTGTGTGATGAAGGGTCCCGGCTGCCAGGACTGCGTCGTCACGGTGGTGCTGGGGTTCTCGGAGGAACGGTCCGGCAGCCTGCGGATCGACGACGACGAGAAGGCCGCCCTGGACGCGCTCGCCGAGTCCGGCCTGGTCCCGCCGCTACGCCTCGTGCACGCGGTGAACAGCGTCGACCCGAACGACGCGCCGAAGGAGCAGACCGGCTGACCGCCGCGGATCTCAGGCCCCTTACGGGACAAAGCGAAACGATCGTTTGGCCAGGACTGGCCTGCGTTAATTTTCGATCAAACCCGAGGGGCGAATTGCACTGGTCACGAAACGGTCACTACTGTTACGTCTCGTTGCCTCAGGGCGTCGGCCGCTCCGGCCGACCGGGCAACGGCAAGCCGAGGGAGTGATCCGGCGGATCCGCGGACCGAGAGTCCGTGCGGAGGGCCTGATCAACGGGGACGGCGCGAGCAGAGGAAGGGACCGACCGGGCTGTGTCCATCGGACGCATCAACCGCACCAAGGGAATCGCCCTCGCCGCCATCACCAGCACCGCCGTCGCCGCGGGAGTGATCTTCATCCAGGGAGCGGCTGACGCCGACCCCAAGCCCACTCTGGCCGAGGCGAAGAAGCAGATCGCGGCGCTGCAGCACCAGGCCGAGGAGGCCGGCGAGTCGGCGAACGACCTGCGTGGGCAGATCACCGCCTCGAGCGCCCGGGTGAAGGCCCTGCAGGCGGGTATCGCCAAGCAGCAGGGCCAGGTGGACGCGGTGAAGCGGCAGATCGGCTCCCTCGCGGTGGCCGGATACCAGACGTCGGGCATCTCCACGACCGCGCAGCTGCTGCTGTCGAGCAACCCGGACCAGTTCCTCAGCCAGGCGTCCACCGCCCAGGCCTTCGCCGGCCAGCAGAACTCGGCGCTGCGTCGTTACCAGGTCGCGCAGGGCAAGCTCACCGACCTGCAGGCCAGCGAGCAGACCGAGCTGGCCGCGCTGCAGGCCGTGCAGGCGAAGCAGGACGCGTTCAAGAACCAGCTCCAGGGCAAGCTCGACGCGGCGCAGAAGGTGCTCGACAAGCTCAGCGACGCCGAGCGCAAGCGGATCGAGGAAGAGAACGCCAAGGCGGCGGAGGAGGCGCGCAAGCAGCGCCCGACCCGCGACGGCTCGCGCACCGGCGACGACAAGAACCTGCCGAACGTCCCGGCCAGCGGCCGCGCGAAGATCGCGATCAACGCCGCGCTCGCCCAGCTCGGCGACTCGTACGTGTGGGGTGCCTCGGGCCCGAACTCCTTCGACTGCTCCGGCCTGACCATGTACGCCTGGGGCAAGGCCGGCGTCTCGCTGTCGCACTCGTCGAAGGCGCAAGCCAGCGAGGGCCGCCGGGTCAGCAAGTCCGACCTGATGCCCGGCGACCTGGTCTTCTTCTTCAGCCCGATCAGCCACGTCGGCATCTACCTCGGCAACGGCCGGATCGTGCACGCGCCGCGACCGGGCAAGAGCGTGGAGATCGCCCCGCTCGACGAGAACCCGTACAACACCGCGGTCCGTCCGGGCTGACCTGCGACCTTGACATACTCTGCGGCTCCGGGGGTCCCCCGGAGCCGCGGCATTTCACGGCGGTGCCGTAGGGTCGGAGGAGGCACGTAGTGTTCCGCCTGGTCGGGGCAGGTGAGCAGCGAAGGGCCGAGGTGATCGACGAACAGGGCGATACGGTTCCACTGCCGGTGATCCCGTCGTCCGGTGACCCTCGGGAGCCGATCGACCACCGGCCGGAGTCGCGCGCCGACGGTCCGCAGCGGCCGCCGTTCGCACCGATCCTGAAGAAGGTCGCGCTCGGCGTCGCCGTCTGCCTGGTCGCCGGGGCCGGGTATGCCGGCCTGCAGCACATCGCCGACGCCCCGGCCGATCCGAACGCGCCGGGAGCGGGCCAGGTGCCGCAGTCGACGCCGACCACACCCGACCAGGCCCAGGCCGGTGTGCAGCGGGCGGTCGCCGGTGAGGCGGTCCTGCAGAAGATGACCGACGCGGTCGAGAACGAGGACCGCACCGAGTTCCTGAACACGATCGACCCCAAGGCCACGCAGTTCCGGACCAGCGCGCGGACGATCTACAGCAACCTCACCACACTCCCGCTCGGCACCTTCCAGTTGCGCTACGTGAGCGACGACGCGGCCGCGCTGACCCCGGACCGGCAGGCGGAGCTCGGCGGGACCCAGTCCTGGCTCGCGCAGGTCGAGGTCTCCTGGCAACTCGCCGGGTACGACGTCAAACCCGCCCGCGAGACGCTCCCGGTGACCTTCGTGACCCGCGACGGCAAGACGTACGCGGCCTCGTTCTCGGAGCGGTTCGTGGCGGGACAGCGCCGCCCCGTCTGGGCGCTCGGCCCGATCGAGCTGGCCAAGGGCGAGCACAGCCTGGTGATCAGCCTCGACTCGGAGTCGGAGGCGCGCAGCTACGTGCCGGTCGCCGACAAGGCGGTCGAGTCGGTGACGAAGGTGTGGGGCAAGGGCTGGCGGCAGAAGGTGGTCGTCTACCTGCCGGCCAAACAGGCCCAGATGGAGAACGTGCTCGGCGCGCAGCCGAACACCTATACCCAGATCGCGGCCGTCACGATGGCCGAGCTGGACACGCCGGCCATCGGCGCGCCGGTGCGGATCGTGGCGAATCCGAAGCTGTTCGAGGAGCTCGGCAAGCAGGGCCGGCGGATCGTGCTCACGCACGAGACCACCCACGTCGCGTCGACCGCGACGGCGTCGCCGGTGCCGTTGTGGCTGGCCGAGGGGTTCGCGGACTACGTCGCGTTCACCGCCGTGCCGGTGCAGGACGAGTCGGCGGCGAAGGAGCTGTTCAAGGCGGTGCGGGCGGGGCATGTGCCGGCCTCGCTGCCGTCCCCGGAGGCGTTCGCGGCGTCGGCGACCGAGCTGCCGCAGGCGTACGAGTCGGCGTGGCTGGCCTGCCGGCTGATCGCCGAGCGTGAGGGGCAGGACAAGCTGGTCAGGTTCTACCGGGCCGTGCATGCGTCGAAGACGTCGGCCGGGCTGGCGGACGCGTTCAAGTCGGTGCTGGGGATGACCGAGGCCGAGTTCGTCGCCGAGTGGCAGAAGTACCTCGAACGGCTCGCCGGTGCGTAGAGCAACGTCCCGTCCGTGGGCGCCTCGCGCCGCGGGCGGTCTGCTCGCGCTCGCACTGGTCTTCACGATCGCCGTCACCACCCCCTGGCACCTGATCGATCTGCCCGCACCGGACGCCGCGCTGGACTTCACGTCCGCGGAGATCGCCCGCCAGAACGCGTTCCGCCACGAGATCCTCCGCTGGTCGACGGCGTCCTGGATCATCTCGGTCGTGGTCCCGCTGGCGATCGGCTTCAGTCCGTTGGGCCGCCGGCTGTACGACGGGCTGCGGATCCGCCTGTGGTTCCTCGCCGTACCGGTCACGGTCGCCGGGATCGCCCTCATCACCAACCTGCTCACCCTTCCGACCGACGTGCTCGCCCAGCGGGTCAGCCTGAAGTACGGCCTGGCGGTCGAGAACTGGCGGCTGTGGGTGTGGGACCGCGGCGTGAACTGGGCGATCACCTCCATCGGCGTCGCGGTGCTCGCGGTCGTCCTGATCGGCTTCGCGAAGCGCCGCCCGCAGGGCTGGTGGTTGCCCGGAGCAATCGTCGCGGCCTTGCTCGTGCTCGGCGTGTCGTTCGCGTATCCGGTGCTGGTCGAGCCGCGGTTCAACACGTTCACGTCGATGCCGGCCGGTGCCCTGCGCAACGACTTCCTGAAGCTCGCGGCCGAGGACGGCGTACCGGTGAAGGACGTGCTGGTCGCGGACGCGTCGAAGCGGACCACGGCGCTCAACGCGTACGTGTCCGGTTTCGGTTCGACCCGGCGGCTGGTCGTCTACGACACGCTCCTGAAGGACACGCCGCCCGCGCAGGTCCGGCTCGTCGTGGCGCACGAGCTCGGTCACGCCGCGGAGGACGACGTCCTGCACGGCACCCTGATCGGCGTGCTCGGTACGGCGTTCGGCATCACCCTGCTGTACCTGTTGCTCGGGCCCCGGCTGGCGGACCCGCGTCGTACGGCGGTCCTGGTCGCGCTGATCGTGGCCGGTACGACGCTGGCGAGTCCGGTGCAGAACCTGGTGAGTCGCAAGATCGAGGCGCGCGCCGACTACCACTCGCTCCGGCTGACGAACGATCCGCGCGACTTCGTGGCGATGCAGCACGACCTCGCCGTGCGGAACATCTCCGGTCTGGAGCCCAGCCGCTGGCGGTACTGGATGTTCGCCAGCCATCCGACCGCGCCGGAGCGGATCGCGATGGGCCGGGCGTGGGCGGCTGAGAACGCCGGCACGGTTCCGCCGCTGGCGACACGATGACGGTTCTCGTCGTCACCAACGACTTCCCGCCGCGGCAAGGCGGGATCGAGACGTTCGTCCGTTCGCTGTGCGACGAGCTGCCCGACGTCGTCGTCTACACGTCGCGCGAGCCGGGCGACGCGGCATACGACTCCACGCTGCCGTTTCCGGTCGTCCGGGACCGGTCGTCGATGTTGTTGCCGACGGCCCGCGTCACGAAGCGGGCCGTGCAGCTGATGCGGGAGTACGGTGCCGACCGGGTTCTGTTCGGGGCGGCCGCACCGCTCGGGTTGATGGGGACAGCGCTGCGCCGGGCCGGCGCGCGGAAGATCGTCGCGATGACACATGGGCACGAGACGTGGTGGGCCGGCGTACCAGGAACCCGGCAGGCGTTGCGCAGGATCGGGGACGCCGCCGACACGGTCACGACGGTGTCGTCGTGGTGTGAGGAGCAGATTGTCCCTGCCCTTTCTCCGGCAGCCGCCCGGCGGGTGCGACGGCTGACGCCGGGGGTTGATTCCACCCGGTTCGTTCCTGGCTGCGGTGGCGAACAAGTCCGCAAGGGGCTCGGGCTTGACGGCGTGCCGGTGGTCGCGTGTGTGTCGCGGCTGATTCGCCGCAAGGGCCAGGACACGTTGATCCGGGCGTGGCCGCGTGTTCGCGAGTCGGCGCCCGGGGCCACGCTCCTGCTGGTCGGCGGTGGACCGGACCGGGATTATCTGGAGGAGTTGGCGGTGAGCACCGGGGTGTCCGACGCGGTGGTGTTCACGGGGCCGGTTCCGTGGGCCGAGGTCCCACCGTACGTCGATGCGGCGGACGTGTTCGCGATGCCGTGCCGGACACGGCGGTTCGGCCTGGAGCCGGAGGCGCTGGGGATCGTCACGCTGGAAGCTTCGGCGACCGGTAAGCCGGTGGTGGTGGGGGATTCCGGAGGGGCTTCCGACACGGTCCTGCACGGTACGACGGGATATTTGGTCGATCCGTACAACCCGGCCGCCGTCGGTGCGCGCCTGAGCGAACTGCTGACGAACCCCCAGCACTGTGAGGTTCTGGGCGCAGCGGGCCGCAAGTGGGTTGAGGACGAGTGGGCGTGGTCGCGGTCGGGCGCCGTGCTGCGGGAGCTGCTGGCCGTGTGACACGCGGGGCGGGGGAATCGGTGGACAGGGTGTGGTGGGGGTCGTGTACTCTGACCGGCATGCACCGGATGTTCCGACTTGCCGCAGCCGTACGAGCTTTCCGCTCTCCGGCTGCCGCGGCCTGACATCCTGAAACTTCCACCGGCGACCGGAAACGGTTCGCCGGTGTTGTTGTTTCTGTAGCCCCGGTGGTCCGGTTCCGGTCCTGAATCGACAAGGACGAGAACCATGAGCATCACCAGGACCTTCATCGACTTCTTCATCGACCGCGACCACGTCCCGACGACGGGGTCCACGCTCATCCCGCGGCTCGGCGATCCCGTGCTCTTCACGACCTCGGGGATGCATCCGCTCACGCCGTACCTGGAGGGCGAACCACATCCACTGGGGCGCAGACTCACCGGCGTCCAGCGATGCCTGCGCACCACCGATCTCGACGAGGTGGGGGATTCGACCCACCTGACGGTGTTCGAGATGCTCGGCTCGTGGTCGCTCGGCGACTACGGCAGCAGCCAGACCCTGGAATGGGGGTACGAATTGCTGACCACCGGCTACGGGCTCGACCCCCGGCAGTTGTACGTGACCGTCTTCGGCGGGGACGACAGTGACGACGGGGTGCCGCTCGACCAGGAATCGCTGCGCACCTGGCAGCAGCTCGGCCTGCCGATCGAGCTGACCACCGACGACAACTGGTGGTCGAACGGCCCGACCGGTCCGTGCGGCCCGGACTCGGAGATCTTCGTCTGGACCGGTGAGGGCGAGCCGGAGGGGACGCCGACCACCGACGACCGCTGGGTCGAGGTCTGGAACCACGTGATGATGCGCTACCGCCGGCTCGACGACGGTTCGCTCGAACCGCTCAAGCAGCAGAACATCGACACCGGCCTCGGCCTCGAGCGGCTGACGATGCTGCTGGAGGGCAAGACCTCGGTGTACGAGACCTCGTTGTTCGAGCCGTGGCTGCGGATCGTCCCGAAGCTCTGGACGCTGGACGAGCGCTCGCAGCGGATCGTCATCGACCACCTGCGGTCGAGCATTGTGATCGTCGGCGACGGCGTGCACCCGTCGAACACCGGCCGCGGGTACGTGCTGCGCCGGCTGATCCGCCGGATGCTGACCATCCTCTGGCAGACCGACGAGTCGCGCTCGCTGTCGGACCTGCCCATCGAGCTGTTCGAGCACACCCTGAACCACTTCCACCAGGGCGAGACGGTGACGCTGATCCGGCGGATCCTGATCGACGAGGAGATCCGGTTCAGCAACCTGCTCGACCGCGGCCGGAAGGTCCTCAGCCACGAGCGGTTCCACAAGTCGCTCGACGACACCGACTACGAGTACCTGCACGAGACCCACGGGCTGCCCCGCGAGCTCGTCGACTCGTTGCGCTAGATGGCTGCCGGATCCAGTACGTCGGTCTGGGGAGCGTCGGGAATCTCCGGTGACGCGACCTTCCCGACCGACGACTGGGCCACGAACGCGCCGATCAGCACGATCACGCCGCCGGCGATCTGGTTCGGCCGCAGCGTCTCGCCGAGCAGGATCAGCGCGAAGATGCAGGCGGCGACCACCTCGACGTACGCGACCGCACCCGCGATCGCCGCCGACAGCCGCTGGACCGCGGCCGCACCGGCCAGGTAGGCGACGACCGTGCTGACCAGGATCAGCCACGCGGCCATCACCCAGCCGGGAGCGTGCCGGTCGCCGATCGCGATCGTGTCCACGAGCACATGCCACGGCGTACCCCATGGCGCCGCGATCAGCGTCAGGACGACGGCGCCGACCACGCTGCCCGCGGCCGTCATCACGAGCGGGTCCGCGGCGCCGGTGAGCTTGTCGATCAGGATGAAGTACGTCGCCTGACAGGCGGCCGCGCCGAGACCGGCGATCAGGCCGATCAGGTCGATCCGCAACCCGGACCAGATCTCGGCCACGGTCGCGAGACCAACGACCGCGATGCTGACGCCGATCGCGGCCGAGCGCGGGACGGCGACCTTCTGGCCGAACTTCAGCCACGCGACCACCAGCACCGGACCGGAGAACTCGAGCATCAGCGCCACGCCCACCGGCAGCCGGCTGGCGGCGAGGAAGAACAGCGTCTGGCATCCGGCGATCCCGGTCAGGCCGTACAGCACCAGTGCCTTCCAGGACGCCCGCGCGGCGCGCAGGCCGCCGCGGCCGCGGAAGATCAGCACGAGCGGGACGAGTACGGCGGCGGCGCCGAGGATCCGTAACCAGGCCGCCTGCTGCGGCGTGAAGCCGGCTCCGATCAAGGCCTTGGCGAACGGCCCCGACCCGCCGAACGTGATCGCGGAGAAGACCGCGAACCCCAACCCCACCGACTTCGTGCTGTACATGGGCATAACGCTCTCATGCCCATTACATGCCTGTCGAGTGGGATCTCACAGGACGTTCACGGCGCGGGCCGCGATGATGGCGACGGTCAGCAGGGAGATCGCCGACTGGACGCCCATCAGCATCTTGGTCCGGGCCGACAGCGGCATCGTGTCGGTCGGGCTGAACGCGGTCGCCGCGGTGAACGAGACGAACAGGTAGTCGGTGAATCCGGGCAGCCAGCCCTTCCAGCCGGGCAGGTCGACGGTCATCTGCGGGAACAGCAGATCCGCCCGCTCGGTCTCGCGCTCGTGCTCCGGCGCCCGCGCGAACGGGCCGCCGCGGTCGATCTCCCAGTACCAGACCGCGAACGCGACCACGTTCGTCACCCAGATCAGGACGGCGCTCTTCACCAGCACCTTGCCCTCGTTGGCGTCGCCGTTGTTCAGGAAGAAGATCATCCCGGCCAGGTAGAACGCGTTCACGGCCACCAGGACGCCGAGCAGGGTGAGCTCGACCCACCGCAGCCAGGGCTCGTCCCGGCGCAGGTGGAACGGGTTCATCCAGACCAGCGGCAGCAGCAGGAGGAAGCCGAGCGCCGGCATCAGCCAGCGCGGCAACGCGTTGATCTGCGCCGGCACCAGCAGTTGCAGGACGAGCACAGCCAGCACCGCCAGCGAGGCCGGCCAGCGCCGGGTGTGGCGGGTGCGCGGATACGACGCCTTCTTCACCCCAGCATTCTGACGCCGATCAGCGCTCAGCCGACGGAGGCGTCGACCACGGCCTGTCCCACCTCGGTACGCCGGTAGTGGACCTGGTGCCCGGTACGGCGACGTGTCGCGAGCCCTGCGTCGTACAGCGCCGACAGGTGTTCGGCGACGGTGGCGAGCGCCAGGTTGTACTGGGCGGCGAGGGCGCTGGTCGTGGCGGGCGGGTCGAGCGCGACGAGGAGCGTGGCGCGGGTGCGGCCGAGGAGGCGCGCCAGCGGATCCGGGGGAGCGGGTGCGTCGGACCAGAGTCGCGCGGCGCCGCGGGCGGGGTAGACGAGGGTCGGGTGGTAGGCCGGGTCGGCGACGATCACCAGATACGGCCAGGCGAAGACCCCGGGCACCAGGAGCAGGCCCTGCCCGGTGAGATCGCGGTCCTCGGAGCGGTACCGGGTGGCGACCAGGCGGTCGTCCTCCCAGGCGAGGGTCGGGTGCAGGTCGTCGAACAGACCGGCCAGGCCTCCGTCGGTCAGTTGCTGGCCGCGGTAGGCGATGTCGTCCTCGAGGACGCGGCTGATCAGCGGCCAGTCCGGCCTGATCAGGGCCTCCCACGCGGCTTCGATCTCGTCGGCGAGCCGTTCGCGGCTGCCGCTGAGGTCCGCCAGCATCGTGTCGATCTCAGCCGCGGCAGGGTTCTTCAACTCGTCGCGGGACCGGATCAGTTCGGTCCGCACCGTGTCGAGCGGCGTGCTGCGCACCCGGGCGATCTCGGTGCCGAACTTCGCGCGGGACGCCTTGGGCGGTGGAGTCAGGAAGTCCGGCGTGAACCCGACCCGTGGCTGCACGGCCTTCAGCAGCCGCAGGTCGAGGGTGCGTGCGGCGTCCCGCTTCGCCGCGATCCAGTCGCCGTACAGCGGCCGGTGCTTCGATCCGTTCAGGACCCGCACCGCCGACATCGTCTCCCACAGCGGCGACGCACCGAACCGGCAGCGCAGCGCGTCCGCCTGCGTGAACCGCAGGACGGTCATGAACCAGAACTTTCGGCCACAACCAAAACTCTACGCCGCTCGTCACGGGCTCGGGCACTCTCGCGGCGTGAGGTCCTACGGAGCTGTACTCAGCCTGCCCGGCCTGCGTGCCGTGTACGCCGCGCACACCGTCACCATGCTCGGCACGGTCGGTGCGCAGGTCGCGCTGTCGATTCTGATCTTCGAGCGGACCGGCTCCCCGTTGCTGTCGGCCCTCGTGCTGGTGTGTTCGTTCCTTCCGTACGCCGTGGGCGGGCTGCTCCTGTCCTCGGTCACGGACCGCTTCCCGGCGCGGCGGGTGCTTGTCGCCTGCGACCTGCTGAGCGCGACCTGCGTGGCCTGCATGCTGCTGCCGGGGATGCCGGTCGGTGGGCTGCTCGGCCTGCTGGTCGGTACCGGGATGATCGCTCCCGTCTTCGCCGGGGCGCGGGCCGCCAGCCTGGCGCACCTGCTGCCGCAGGACCTCTTCCCGATCGGCAGGTCGTTGCTGCGGGCAATCGGTCAGACCGCCGTCCTGACCGGCTTCGCGGTCGGCGGCGTCGCGGTGGCGGCGATCGGCGCGAAGTGGTTGCTGGTCGTCGAAGTGACGGCGTTCGTCGTGTCGGCAATCCTGATCGGCGCCGGGACGCCGTCCACGCCGCCGGGGGAGCGGAAGAGCGGCACGGTTCGCGACTCGTGGACCGGGCTGCGGATGGTGTTCGCGAACCGGAGTCTCCGCAACCTGATCCTGCTGACCTGGGTGGCGCCGGCGTTCTCGTCCCTCCCGGACGGGCTCGCCGTCGCCTACACCGCTCAGGTCGGCGTCGCCGCCGCGGCCGCCGGTGCGCTGTTCACTGGGTACGCCGTCGGCAGCGTGCTCGGCGAGCTCGTCGTCGCACGGTTCACCCCTTCCGTGCGGCGACGGCTCGTCGTCCCGTTCCTGCTGGTCACCCAGCTGCCCGCGATCGCGTTCCTCACTGTGCCGCCGATTCCGGTCGCCGCGCTGCTGCTCGCGATCTCCGGCACCGGGTACGCCTTCAACCAGGGCGTCGATCCGCTGATCCTGCAGCACACCGACCCGTTGTACCGCGGCCGGTTGTTCACCGTTCAGACCAGCGGCCTGATGGCGATCCAGGGCGTCAGCATCGCCCTCGGCGGCGTCGTCGGTTCCTTCCTCGCCCCCAGCCTCACGATCGCGCTGGCCGGCGTCCTCGGCACGACCATCACCCTGCTGATCGCCCGTCAGGCCCTCACCACGGAGCCACGTCGGACAGCGACTCGGGTCCTCTGAAGGCGCCGGTCGGGCCGTCCGCGGGCAGTGTCGCGAGGGCAACCGGGACGGCTGCGCCGTCAGCCACGGTGCGCTCGCCGCGCGGTACCGAGGCTTGGGTGTTCAGGTCGGTCGGCACGAGGCCCGGGGTGGCCGCGTTCACCTTGATGTTGTCGGCGCGCAGCGCGCTCGCGTAGACCAGGGTCAGTGCGTTGAGGGCGGCCTTCGACGAGCTGTAGGCGAGCAGGCCCTGCGTCGCGAGGCGGCCGTCCAGTTCGGAGAGCAGGGTGGCTGAGCCGAGCCCGCTCGACATGTTGACGATCCGCGCGTTCGGCGACCGGCGCAGCAGCGGTACGAACGCGTTGATCACCGCGACCACGCCGAACACGTTCACGTCGTACGCCGTGCGGACCTGCTCGGCCGTGATGTCCGCGACCGCCGTACCCCATTCTGAGACGATGCCGGCGTTGTTGACCAGCGCGTCAAGCCGGCCGGAGTCGGCCTCGACATGCTTGGCGGCTGCCGCGACCGATTCCCCGTCGGTGACGTCCAGCTGCACGAACCGTACGTCGAGACCCTCCCCGGCCAGCTGCTCCGCGGCGCTCGCCCCGAGCGCGGGATTCCGTGCCGCCAGGTACACCGTGAGCCCACGCAGCGCGAGCTGCCTGACGATCTCGCGGCCGATGCCTTTGTTCCCGCCCGTGACCAGGGCGACTTCGTTCTGATTCATGTCCCCAGTGCAGCGCGGGCGCACCCCCGCGGGCCAACACCGATCAGGTGGCCCGCCATACCCTGAAGGTATGCCCGAGCCAGAGATCCGCGAGCTGCGGTACTTCCGCGCGGTCGCCGAGGACCTGAACATCACCCGCGCCGCCGAGCGGCTCGGCATCGCGCAGCCGCCGCTGTCGCGCGCGATGCGCCAACTCGAGCACCGGCTCGGCGTCGACCTGTTCGACCGCTCCGGGCCGCGGCTTGCGCTGACGGCCGCGGGGGAGACGTTGTTCAAGGAGTCCGGGCCGGTCATCGACGCGCTCGACTCCGCCGTACGGCGGACGCAGCGGGCCGGGCAGCCCTCGCAAGGGCTCGTGGTGACAGCGAAACCCGGTGTCGCCACCGAGCTGCTGCACCTGCTCGTCGGTGAACTGCGCTCCGAACTGCCGGGGATCGAGGTGGTGGTGAGCGGGTTCGGGGAGCAGGCCGGCATGGTGCGGGACGGAAGGGCGGATGTGGCGCTGGTCAGTCGGCCGTTCGACGACCTCGGACTGGAGTGCGAGGAGCTGTACGAGGAGCCCCGGGTGGCGGCCTTGCCTGCCGGGCACGAGCTGGCTGGGCGGGAGGTGCTGGCGGCGGACGACCTGGCGGGGATTCCGGCGCCGCGGTGGAGCCGCGCTGATGTTGCTGAGCGCAACTACTGGGCGGCGCGGCCGGACGATGCGGTGGACGGGCCGGTCGTGCAGGACTCGTCGCAGTTGCTCGAGGTGGTCGCCTTCGGGCAGGCGGTCGCGCTGGTGCCGCGGTCCATGGCCGAGCGGAACATCCGCCCGGACGTGACCTATCGCCCGGTGACCGGTATCGAGCCGTACCGGATGTTCGTCGTCTGGCCGGCGGGCAGCCGGTCGGCCGAGTCGGCGCGGTTCGTCGAGGCGGCGGTCAGGTACTCCGCCGGGCCGCCCGTAGCGTCAGGCGCTTGAGCGGACCACGAGGGGAGCGGTGACCAGGCGGCCGGGCTCGTCGGGTTCGCCGGCGATCTCGCGCAGGGCGCGGTCGAACAGGGAGGTGGCGATGTCGCGCAGCGGGATCCGTGCGGTCGTGAGCGGGGTGTCGAGCATGCTCGCGAACGGGAAGTCGTTGAAGCCGGTGACCGCGACGTCCTGACCGACCGTGATCCCGCGCCGCTGCAGCGCGCGCATCGCGACTACCGCGAACGCGTCGTTGTCCGCGACGAAGACGTCCGGCGGCCCGGTCTGTTCGACGTACGCCGCCACCGCGTCGAGCGAACCGAACGAGCGCACGACCGCGGACGGGAACTCCCGGACGAACCCGTCCTGCCGCTGATGCACCCACGGCAACGGGCTGTCGGTCGCCAGGTACACGGCGCGCTCCCGGCCGGTCGAGCGCAGATGCGCCGCGATACCCGCCATCGACGTCTCGTTGTCCACGTCCACCCAGCACTGCCGGTGCTCCGGTCCCGTCCGGCCGAAGGCCACGAACGGGAACCGCCGCCGGCTGAGGAACTCGATGCGGGCGTCCTGCGGCATCGTCTCCAGGACGACGATCGCGTCCACCTGCCGCGCCGCGATCAGCTTCTCGTACAGCACGATCTCGGTCGCGCTGTCGGCCGGGGTCTCGACGACATGGACGCCGTAGCCCGGGACCGCGGCCGCCTTGACCAGACCGCCGAGCAGGCTGTGCAGGAACCCGCCCAGGCCCGGGTTGTCGTCGTCCACGAGGTCGTCCTCGAAGGACATCGGCAGGCCGATCACCTGGCTGCGTCCGGACGACAACGCGCGGGCAGCGTGGTTCGGGATGTACCCGAGTTCCTGGATCGCGGCGCGCACGGTCCGGACTGTCGGTGCCGCTACGCGGTGTGGCGCGTTGAGCACGTTCGACACCGTCATCGCCGACACTCCGGCCAATCGGGCGACGTCCGCGACAGTCGTACGCCGCGGCTTGTCTGCAGCCAACCCTTCCCCCTCAGTCGTACACGATCCGGGCCGATCCACCGACCGGAACGTCGATCGCCCACACCGCAGGCGGAGTCGTCGTCTCTCGGTGCACCTCGTGGCCCGAACAGTCCGAGACTACGAGGTCGGCAGGCCGGTCGCACGCACCTTCGACGTACAGTCTCCGCTCGGCGCCACCGTTCACCACGACGGTGCACGACTCCTGGAGCCGTACGACAGGATTCGCGTACACGGCAACCACGGTTTCGGTCGCACCGATCGCGCGAACCTGCGTGTACCGCGCATCTGGCCGTGACGGCAGCAGTACGCCGTGCAGCAACGCGTCGGCGTGATCGCGCATGAAGCCGAGCCAGTACCGGACCACCTGCTGGTGCCCGGGCGGCAGCGCGTCCAGCTCCATCGACACCTGCGGCGTACTGAACAACGCACCGATGAAGTGCTGCGCGACGTTCTCCGCCGGCGCCGACGGGTGCCACATCAGCATGTCGGAGTGCACCGCGCGGTCACCGGCGAGAAGGCGGCAGTCGATCGTCCGGACACGGTTCTCCACCGCGTCGAGCGCGCAGTCGCCGGCGCGCAAGAACGTGCCGAACCGCCAGAGCCTCGGGTGCACATAGTCCTGACGGAACTCGATCAGCACGTCGGGCCGCAGTTTCCGCAGCTCGTCGGTCACGGCCTGCAAGAACCGCTCCACGCCTTCGTCGACGGAGGAGCAGTCACTGCCCGGGGGCGGAGGGACGCTGCTCCGCGCCCAGGAATCGATGAAGTCGATCTTCAGCCCGTCGACGCCCCAGTCACGCACCGGACGAACGCAGCACTCCAGGAGGTGTTCGCGTACCTCGGGACAGCGGGGGTCGAGGACGGCGGTCACCTCGCCGTCGGCAAAGCCGAGTGTGCGGTCCTTCAGCTTGCGCCAGGCCTTCGAGTGCACACCGATCAGCGCCGGCGCGATCCACAGCACGTACTGCTGGCCGAGCGTGTGCACGCGGCGCACATGCTCGGCCATGTCCGGAAACTTGGGGCTGGTCGGCTCCCAATCGCCGCAGTACGCGTACCCGCGCCGCGTGTCGTCGGTCTGCCAGCCGTCGTCGACGATGACCGCCTCGGTCCCGTACGCCGTTCCCGCGCGGGCGTGCCGCTCGACGGACTCGGCCGAGACGTGCTGGTGGTCGCTGTACCAGGTCGAGTACATCGCCTGTCGAGCGACCGGCGGTACGTCGGCGACCCGGTCACCCAGCTCGGCCGTCCACTCGGCCGTCACGGCACGCAACGCCTCGGCGAAGTGCTGGGCCCGCGGATCGATCCGCAGGGCGAAGCCTTCGCCCTCGAGATCCGTCACGGTCAGCTCGATCAGCTGTTCCGCGGTCTCCTCGCTCACTCCGACAGCGAAGTCGCAGCCTCGGACGTTCGACGACAAGGAGATGGTCAACAGGCTGCGGTCCTGCGCGTCGACAAGCGTCGCGACAGGTGCGGAGCGGACGGAACGGACATCGCGGTGCGAGCCCCAGTCGGTCGGGAGGTTGCGCCGTGATCCCTGGGCCGCCTGCCAGAGTGTCACCGCGTCCTCGGCCGGCCAGGTCCAGCGCAACGTCACCGGACCACCGGCAGCGACGTGGGCAACTACGTCGTACCGCAGGACATCGGGCTCGTCCGCCGCGCGCTCCGTCAGCGTGCCGGGGCCGGTCAGGCTCGCGCTGCGCACGATGCGACGGTCGGCGGAGCGGATCTCAAAGGTCGTCACGCGCCGGACTATAGCGGTAAAACAAGGTGTTTCGAAGTATTGACGGAATTGCACGGCATCCCTATGTTTTACCGCTAATATCCGCCTTCTTCGAGGTGCCGCCGGGCCGGCTCTCAGCTCCGAACTCGCCGGTGTGGCCGTCTGCCGAAATCCGAACCATGAGAAGGAGAACTGTGATGCCGACCAACGAAAACCCCTTGGGACGACCAATCACACGGCGTGGCCTCCTGGCCGCCGCGGCCCTCGCCGGAGTGGGCTCGAGCGCGGTGCTCACGGCCTGCGCCGGCGGGAGCGCGGGGGGCACGTCGAGCGCCGGAGGCAAGGACGGCGCCGGCGGTGCCGGCGGCAAAGGCGGCACCGTGACCTGGGCCTCGTGGGCCAATCCGGGTGAGGCCGAGCGGTTCCGCCAGATCTCGAAGGACTACGAGGCCGCGCACGGTGCCAAGGTCACCTTCCAGGTGGTCGTCGGCGACTACGGCGCCAAGCTGCTGACCCAGCTCGCCGGCAGCAGCGCCCCGGACGTCTTCTACGTGCAGGACTCAGGCATGCAGCGGCTCATCCAGAACAAGAAGGTCGCCGATTTCACCGAGTTCACGGCGAAGGCGGACGCGCCCGTCAAGATCGACGACCTGTACCCGAACCTGATGGGCTGGTGCAAGCCGGCCGACGGCAGTCCGGGCACCTACGGGCTGGTCGTCGACTGCAACCCGATCGTGTTCTGGTTCAACAAGGACATGTGCGAGGCCGCCGGCATCACCCAGAACCCCGCGCAGTTGCACGAGTCCGGCGGCTGGAACCGGGACGCCGTCGACGACTTCCTGACCAAGATCAAGGCCACCGGCAAGCGGGGCATGATCCTGGAGGGCGGCTTCGGCCCCATGCTCAGCTGGATGACCGCGTTCGGCGGCAAGGTCGTCGAGGGCAACAAGATGATCTTCAACGAGGACGCGAAGTCGATGGAGACCCTCGAGTGGCTCTGGGAGGGGATGGCAGGAGGCAAGATCACCTACGGCGGGTCACTGCCGAAGGGGCAGGCCATCGACGCCCTGTTCTACAGCCAGCAACTCGCCAGCTGCCAGGTCGGACGCTGGATCCTGCCGAACCTCAAGAAGCTGAAGTTCGGCTACGACATCGCACCGTTCCCGTCCGCCGACGGGAAGACCGTCCCTCCGGCGATCGTCTACACCGCCGCCATGGCCGTGAACGCCAACGCCAAGGATCCCGAAGCCGCGATGTACTTCGCCACCCGGTTCGTCTCCAAGGACGGCCAGAAGGCCCGGCTCTCCGGCGGAGGCAACGCGGTGCCGGCCATCGCGGGGCTGGACGAGGTCGTGATGGAGAACAAGCAGCCCGAACACTGTGCCTGGTTCACGGAAGCCGCCAAGAAGGGCTACGCGATCCCGTCGGCCATCGCGTCCAAGGCGGAGGTCGGAGCCAACCTCGGCACCGAGATGGACAAGTCGATCAAGGCCGGCGACAGCGCGAAGGTCTGGGCAGACAAGATCTGCAAGTTCATCAACAACGGGAAGTGAGACATGGCGCTCGCAGCGGATGTGAAGCGCCGACGGCGGACCGAAGCGCTGTGGGGGTACGCCTTTCTCACCCCCCAGCTCATCGGCCTGATCGCCTTCATGGTGGGCCCTCTGATCTTCGCCATCGTCCTGTCGTTCTCGAGCTGGGACGGTCTGGGTTCGCGCACGTTCGTCGGCCTGCAGAACTTCATCGGTGTCTGGCAGGACGCCCAGTTGCGGCAGTCCTGGCTGAACACCGCGTGGTTCACCGCCCTCCAGGTCCCCGGACTGTTGATCACCGGCTTCTTCTTCGCGTTCTTCATCCAGAAGGCGGGGCGGCTGACGCCGTTCTACCGGATCTTCTTCTTCGCGCCGCAGGTCACGTCGACCGTCGCGGTGGGCGCCATCTGGCTCTGGCTGCTGAACCCCGAGATCAGTCCCATCAACTCCCTGCTGAAGTCGCTCGGGCTGCCCAACCCGCCGGACTGGCTGCAGAATCCGCGGACGGCGATCCCGGCGATCGCCGTGGTGTCGATCTGGCAGGGCCTCGGCTACATGATCGTGATGTTCGTCGCCGGTCTGCAGAACATCTCGCCCACCCTGATGGAGGCCGCCGACATCGACGGCGCGTCGGAATGGCAGAAGCTGCGCAGGATCACCGTGCCGCTGCTGTCGCCGACCATCCTGTTCCTGTCGATCACCTCGATCATCGGGTCCTTCCAGGTGTTCGACTACATCTACTTCTTCTTCGACACCACAGCACCGGCGAACGCCCACACGATCGTGTACGACATCGTGAACTTCGCCTTCCGCCAGTTCAAGTTCGGGTTCGCCGCGGCCATTGCGGTGTACCTGTTCCTCATCCTGCTGGCGCTGACCGGCCTCCAGTTTCTTGCTCAGAAGAAATGGGTGCACTACACCGAATGACTTCCTCATCAAGCGAGATCGCCGCCCGGGACCTCGAGGCGGCGCGTCGGAAGAATGCTTCTCATGGCCTGCGCGGGGGGCGGTTCAACCCGTCCTGGATTCCGCTGCACCTGCTGCTGATCGCGGGCTCCCTGGCGATGTTCGTGCCGTTCCTGTGGATGTTGTTCTCGGCCCTGAAGCCGCTCGACGAGATCTTCGCCCAGCCGCCGAAGCTGCTGCCGAAGCTCTGGCAGCCGCAGAACTTCGTCACCGCCTGGCAGGGCGCCGACTTCGCGCGGGCGTACTTCAACAGTGTCTACATCGCCGGCCTGGTCACGATCTTCACCCTGATCACCTGCTCGATGGCTGCCTACGCCTTCGCCCGGATCCGTTTCCCGGGGCGGAACCTGATCTTCGGCATCTTCCTGGCCACCCTGATGGTGCCGTTCCAGCTGACCGTGATCCCGCTGTACGTCATCATGGGGCAGCTCCGCTGGATCGACACCCACCTGGCGCTGATCGTGCCGCCGGCGTTGTTCAACGCCTTCGGTGTCTTCCTCCTGCGCCAATATGTCCGTGGCATTCCGCTGGAGCTGGAGGAGGCCGCCTCGATCGACGGCGCGGGGCGGGTCCGGATCTTCACGACCATCATCCTGCCGCTGCTGCGAACCCCGCTCGTGGCCCTCGGCATCTTCGTGTTCCTCGGACAGTGGAACTCGTTCTTCTCTCCGCTGATCTTCCTGAACAGCGATCGGAACTTCACGATTCCGCTCGTGGTCAACCAGTTCAAGGGCGCCTACTCCTCCGACTGGACGAGCCTGATGGCGGCCACGACCATGGCGGCGCTGCCGATGCTGCTCATTTTCATGATCGCCCAGCGTCAGATCGTGCAAGGCATCGCACTGTCCGGCTCGAAGACCTGACCTACCGCACGTCCGGCATCAGCACATCGGGTGATGCCGGACGTGCCGACCATCACAGGCTCGCCGGCCCGGGGGCGGCGGGGCGGTAGGACGGGAGGGCCTCGGCGAGCGTGGGGTAGTGGTCCAGAGGGCGGCTGGTGGTGGCCCGGATGAGGTCGCCCAGCCACTGGCCGGCGCCGGACGTCCGGAGCCAGCCGCCGTGCCGGACCGCCAGTTCGTGGGCGTCGGCGAGGACCTCGAGGGCGCTCGCCTCCATCGCGGTGACGCGCCGCAGGTCGACCACGAGCCGCGGCAGCTTGGTGGTGATCACATGCCGCAACTCGTCGGCGAACGTGGTCACGGTGCAGACGTCGACCCTGCCCGCCACCCGGACCACCGCACAGTCGCCGACAGAGCTCCAGCTGCAGACAAACGGTCCGCTCACCTCTGCCGGGCGGCGAGCGGACCTGATCGCGCGGGGTTTGTTCATGCGTACCGGTACCCGGCGGCTAACCCGCGCGGGCGGGAGCGCCCGGGCCGGACCTGCGCGGCCCGGCCCGGACTCCTCACGATCAGTTGACGATGATCTTGTCGACCTCGATCGTGATGCCCTTGACGAGTGGCGTCGAGGTGCCGGTCGTCACCGTGCCGGTCCCCTTCTGCACACCCTTGATGTTCATCGAGTACGTCATCGACCCGCCGGGCGCACCCGGCGTACTCGTGATCCGGTAGTCGGTCACCGGCGGACCGGAGATCTGGCCGCCGGCCGTGCCCTCGAAGTTCTCCGCACCGACCGTCAGCCCGTACGCCGGACCGGGATCACCCGGCAGGTTGCCCGGGTCGTAGGCGTAGGTGATGTCCTCGGTGCCGTTGATGCCGATCCACTGCTGGAACACCTTGGTACTCGAGGTGCCGAACAGGTTGACCCGCCACTCGAGGACGATCCAGCTGCTCACCCCGTCGGTCAGCACGTTCGCATAGACGCCTGGCGCGCCGGTGCCGTCGAGGTCGGTCCAGAAGGACGCAAGCACGTTGTTCGGCCGGGCCGGGTCGGGCAGCGTCTGCGGGAGGAACTGGACGTCGTCACCGCTCGACGTACCGCCGACGACCGAGTAGCCGTTCGAGGTGACGCCGATCTTCGTGTACGTCTGGCCGGCGTACACGAACGCCGGGACGTTGAAGTTCACTGCCTGTTCGTCGCCGATCGGAGTGGGCGCGGTCCCGAACGCGTCGAGTGGGATGTAACCGAACAAGGACCCGGGCGCGATGGCCGGACTGTCGGGCTGGCGCCCGGCCAGGGTCGCGGTCTTCGTCGCGATCTGCGTGCCGACCTGGGTCGCGCCGGTGACGCTGTTCAGCCGCAGTTGCGAACTCAGCGTGCTGACCGCTGTCACGTCGGTGCTCTTGAGGCTGTTGTTCTGCACGGTGACCGTGCACGTCGACCGCCCGGTGTTCCGCGCGATGGTGGACGGCGTACAGGTCTGGTCGACCGGCACGATGCCCTCCTGGCGGAAGAACGCCACCGGCAGGTGCAGCTGACGGCTGCCGCCGACCTGCTTCAGGTTGACCTGACCGAAGTACTGGCCATCGGGTACGTCGGGCGCCGTGATGGCGATCGTCAGCTTCTGCGACTTGCCCGGCTTCACCTGGAACGCCGGCGGCAGGACGCTGATGTTCGCACCGTTGACCGTCGTACCACTGGCGGAGAAGGTCAGCGTCTGGTTGGTCACGTTGGTGACCGTCCGCGTGGCGGTGATCAGCCCTGGCATCGTCGGCGCGTTCACCGACGGCAGGTTGAGATCGATCCGGTTCAGCGGGTCGGTGGCCGAGAGCGCATAGTTCGCCGCGGTCTCGTCCAGCGTCAGACCGGGGTCGCCGGCCTTGGTGAGGTCGATCCGCCCGCCGCCGTAGTCGAACGGGTCGGCCGGGGTGGTGCGGTCCGGCTTGGTGACCGACGTCTTCGCGGTGGTCTCCAGCGCCGACTTGACCTGGCCGGGCGTCCACGACGGGTGCAGGGCGAGGACCAGTGCGGCGGAACCGGCGACGTGCGGTGACGACATCGACGTACCGGCGATCACCTGGTACAGGTTGCCGGGCGGGCCCTCGGCCGGGGACTCGGGAGTCGGTGTCTGCCCGGCCATGATGTGCAGACCCGGCGCGGTGACGTCGGGCTTGAGGAAGTCGCCGCCGGGGCCGCGCGACGAGAAGTACGTCATCACGTCGCCCTGCCAGGCGGTCTTGGCGCCTTGGGTGAACGACGCCGTGGTGCCCGGGTGCGCCCCGAGGAACGCCAGCAGCGCGTCGCCGTCCGGCTTCTCGAGCGCGACGGTCGGCAGCCAGTGGTTGTCGGTGAACACGTCGAACGGGAACGAGTTGTACAGCAGCATGCCGACGGCGCCGCCCTGCCTGACGTTGAAGCCCTTGAGGACCCGGTTCGGGCCGCGCTCGCAGACAACGATCTTGCCGGAGAACAGGCCCGGCGGAGCCGGAGTGGTGCACAGCGCGTCGTTGTACGGCGGAGCGGACGCGAGGACGACCGGTGCCGGCGTGCTGACGCCGGACGTGATCGACGCGCCGGACACCGTGGCGGTCGCGCCGCCGCCGGACAGCGTGACGGTCGAGCGGAACGTGCGGCTCTGCGTCGACGCCGCGACGGTGGTGACCCATGGGCCGCGGTGGTCGGTGGTGTTCGCGCCCGGACCGGAGTTGCCGGCCGAGGCGGACACGAAGACGCCGGCCGCGTACGCGTCCAGGAACGCGAGTTCGACCGGGTCGCTGTACGGGTCGCTGCCGCCGGAGATCGAGAAGTTGATCACCCGGACGCCGTCCAGGATCGCCTGGGCGACGGCCTGCACGGAGTCGGACGGGAAACAGCCCTCGGCGCCGCAGACCTTGTAAACCGACACGGCCGCGGCCGGTGCGATGCCGGCGAGTGCGCCGCGGTCGATCCCGAGCGGGTTGGCATTCGCGACCGGGCCGCCGGCCGACGTCGAGGCCGTGTGCGTGCCGTGGCCGTTGGAGTCACGCGCGCTGCTGGGATAGACGTCCCCGCCGATCACCGCGTTGTAGGTGTCGAGGAACGGCCGGCCGCCGATCAGCTTGTTGTTGCAGACGAACACGTCGGTCGCGGGCGTCAGCGGGTTGTCCCCGAAGTTGCAGGTGCGCGGCGTGCCGTCGGCCTTCGGCGGCGGGGCGGGCAGGGTGCCCGGGTCGGCGAACGACGGGTGTTCCGGCCAGGCGCCACTGTCCAGGACGCCGACGATGATGCCCTTGCCGGAGTTGGCCGAGCCGCCGAGCTGGTTGTAGATCGTCGGGGCGCCGATGAACGAGCCGCTGGAGTCGGTGAGCATCTCCTGCGGGTTGTCCTGCTGGACCGCGGCCACGCCGGGCAGCTTCAGCAGGTCGCGGGCCCGGTTCGCCGGCACGCTGACCGACATCCCGCCGTACACCGTGCGCAGCCGCTGGCCGGCCTTCGCGGTCGGCACCCGTGTCTGCATCGCGGCGAGGAAGTCGTTCTCCATCGTGGACACGTGCTTCAGGTACTTGGTCGCGTTCGCGCTCTTCACGTCGAGGCGCTTGCCGGTGACCGACGGGCTGGTACCGGGCAGGCCCTTGATCCCGCCGCGGTACGCCGCCAGCGAGTCGTAGTCGAGCTTGACGACCACGCGGACCTGCTTGGCGGACGTGCTGTTCACCAGCGCGGGATCGCTCTTCGCGAGCTGCCCGCTGGGCGACTTCGCGCCGTTGACGATGCTCGCGACGGTCAGCGGCGTGGCCTTCCAGGGCCGGCCGTTCGGCGCGGTCGGGGACGGGTCGGCCGCCGCGGTCATCGCGGGCAGCAAGGCGGCGACGAGCAGACCGGCGGACACTCCGGCCATGACAGTTCGCGGACTTCGTCGGTGGAACGGTGACCTCATACGTGGGCCTCCAGTGAGACGGAAGAACGCCGTCACGGCAGGAGGCAGCGTCAGGAGACCCCCGACGAACGAATCAGGCCCTCACCCCTGTGACCGAACCCCCCCCGGGACCGGCGTACGGCCGGCACCCCCGCGGCGCCTGCCTGTGCCCGAGGTTAAGCCCAGATTCCTTCCCGGGCCAGACTTCGGCGCATTCTCAGTCGCGACCGAGAATGCCTTGTTCGTAGCCCTTGGCCACGGCCGCGGCGCGGTCGGCGACCCCGAGTTTGGTGAAGACGTGGCTGAGGTGGGTCTTCACCGTGGCCTCGCTGATGAACAGTTCGCGCGCGATGTCGCGGTTCGACGTGCCCTTCGCGACCAGCTCCAGGACCTGCCGTTCGCGGGCGGCCAGCGGGCTCGGCGCCGGCGACCGGACGGCCGAGACCAGCCGGGAGGCGACGGCGGGGGAGAGCACCGTGCGACCGGCCGCCGCCTGCCGGACGGCGTTGAACAGCTCGTCCTGCGGCGCGTCCTTGAGCAGGTAGCCGGTCGCGCCGGCCTCGATCGCGGGCAGCGTGTCGGTGTCGGTGTCCCAGGTCGTCAGGACGAGCACCTTGGCGCGGATGCCGCGGCGGGTCAGCTCGGTGATCGCGTCGAGCCCACTGCCGCCCGGCATCCGCAGGTCCATCAGGACGACGTCCGGGTCCAGCTCGGCGGCCAGGTCGACCGCCTCGACGCCATTGGCGGCCTCGGCGAGCACGGTGAAGCCGGGCGCCGACTCGAACATGCCGCGCAGTCCGTTCCGCACGACGGGGTGGTCGTCGACGAGGAGCAGCGAGATGTCAGCCATGGAGCACCAGCGGCAGACGCGCCGAGACCGCCGTACCGAAGCCGGGCTCGGACTCGACCGTCAGCGAGCCCGCGATGCGTTCGGCGCGGGCTCGCATGCCGTCGAGGCCGAAGCCGCCGGTGCCCGTCCGGGGGGTCAGCGCCAGCGGGTCGAAACCGTTGCCGTCGTCACGAATGTCCACTGTCACCTCGTCGTCCATGAAGCTGAGCGTGACGCCGACGCGGAGCGCGGCGGCGTGCTTGGCCACGTTTGCGAGGGCTTCCTGGGTGATGCGCAGGATGGTCGCGGAGACCTCCCCGTGCAGATGCTGCGCCGCACCGGTCACCGTGAGCTCCGCGGGTACGCCGGTCCGCTCGGCCCACTGGTCGACGGCCTTGCGGAGCGCCTCGGGGAGACCGTCGTGCGACAGACCGGCGGGCGCCAGATTCTGCACCGAGCGACGGGCTTCGCCGAGGCTGTGCCGGGCCAGCTCGGTCGCGCGGCCGACGTGCTCGGTGACGGTGGCCGGATCGGTGGTGTTCGCGACCACCTGGAGCTGGGCGATGATGCCGGTCAGGCCCTGCGCGATGGTGTCGTGGATCTCCGCGGCCAGCCGCCGGCGCTCGTCGGCGATCCCCGCCTCGCGGGCCTGGACGAGCAGCTGGGCCTGCAGCGCGGCGTTCTCCTCGTGCGCCTGCTGGAGCTGCTCGATCGTGTCGGCGCGCGCCCGGGACCGCGCCTCCTGGCGGTCGGCGAAGTGCTTCACGACGGTGAGCAGCGCGTTGTTCGCGACCAGCAGGCCGGCGAAGGCGAGCCAGCCCGTGCGTCCCTCCGGCGGGAAGCGCCCGGTCTGCGCACTGGCTATCGGGATCGTGGTGACGAACAGTGCGAGCCGTTTCCGCCGCCGGCCCGGGATCACTTCGTCGGTGTCGTAGTAGCCCGCTGCCACGTAGAACGCGAAGAAGCCGCTCAGGGTCGTCAACGCGGCGGCGATCGCCCAGCGGATCACGTAGTACGTCACGGACACGGCATTCGGCCCGCGGTGCAGGCGGTGGCTCCAGCTCCACCACAACTGCAGGACCAGCGCGGCGCCGACCAGCGCGTACGCCGCGATCTGGTCCCGGCCCGACGGCATGATCTCGCCCGCCGTCGCCAGCGCCAGCAGGAAGCTGAGGCCGAGCAGGAAGTACGGAGCCCAACGGTGGAACGCTGCCTCGTGCCGGTCGAGGTCGCTGTCCGTCGTTGTCACGGATCCAGTGTGCACGACCCGGGCCCTACTCCCAGCGGAACCAGCGGACGGCCGCCGCGGACAGGACCGCCGCCCACGCGATCAGCACGCCCAGGTGGGACCAGTCCGGCCAGTGCCCGGCCGCGGCCTGCTCGAGCGCCTGGGACGCGGCACCGAACGGCAGCAGGACGACGATCTCGCGCAAGGTGTGCGGCATCGACTGGACCGGGGCCCACAGACCCGCCGAGAAGAGGCTCGGGAAGAACACCAACGTGCCGATACCGGTTGCGAGCCGCGCGGTCGGAGCGAGCGCCGAGATCAACGCGCCGAGCGCCAGCGCGGTGGTGACGGTGAGCAGGAACGCCAGCGCATACCCGAAGGCCTGCTTCGGCAGCTGGACGTCGAACGCCAGCCGGCCGATCGTCAGGCAGACCAACGCCGACAGCACACCCGCAGCGCCGTTCAGCCCCATCTGGGCGATCAGCAGCTCGGACGGGCGGACCGGCGTCAAGGACATCCGGCGCAGGATGCCGCGTTCGCGGTAGCCGGTGAGCACCGGCGGCATCGCCTGCAGACCGGTGACGATCAGCGCGACCAGGACGAGGGTCGGCACATACACGTCGATGACCCGCATCCCGAGACCGGGGTCGAACTTCCGGAAGCTGCGGATCGACCCGAGGATCACCAGCAGCAGCGGCGGGAAGCCGAGCGTCCAGAACAGCGCGCCGGCCTCCCGGCGGAACAGCCGCGCCTCGGCCCGCAGCACGGCGGTGCGTGGCGATTGACGGCGGACCGGGGCGGTTGTGCTCGTGGTCACCGGGTGGCTCCTGTCAGGTCGAGGAAGGCGTCGTCGAGCGTCGCGTCGGTGACGCGGAGCTGGTGGGCGGTGATGCGGCGGCGGGCGAGCAGCGACAGCAGCGCGGTCACGGTCTCGTCGGACCCGCCGAGGGTGATGCGGGCGTCCTTGTGCTCGATGCTCGCGACCGCCGGCAGCGCGGTGAGGTCCTCGTCGTCGAGCGGCGCTGACGGCGTGAACGAGATGATCGTGGACCCCGCCGTCCGGCTGATCAGTCCCTGCGGGGTGTCGAGCGCGGTGATCCGGCCCTTGTCGATCAGCGCGATCCGGTCGCAGAGGCGCTGGGCCTCCTCCATGAAGTGCGTGACCAGCAGGACCGTGACGCCGCGCTCGCGCACGTCCTCGACGATCTCCCAGGTCTCCCGGCGGGCGCGCGGGTCGAGGCCGGTGGTCAGCTCGTCCAGCACGACGACGCGCGGATTCCCGATCAGCGCGAGCGCGATGAACAGTCGTTGCTTCTGGCCACCACTGAGCACGCCGAACCGGGTGCTCAGCAGGCTCGCCAGGCCGAGGCGCTCGGCGAGCGGGCGCCAGTCGGCCGGGCGCGGGTACAGCGCGGCGTACAGCTCGAGGGCCTCGCGGACCGTGAGCTTGGCCTGCAGCTCGCTCTCCTGCAGCTGCGCGCCGAGCACCTGGGTGACAGCGGCGTGGTCGGCGACCGGGTCGAGCCCGGCGATCCGGATCCGCCCGCCGTCAGGGACCCGCAGCCCCTCGACGCACTCGACGGTCGTGGTCTTGCCGGCGCCGTTCGGCCCGAGGATGCCGAAGATCTCGCCCTCGTCGACACCGAACGACACCCCGTCGACGACGGCGCGCCCGCCGTACACCTTGCGCAGCTCACTGACTTCGACGATCGGGGAAGCACTGGTCATGCACCGAGCTTCGCCGACGGCGTACACCGCCCACATCGCCCAAACGGGATACTCCCGCCATCAGCCATCCGGCTGATGGCACGAACCACTTGGCGAGGGCCCCGGGCGCACACACGCCCCCACGGCAGACGCGGACCAGCTAGACACCCAGCTCTCCAGAGAAAACAGAGTGGCTTGGCGCGTGGTCGCCTCGGCACGTAGGCGCGGTTTTGCCTGGCCGCCCCCGTGGCGCGGGCCGGGAGCCATCGGTACCTGGCAAGACCATGAGAACGGTGTTGCTGACCAGCAACCGCGCGGACATCCGCCCGACCTGCTCCAGCAAGAGCTCGGCAAGACCGGAACATCAAGTTCGCCACAGTGCCCGACGACACCTTCCCCGCGAAGTGCACACCAGTTGCCGGGGAGAAAGCGCGAGCAGATCGACCGTCATATCCGAGACCCCGTGCCCACTGGGTGGCAGCTGCAGCGGTCCGAGAGCGGCGCACCTGGCGACAGACTAGGCCGTGCATCCAGCTGGGTTCGACGGTCATCAATTGGTACATGAAGCAGCCCTTGGTGGGCTGGGGTGTTTGCTGGTGTGGGCCCACGAATTGCCCACAAAATAAGGGGATTCCGGCTCGGAAACTGTCGGTGGCGCCGTCTAGAGTCGGTGCCATGGAACTCCTGGGCGAGCGGCCGGCGTGGTCGATGAGTGGCGGCGAACTGCTGTCCACCCTCGACACGCTGGAAGCCGAGCTCGCCCGCCTGGAGGCCTACCGGCTGAGCGTGGTCGCCGCGATCGAGTCCACCGGGTACGCCGCTGAGCTCGGCGCCCGCGACACCGCCGAACTCCTGCGCTTCCGCTACCGCCTGGACCCACCGGCCGCCCGCCGCACCCTCCGCCTCGCCCAGACCGCCCCGCACTACCCGGCCGTAGCCACCGCCCTCGAGGACACTGCCTCCTGCGAGGAATCCGGCGAGGAACCCGGCGTGGCGTCCGGCGGCGCTGGAAGTGGCTGGCTGCTGCGACCGGCGCAGGCGGCCGCGATCGTGTTCGGACTCGACCGGGTCAGGTCGCGGGTCCCGGTGGAGCACCTGGACGCGGCCGCGGAGCAGCTGGTCGGGCTGGCCGGTCACCTGTCGCCGGGTGAGCTGCGCACGGCCGCCAAGGAGATCGCCGATCTGTTGGATTCCGACGGCCCCGAACCCGAGGAGCTGAAGGCGTATGAACGGGAGTCCTTGACGCTGTCGGCTGCGGACAACGGGGTGAAGTTCAAGGGCTTCCTGGCCAACGAGAACGCCGAACTCCTACGCGCCGTCGTGCACGCCGGTGCCCGCCCGCACAAGACCGTCGACGGCGAACACGACCCCCGCCCGCGCGACAAGCGCCAGGCCGACGCGCTGTCGGATGCCTTGAGCATCGCCGCCGCCGTGTGGGACACCACCGGCCCCACCACGGGCACCGAGGGCACCGCGAGGACCGCGGCTACAGGTGGCGCCGCGAGCACCGCGGGTACAGGGGACATGGCCCGTACCGCGGGTGCCGCGGCTTCGGCGGCCGACGGCACCGCGGGCACAGGTGGTCGGGTGGCCGGGTACGGCGCGAAAGCGAACATCACCGTCACGATCGACCTCGACGACCTCAGGTCCGCGACCGCGGACGCGATCGGATGCACCGTCTACAGCGGCGGGCTGTCCGCGGCCACGATCCGGCGGCTGGCCTGTGACGCGAACATCATCCCGCTGGTGCTCGGCTCGAACTCGGAGCCACTCGATGTCGGGCGCCGTGTGCGGCTGGTCACCAAGCCGATACGCCGCGCCCTGGACACCCGCGACCGCGGCTGCGTGGTCTGCGGAGCCCCGCCGATCATGTGCGACGCCCACCACCTGATCTCCTGGATCGACGGCGGCGACACCAAGGTCTCGAACCTGGCCCTGCTGTGCCGCCGTCACCACGTCGACCTGCACAGGGGCCGCTGGCACATCACCATCCTCGACGGCATCGTCCACGTCGCCCGCCCCAGCTGGGCCGAACCCTCACTCACCCCTGCCGCAGCCCGACGCACGGCACCACCACCGCACGCCCAACCACCGCGCACGGCACCACCGGACGCCCAGCCACGGCGTACGGCACCGCCGGCACAGCCCCGACGCGCGGGCTCGCCGGAGGTCGAGCCACGGCGTGCGGTATCCCCGGAGGTGCGGCCCGGATGCGCGGGCTCGCCGGAGGTCGAGCCACGGCGTGCGGCATCGCCGGAGGTCCAGCCCGGATCTGCGGCACCGCCGGACGTCCAGCTATCTGACAGCGAGGAGACCATCGCCGACCGGTCGCGGTGGCGGGCGGACGAGGCTTCCCTGCAGCAAGCGGCCGCCTTCGCAGCTGCCGGCTGAGACCGGCGCAAGCCGGACAGCACAACAACCTCCTACCCGCGAGCCTGCGGGCAGGTGGTTGTTGTGCTGCAGCGGCGGGTCAGGAGACGGCCCGCAGCTTCAGCGACGCGCCGGCCACCACGCCGAACGGAATCCTCCAGCCGCCCCCTGGCAGCGGGAGGTTCGTCCTGTCGCCCGACCTGCGCGCCCGCGAACGGGTCCGCCTCGCGCGTCGTCCCTTACCGGTCACACACGCACCTGCGTCTGTCGAGGCCGTCGTCCCCGCTCGTGGTTACAAGGCGGAACGAGGCTGCCGCCAACGCGGAGCTGGGCTGTCGACGAGGGCGGGACTGGGCTAATCGCGGCGGCAGGTGGTGCTGAGGCGTACGGGCAACAGCCTCGGTTCAGCCGCTCCTGCCTCCTTGGCGGTTCCTGCCGCGCTTTCTCCTCTTACCTACTTCGCGTAGAGGGCCTCGACGTCCGTGCCGTACTTCTCCATCACGATGTGGCGGCGCAGCGACAGCTTCAGTGAGAGTTCGCCGGACTCCTGGGTCCAGTCGATCGGCAGGATCGAGAACTTCTTGATCGCCTCCGCGTGCGAGACCGAGGCGTTCGCGTCGTCGATCGCCTTCTGCACCTCGGCGATCAGCTCGGCGTCCCGGGTCAGCTCGGCCGGGTCGGTCGGCTTCCCGCGCTCGGTCGCCCACGGCACGATGGTCTCCGGGTCGATCGTGATCAGCGCCGCGATGAACGGTTTACCGTCGCCGACCACCATGCACTGGCTGACCAGCGGGTGCAGCCGGATCTGGTCCTCGAGCAGCGTCGGCGCGACGTTCTTGCCGCCGGCCGTCACCAGGATCTCCTTCTTCCGGCCGGTGATCTTGATGAACCCGTCGACGTCGAACTCGCCGAGGTCGCCGGTGTGGAACCAGCCGTCCGGGTCGATCGCGGCCGCGGTCGCTTCGTCGTTCTTCCAGTACCCCTGCATCACCTGGCCGCCCTTGAAGAGCAGCTCACCGTCGTCCGCGACGGCGACGGTCACGCCGGGCAGCGGGCGGCCCACGGTGCCGATCCGGATGTCGTCGGGCAGGTTCACCGACACCGCAGCGGTGGTCTCGGTGAGGCCGTAGCCCTCCAGGACCGGTACGCCGATGCCGCGGAAGAAATGGCCGAGCCGGTCGCCGAGCGGGGCGCCGCCTGAGACGGCGTACTGCACCTGGCCGCCGAGCACCGCCCGCAGCTTGCCGAAGACGAGCCGGTCGAAGAGCAGGTGCTTGGCCTTCAGGCCGAACGACGCGCCGCCCTTGTCCTGTGCCTGCGAGTACGCGATCGCAGTCTCCGCGGCGGCGTCGAAGATCTTGCCCTTGCCGTCGGCGTGCGCCTTCTGGCTGGCCGAGTTGAACACCTTCTCGAACACCCGCGGCACGCTCAGGATGAACGTCGGCCGGAAGGCGCCCAGGTCGTCGACGAGGTTCTTCACGTCGGCGCTGTGCCCGACCTTGACCCGCTTCATCACGCAGCCGACCTGGATGATCCGGGCGAACACGTGCGCCAGCGGCAGGAACAGCAGCGTGCTCGCGCCGGTGGTGTCGAACAGGTTGTCGAGGATCTTCACCGCCGGGTTGAGCTCGTCCATGAAGTTCGAGTGGCTGATCTTGCAGCCCTTCGGGCGGCCCGTCGTCCCGGAGGTGTAGATCAGCGTGGCCAGGTCGTCCGGCGTGACTGCGGAGCGGCGCTTGTCGAACTCGGCGTCCGAGATCTCCTGGCCGAGCGCGGTGAGCTGGTCGACGGCGCCGGCGTCGATCTGCCAGACCTCCTGCAGCGCCGGCGCCTCCGCCCGGGCGGACTCGACCACGGCACCGTGGGTCGCGTTCTCGACGACAGCGACGACCGCCTCGGAGTCGGTCAGGATCCACTGGACCTGCGACGGCGACGAGGTCTCGTAGATCGGCACGGTGACCGCGCCGATGCTCCAGATCGCGTAGTCGACCAGCGTCCACTCGTACCGCGTCGGGCTGAGCAGGGCGACCCGCTCGCCGTGCTTCACGCCGGCGGCGATCAGGCCCTTCGCGACACTCGTCACCTGCCGCGCGAACTCGGCCGCGGTGATTTCGGTCCAGGTCGTGCCGGTGCGGCGGCTGAACACGGCGGTGTCGGGATGCGAGGACGCGTTCGCCCACACCGGGTCGCTCAGGCTCCCGGTGGGCGCTTCTGTCACAGCAGGAACGGTGTACTCACGCATCCGCGTCTCCTCAGTCGGTCACGAATTGTCGACTTCCGGCGCACGCTACAGTCACCTACCCACAAGTAGCCAGGTTTATGTGACCCACGGAACTATGGACTAGCTTCTAGCCATGCCGTTGCTCGACATCAGTTGCGACGACCTGGTCGTTGCTGATCCAGCCTACGTCGCCGAGCGGCTCGGTTCGGACACCCTCTGGCGCGAGTGGTGGCCGGACCTGACCCTGACGCCGTCCGAGCGGCGCGGCCTGGAGGGTGTCCGGTGGGCCGTCACCGGCGCCGCGACCGGTACGGCGGAGTGGTGGCTGGAGGCGGTCCGCGACGGGGTCGTCGTGCACTGGTACCTGCGGGTCGACCCCGCGAAACCGGTCCGCGGCCGCGCGGCCGAACGTTTGAAGGAGCGGTACGTCGCGGCGTACCGGAAGCGGCTGTGGGCGTTCAAGGACGAAGCCGAAGCGGGCCGCGCGGCGGGCGAACGCCGTCCCGGGGCCGATCCCGCGATAGTCTCCGGTGAGGACATCGGCCCACCGGCCGGTCCCTCGCACCAGACCCGACCGGCGAAGAGGTGAATCGATGGCGGAACAGACCACCTCGACCATCCAGGTGAACGCGACCCCCAAAGAGATCATGGCGGTGATCGCGGACTTCGCGGCGTACCCGGAATGGGCCGACTCGATGCGGGAGACCGAGGTGCTGTCCACCGACGAGGCCGGCCGGCCGAACAAGGTGCGCTTCAAGGTGGACGCCGGCGCGATCTCCGACGAGTACACGCTGGCCTACGTCTGGTCCCGCAACGAGGTGACCTGGACGCTGGTCGAGGCGAAGATGGTCAAGGGGATGGACGGCGCATATGTGTTGCGCGATCTGGGCGCGGAGGGGACCGAAGTGACGTACCGGCTGGCTGTCGACGTGGCGATCCCGATGATCGGGATGCTGAAACGCAAGGCAGAGAAGGTCATCATCGACACCGCCCTGAAGGGCCTCAAGAAGCGCGTCGAGTCCTGATCCAGTGACTCGGGTTCTGCTCTACACAGGTAAGGGCGGCGTAGGGAAGACGACCTCCGCTGCTGGGACGGCCACGCTCGCGGCGCTGCGCGGGCTGCGCACGCTGGTGCTGTCGACGGACGCCGCGCACTCGCTGTCGGACGCGTTCGACTCCGAGGTCGGGCCGGAGCCGACCGAGATCGACGACCTGCTGTTCGTCCAGCAGATCGACGCCCAGCGCAAGTTCGAGCGGTCCTGGGGCGACATCCAGAGCTACCTGCGCTCGGTGCTGCACACGGTCGGGGTGGACCCGATCGAGGCCGAGGAGCTGACCGTGCTGCCCGGCGCCGCGGAGGTGCTCGCGCTGCTCGAGGTGCGCGACCACGTCCGGTCCGGCCGCTGGGACGTGATCGTCGTGGACTGCGCGCCGACCGCCGAGACGCTGCGGCTGCTGGCGTTGCCGGAGGCCCTGAACTGGTACCTCGAGCGGATCTTCAACGCCGAGCGCAAGATGATGCGCACCTTCCGCCCGTTCCTGAACCGCGGCTCGAGCATCCCGGTGCCGGACGACACCGTCTTCGACGCGCTGCGGCGGCTGCAGGCCGACCTGTCGGACATCCGCACGCTGCTGGCCGGCCCGGACGCCTCGGTGCGGCTGGTCCTGACGCCGGAGGCGGTCGTGGTCGCCGAGGCCCGGCGCTCCCTGACCCGGCTGTCGCTGTACGGGTACCGCGTCGACGGCGTCGTGGCGAACCGGGTGTTCCCGGCCGCCGGCGCCGACAGCTGGCGCCGGCAGTGGGTCGCCGCGCAGCGCGGGATCCTCGAGGAGGTCGCGGACTCGTTCCGCCCGCTGCCGATCTGGGAGTCGCCGTACCGGGTCTGCGAGCCGGTCGGCGTCGAGGAGCTGGCCGCGTTCGCGGTCGAGATGTACGGCGGGGACGACCCGTTCGCGCGGGCCACCGCCGACACGTCGCTGTGGGTGGACCGGCACATCGACACCGACGGCCGGACGTACACGCTGACGATGCCGTTGCCGTTGGCATCCGCCGACGAGCTGGAGCTGGCGCGGCACGGCGACGAGCTGATCATCACCGTCGGGTCGTACCGGCGGGTGCTGCCGCTGCCGGCCGCCCTGGCGCGCGGCGTGGTCGCGGGCGCCCGCCTCGACGAAGGCCGGCTGCAGGTGCGGTTCTCGCCGCGGGAGACCGCCCGGTCGGCCGCGCCCGAGATGCCGAGCGGATCCGGTCCGCTGGAGTCGGCGCAGGAGCTGGCCCAGGGCCTGACCGCCGAGTACCACGAGCAGCTGAGCCGCCACGAGGCCGCGCGGTGAGCAAAGAACCTATCGGCTCCGTCGCCGAGGAGGCGGCGAAGCTGTTCGCCGTCCTGCAGAACGCTGCCAAGGACGCCCCGCCCGCTGACGAGAATGCCGCCGAGCACGAGCACGAGCACAAGCTGGGGCCGGACTGTGTGTGGTGCCCCGTGTGTCAGCTGATCCATCGGGTGCGGAACACCAGCCCGGAGACGGTCGAGCAGCTGTCGACGGCTGCCGCGCACGTGCTGGGCTCGTTGAGATCTCTGCTGGAGGCCGCCGCGGACGCGGCCCGGCAGGCGCGGGAGGACGCAGCGTCGCGGTCCTCCGCAGCGGAGGAGGAACCGGCCCAAGAAGCGACCCGGTCCCGGGTGGACCGGATCGACGTGAGTGAGGACCCCGAACCATGGGACTGACGATCGGCATCGATGTCGGCGGTACGAAGATCGCGGCCGGCGTGGTCGACGAGACCGGCGCCATCATCGCGCGGACGCAACGCGACACCCCGGCCGACTCGACCGACGCGACCGCGGCGGCGATCTGCGACGCGGCCGCCGAGCTGATCGTGACGCACGCCGTGGAGGCGGTCGGGATCGGCGCCGCCGGGTTCGTCTCGTCGGACCGGTCGACGGTGCTGTTCGCGCCGAACCTGGCCTGGCGCGACGAGCCGCTCGGCGCGCGGGTCGCGGCGGAGCTGAACATCCCGGTCGTGGTCGAGAACGACGCGAACGCGGCCGCCTGGGGCGAATTCGCGTTCGGCGCCGCGAAGGACGTCGAGCACATGGTCTGCATCACGGTCGGCACCGGGATCGGCGGCGGCGTCGTGGTCGACGGTGAGCTGCTCCGCGGCGCCAACGGCGTGGCGGCCGAGCTCGGCCACATGCGCGTCGTCCCCGGTGGACACCGGTGCGGCTGCGGTTCCCGCGGCTGCCTGGAGCAGTACGCCTCCGGCAAGGCGCTGGTGCGCGAGGGCAGGGCCCAGGCCGAGTCGGGTTCGCTGGCGGCGGTGCAGATGCTGAGCGTGTGCGGCATCACCGACCCGGCCGAGCTGACCGGCCCGATGATCACCGACGCGGCGATGCAAGGCGACCCGTGCGCCGTCGAGCTGCTCGAGGACCTCGGCCGCTGGCTCGGTGAGGGAGTGGCCAGCCTGGCGACCATCTTCGACCCCACCCTGGTCGTGGTCGGCGGCGGTGTGAGCGCGGCGAAGGACCTGATCATGAAGTCCGCGGTGCAGGCGTTCGAGAAGGTGCTGCCCGCCAAGGCGAACCGCCCGCACGCACCCTTTACCCTCGCCGAGCTGGGCAATGACGCCGGCCTGATCGGTGCCGCCGACCTGGCCCGGCAGCCGGCCGCAGTGCCGGCGACGTCCCGATGATTGTCCTGACCTGGGATACTGGACGCTGTCCGGCGGGGGTCGCGAGAAGGGTCGAACCTTGGCTTTGACGCAGGCTTTGACGATCGGGATCGACATCGGCGGGACCAAAGTGGCCGCCGGAGTGGTCGACCCCGAAGGCAACATCCTGGACCGGTTGCGCCGCGACACGCCGACCAAGGACCCCAAGGAGACCGAGGACGCGATCGCCGAGATCGTCCACGACCTGGAGTCGCGGCACGACGTGATCGCGGTCGGCATCGGCGCCGCCGGCTTCGTCGACGGCACCCGGTCGTCGGTGCTGTTCGCGCCGCACCTCGCCTGGCGGCACGAGCCGCTGCGGGACGCGGTCGAGCGCCGGCTCGGCCTGCCGGTCGTGGTCGAGAACGACGCCAACGCGGCCGCCTGGTCGGAGTGGCGCTTCGGCGGCGGCCAGGGCGAGAGCCACCTGGTCTGCGTCACGCTCGGCACCGGCATCGGCGGCGCGATCCTGAACGACGGCGCTTTGCAGCGCGGCAAGTTCGGGATCGCGGGCGAGTTCGGGCACATGCAGGTGGTCCCCGGCGGCCACCGCTGCGAGTGCGGGAACCGCGGCTGCTGGGAGCAGTACGCGTCCGGCAACGCGCTCACCCGGGAGGCCCGCGAGCTCGCGCTGTCCGGTTCGCCGGTCGCGCACAACCTGCTCCGGGCCGCCGGCGGCGACCCGAGCAAGATCAACGGCCCGATGGTGACCGAGCTGGCCAAGGACGGCGACCCGGTCGCGGTCGAGCTGCTCGAGGAGGTCGGCCGCTGGCTCGGTGTCGGCCTCGCGAACCTGGCCGCCGCGCTGGACCCGGGCACGTTCGTGATCGGCGGCGGCGTGTCCGACGCGGGCGAGCTGCTGCTGGCGCCGGCGCGGGAGGCGTTCAAGCGGACGCTGACCGGTCGCGGGTTCCGCCCGGAGGCCCGGATCGTCCGCGCGGTGCTCGGTCCGGAAGCGGGTCTCGTCGGCGCGGCCGACCTGGCCCGTGAAGAGGCCACGTGGCTGCGCCGGGTCCGGGTGAAGACCACGGCCGTGACCGCGAAGACGGCTGCGGCGCGCGGACGCTCGACCCGCCTGGAGCGGGCGGCCCGCAAGTCCGCTGGACGCCGTACCGGGATGCGTGCCGCCGCGTCCGACCACGACCTGCACCACGCCGACCCCGACGCATGACCGACGGCTCCCTCCGGGTGCTGTCGTACAACGTGCACCGCTGGGGTGACGACCGTACGGCGCTGGCGCGGGTGGTGCGGGCGTGCGCGCCGGACGTGATGCTGGTCCAGGAGGCGCCGACCTGGTTCGGGACGCGGCGCAGACGGCGGGCGATGGCCGCGACGTTCGGCCTGCGGTACGTCGCGGCATCCGCCCGGAACGCGATCCTGATTGCCGACGGCATCGAGTTCGCCGAGCCGCTGCACTGGCGGATCTGGCGGCCGTTCGTCCGCCGCCGGCTGAACTTCATCGCCACCCAGCTCCCCGGCGGAGCCGTCGGCGGCTACGTGCTCGTCGGCGCCACCCGGCTCACGGTCGTCTGCTGCCACCTCGGCCTGCACATCCTCGGCCGCCGGCGTGAACTCGAGCAGATCCTGCGCCGTTGCCGGACCTTCGGCACGCCGTACCTGCTGGCAGGCGACCTCAATGAGGAACCCGACGGCCCGGTCTGGAAACGCCTCACCGAAGAGGGCCTCACCGACCTGGGCGCCGACGCGGGCCCGACCTTCAGCTCCACCGACCCGCACAAACGCATCGACGGCGCCCACCTGTCACCAGCACTCCAGGGCCGCATCCTCCCGCTGCCCGCGTCGGCCGAGGACCTGGCCGCCGCGTCCGACCACCTACCGATGCTGATCGAGATCAGCGTCAGGTAGTCAGCTCTTCTTGCGGTTCAGGAAGGCGAGCATGGCTTCCTGGGCCGCGGGGGAGCCGAACAGGGAGGCGGAGAGCTCGGCGAGGTCTTTGCCGCGGGCATCGATGTCGGCGAGGAGCTCGCGGTTGAGGAGCTTCTTGGTCTCGCGAAGGCCCTGCGGGACGCCCTTCAGCAGCGACGTCAGCACGGTGTCGACGGCGCTGTCCAGGTCGGCGTCCGGCACGGTCAGGGTGAGCAGCCCGAGCCTGGCGGCCTCGAGCGCGTCGAAGCCGTTGCCGGTGAGGAACGTGTACGCCGCGGCGCGGTCCGTGAGCCGGGGGAGGACGGTCAGCGAGATCGTCGCCGCCGCGAGCCCCAGACGTACCTCGGTCAGCGCGAACGTCGCGCTCTCGCCGGCCACGCTGATGTCCGCGGCCGCCACGATCCCGATACCGCCGGCGCGCACCGGCCCGGCCACCCGCGCGACAACCGGCTTCGGGTTCGCCACGATCGCCCGCTGGACGTCGACCATCCGCTGCGCCCCGACGCCCATCCCGACCGTCGTCGCCTCCGACAGGTCCGCGCCCGAGCAGAACACGTCCAGCGCCGATCGGATCACGATCGCCCGGGCGTCGTCGTCCGCCCCCGCCGCCTCCAGCTGCTCCAGCAGTTCGCCGGTCAGCTGCTGCGACAGCGCGTTCTTGTTGTGCGGCGAGTCCAACGTGATCGTGGCCACACCGTCGGCGACGTCCAGGTGCACGAGTTCGGTCATGCCGTCATCCAAACATCCTCATGGCCCCGAGGGGGAGGACCTGGGGCTCAGTGGATCGGCGTGCCGGTGCGTGATTTTCCACTCGTTGTCCTCGAGGCGGAAGATCATCGTGGCGCGCAGTTCGTGCGGGACGGGGGCTGGCTGGGTGACGTGGTGGACGGTGCAGCGCTCGATCGCGACGGTGTACGCCGTGTCCGCGCCGACGTAGGTGTCGAGGTACTCGAAGTCGACGGCCCCGCCGGTGTCGCGGAACTGCGAGGACGCCCACTCGTACCGGGGCCCGATCTCGGACCAGCCGACCTCCTGGCCGCCGAAACCGCCGAAGATCGAGCTCTGCTCGCTGCGCGACACCAACGGCAACCACAGCGACGGATCGCCGTTCACGAACGCGGTGTTGGCCTCCTCGAACCGTCGCAGGAACGTTTCGAAGTCCTGGTTCATGACTCCAGCCTCTACTCCGGCGGGGTCACTTGCCGTCGGCGTAGGTGGGAGACAGCTCACGCGCCAGGTGCTCGACGAACAGGCCGACGTCGGTGACGATGCCGCGGGCGTGCGACGATCCCCGGTCGGCCAGTTTGGTGACGGTGGCCGGGTTGATGTCGACGCAGGTCAGCGGGATCGACGCGGGCAGAATGTTGCCAGTAGCAACGGAATGCAGCATGGTGGCGGCCATCAGGCAGTATCCGACGCCCGGCAGTTCGGCCCGCATCGCGCGCTGGCCCTCGAGGACGTCGGTGTAGACGTCCGGCAGCGGGCCGTCGTCGCGCACCGACCCGACCAGCACGAACCGGTTGCCGTTCTTCACCAGGGCGTGCATCACGCCCGACGTCAGCACGCCCTGCTCGACGGCTGCCGCGATCGAGCCGGCCTTGCGGATCGTGTTGATCGCCCGGATGTGGTGTTCGTGCCCGTGCTCGACCCCGCGGCCGCGGTCCAGGTCGACGCCGAGCGACGTACCGTACAGCGACGACTCGATGTCGTGCGTGGCCAGCGCGTTCCCGGCGAACAGCACGTCGACGAAGCCGGCCGCGACCAGGGCCACCATGGCCGGCGCGGCCCCGGTGTGGACGATGCCCGGCCCGCCGACCCAGAGCACCTTCAGGCCGTTCGCCTTGGCCTCGCGCATCCCGTCGGCGACCTGCCGGACCAGCACCCGCTGCGGCTTCTCGCTGGACACGTCCGACTCCATGAAGCCGAACCCGCCCTCGGTGGACTCGCTGATCGGCGGGATCACCCGGACGCCCTGCGCGCTGGTGATGATCTTCATCCCGGCCCGCACCTCCGACATCGGGATGGTGCGCACGGCATTGGGCTCCGGGTCGCCCTCGACGAGCAGCCCGCAGTCCATCTCCGGGTTGCGGACCTCGACCCAGTGCCCGCCCAGCCGCACGTTGGTCGGCAGGTTGGTGGTCGAGTAGAAGCCGTCCGGGAAGACGCCGTCCTGCGCCACCTCGGTGATCTCCGGTTCGCCCGGGTTCACCAGGTTCGCGCCCTTGGTCTGGATCCGCATCAGCAGCCGCTGCAGCGCCTCCTCGTCCTCGGCGCCGACCGTCATCCGGACCGTGGACGGGTCGTCCTTGTCGTAGCCGAGGTCGAACTTGTCGAGTGTGTACTCGCCGCCGTACCCGCGGATGTCGTCGAGGACCCGGGACAGCAGCCCGGTGTCCATCAGGTGGCCGGTGATCTCGACGGTCTCGGTGACCTGCACGGGGCGCCCTCCCCAAATCGAATCGGATGTGTCGGATTGTCCGACGATCCGCACTCTAGCTCAGACGACGGCCCCGTCGTCGCCGCCGTCGCCGGGAGGGAGCCGGTCCTTCATCCGGAACACCAGCGTCAGGAACCCGCCGATGAACCCGGCGACCGCGAGCGTGGTGATCCGGCCGGTGCCGAAGTCCAGCAGGGCGGCCGCGATCAGCAGCAGCGGCCCGCCGAGCAGCCCCAGCCAGGCGAGCCGGCTGATCCAGTCCAGCCGCGGGCCGCGCGGCGGCTCCGGCGGGACGTAGTGGTCGTGCGGGTCGTCGGCCTTCTTGGCGGGCGGCTCCTCGTCGTCCTCGGCCTTCTCCTCGACGGTGAGACCGGCCGGTACGTCGATCAGCGGCTCGTACTTGTCGTCGACGTCCTCGCTGACCGGCCAGCGCGGCACCGGGTCCTCGCCGCCGTCGTGCCCCGGCGCGGACGGCTTGCTGAACTGCTCCACCAGCGACCGCCACTCGGCGTCCTCGGTGCTGCGGTCGATCACCGGGCGGGCCCGGTCCACCGCCTCGGCGTCGACGAAGATCTCGTCGTACCCGACCGGGATCCGGGCCGGCGCGTCCTCGGCCTCCTCGGGCGTCCGGGCCTCGTTCTGGTTCTCGCAGTACGCCGCGATGCCGGCCGCGGCGAGCGCGTCCAGGACCGGCTCGGCGACCAGCGGGTCGATGCCCCCGAGCGACGTGTACGACGTCGCCGTCAATCCGTTGTCACGCATCGCTGGGCTCGTTCTCGGGCTCGTTCCCGGGCTCGGTCCGCGGCCGGCTCAGCCGGCCGATGAAGGCGGTCGAGTCCGCGAAGATCCGCGGTGCGTCGTTGTCCAGGGTTGCCACGTGATAGCTGTCCTCGAGCAGGGTCTCGGTCACGTCGCGGGACGAGATCGAGGACAGTACCGCCCGTCCCGAGCTCGGCTCCACCACATGATCGACAGTACTGCGGAACAGCAGGACCGGCTGCGTGATCTTCGCGAGGTCGTCCCGGGTGACCCTCCACAGCTGTGACAGCGAGTGCAGGGCCCGCAGCGGCATCCGGTCGTAGGCGCGCTCGTCGACGCCGGGCTTCTTGATGTCGTTCGAGATACCGGGGAACGAGGGCACGAGCCGGGAGAGCACCGGCAGCAGCGCCAGCCGCTTGTCGTCGGTCCGCACCGACGGATTGATCAGGACCAGACCGGAAACGTCGGCGCCGTGCTGCTCGGCCAGCCGCAGCACCAGGCAGCCGCCCATCGACAGGCCCACCAGGAACACCTGGTCGTGCTCCTTGCGCAGCCGTTCGAACTCGTTGTCGAGTACTGCGTACCAGTCCGGCCAGGAGGTCTTGTTCATCTCCTGCCAGCTGGTCCCGTGACCGGGCAGCCGGGGGACCGCGACGCCGTACCCCTCGGCGGCCAGATGCTCGGCGAACGGCTTCATCGACCACGGCGAGCCGGTGAACCCGTGGCTCAGGAGCACGCCGACAGCGGCGTTCTCCCCGGTGCCGGGACTGCGAAACTCCTCCGCGTGGGCTTGCACTGGCACGCTCGACTCCTCGCCGCTCACGGTCCTCACAACCGCGCCTCTGACCATCCCTCGAAGGCGCGTGACAATCGTCGCATCTGGGCTGCGTCCAGTCTGCATCCAGGTGACAACACCGTGAGCAACACCCACATTCCTGGCGGTGACATTGCCTGAGAGGGAAGCTGGAACGTAGTGTCCGCACCGGAAGGTGGCGCGCCGGAGTTGTCGCGTGACCGCCACCGGCGTGCACTGGTGCCGGAATGGGTACGGTCCCACCATGGATGCAGAGGCTGTGGCGGATCCTGCGTGAGTGCTGTCGGGTGAGTGTGTCGGGCGAGTGACGGAGGTCGAGGCGGATGCTGTACCTGTTCCTCAGACGGTTCTTGGTCGCACCACTGGTGAAGCTGCTCTTCCGCCCCAAAGTGACCGGGGTGGAGCACGTGCCGACCGAGGGTCCGGCGCTGCTGGTCTCCAACCACCTCGCGTTCTGCGACTCGATCTTCCTGCCGGTGTCGGTGCCGCGGCAGATCGTCTTCCCGGCCAAGTCGGAGTACTTCACCGCTCCGGGCCTGAAGGGGAAGCTGGTCGCCACGTTCTTCCGGTCCGTGGGCCAGATCCCGATCGACCGCTCCGGCGGCCGCGCCTCGCTGGCGGCGCTGAACACCGGTCTCGGGATCCTCGAGAAGGGCGGCCTGTTCGGGATCTACCCCGAGGGCACCCGCTCGCCCGACGGCCGGCTGTACAAGGGCAAGACCGGCGTCGCCCGGATGGCGATCGTGGCCGGCGTCCCGGTGATCCCGGTCGCGATGATCGACACCGAGAAGCTGCAGCCGCCGGGCCGGATCTGGCCGAACTGGTTCTACCGTGAGAAGGGCCGGCTGCTGCCGCGGCTGGTGCGCCCCGGTGTGGCGTTCGGCACGCCGCTGGACTTCTCCCGCTACGAGGGCATGGAGCGGGACCGGTTCGTGCTGCGCTCGGTGACCGACGAGATCATGTACGCGCTGATGGACCTGTCCGGCCAGGAGTACGTCGACATGTACGCCGACAAGGCCAAGGAGCTGATCAAGGCCGGCGAGTCCGTCGACGAGCACCTCCGCCTCGGCGACACCAAGGCCAGCTGACCACCTGCCCGATGGACAGCGACTTGAACGTGCTCGGCGAGCCGCTCGAGGAGTGTGGGACCGATCCCGTCACCGGGTTCTACCGCGACGGCTGCTGCACGAGCGGGCCCGAGGACCTCGGCAGTCACACCGTCTGTGCGGTGATGACCACGGAGTTCCTGACCCATCAGGCGTCCGTCGGGAACGACCTGGTCACACCCCGTCCGGAGTACAGCTTCACCGGGCTCCGGCCGGGCGATCGCTGGTGCGTCGTGGCCGGCCGTTGGCTCCAGGCGTACCACGACGGCGCCGCGGCTCCCGTCGTCCTGGCGTCCACGCACGCGCGGGCGCTGGAGACGATCCCGCTCTCGGTGCTGCGCGCACACGCCGTCGACGTACCGCCGGACCCCCGCTCGCTGGCCTGAGACGTTCACGCTGCGTCCGGCGGGTTCGCCTAGAGTTGGCTCCATGCAATTCGCGACGTTGACGGCTGGGCAGGTTCCCGGGGTTCCCACGCTGGACGAGCTGCGCGGGCTGAAGCCGCTGCAGCAGCCGGAGTGGCCGGATCAAGAGGTGCTGGAGCAGGTGATCGCCGAGCTCCGGACGCTGCCGCCGCTGGTGTTCGCCGGTGAGTGCGACGACCTGACCGCGAAGATCGGGGCGGTCGCCCGCGGTGAGGCGTTCATCCTCCAGGGCGGCGACTGCGCCGAGACGTTCGCGGGCGTGACCGCGGAGAACATCCGGGCCAAGCTGCGGGTGCTGCTGCAGATGTCCGTCGTCCTGCAGTACGCCGCCAGCGTGCCGGTCGTGAAGATCGGCCGGATCGCGGGGCAGTACGCGAAGCCGCGGTCGTCCGGCGAGGAGACCCGCGAGGGCGTGACGCTGCCGTCGTACCGCGGTGATGCCGTCAACGGCTTCGACTTCACCGCCGAGTCCCGGATCCCGGACCCGCAGCGGCTGCGCGGCGTCTACAACGCGGCCGCCGCCACGCTGAACCTGACCCGCGCGTTCACCACCGGTGGGTACGCCGACCTGCACCAGGTGCACGCCTGGAACACCGACTTCGTGAAGTCGTCGCCGGTCGGCATGCGCTACGAGCAGTTGGCGTCCGAGATCGAGCGTGCGCTCTCCTTCATGCGGGCCTGCGGCGCGACGTCCGACGAGTTCAAGACCGTCGACTTCTACGCGTCGCACGAGGCGCTGATCCTCGAGTACGAGCACGCCCTGACCCGGATCGACTCGCGCACCGAGCAGCCGTACGACGTGTCCGGCCACCTGCTCTGGGTGGGGGAGCGGACCCGGCAGCTGGACGGCGCGCACGTCGAGTTCCTGGCCTCGCTGTCGAACCCGCTCGGCGTGAAGATCGGCCCGACCACGACCCCGGAGTACATCCGGGCGCTGATCGACAAGCTGAACCCGAAGGGCGTCGAGGGCCGGCTCACGTTCATCACCCGGATGGGCGCGGGCAAGATCCGCTCCGCCCTGCCGCCGCTGCTGGAGGCCGTGCGCGACCACGGTTCGCCGATCGCGTGGGTGTGCGACCCGATGCACGGCAACACGTTCGAGACCCCGAACGGGTACAAGACCCGCAACTTCGACGACGTGATGGACGAGGTCCAGGGCTTCTTCGACGCCCACGAGCAGGTCGGGACCTGGCCGGGCGGCGTCCACATGGAGCTGACCGGCGACGACGTCACCGAATGCCTCGGCGGCGGCGAGGAGCTGGTCGCGGAGGACCTCGTCAACCGGTACGAGACCGCGTGCGACCCGCGCCTGAACCGGCACCAGTCCCTCGAGCTGGCGTTCCTGGTCGCGGAGCGGCTGCGGGGCGCGCAGGCATGACCGTCGACCTGCGGTCGGACACCGTCACGCGTCCGTCGGCGCAGATGCTGGCCGCGATGACGTCGGCCCCGGTCGGCGACGACGTGTACGGCGAGGACCCGACCGTCAACGCGCTGGAGGAGCGGGTCGCCGGGCTGCTCGGGCACGAGGCCGGGCTGTTCACGGTCACCGGCTCGCTCGCGAACATGCTCGGCATCCGGGCCCTGGTCCCGCGCGGCGGCGAGGTGCTGTGCGAGGCCAGTGCGCACATCGTCCGCGCCGAGCTCGGGTCGCATGCCGTGTCCGCCGGCGTCACGACGCGGACCTGGAGCGCGCCGTCGGGGCAGATCGACCTGGAGCAGATCCGGTCGCTGATCGCACCCGACCTCGGCCCGTACTTCGTCGTGACGTCGGCCGTCTCGGTCGAGAACACGCACAATTTCGGCGGCGGGTCGATCCAGCACTCGTACGACGCCCTGGCCGATGAGCTGGATGCCGTTGGGCTGCCGCTGCACCTCGACGGCGCCCGGTTGTGGAACGCCGCCGTCGCCACCGGTCGTACGGTGTCTTCGTTTGCGTCCCGGGCCGCCGCGGCCAGCGTCTGCCTGTCGAAGGGCCTCGGCGCGCCCGTCGGATCGGTGCTGGTCGGGTCGGCGGAGCTGATCCGCGAGGCGCGGATCTGGCGGAAGCGGCTCGGCGCGGGCTGGCGGCAGGCCGGCGTACTCGCTGCGGCCGGGCTGTACGCCGTCGAGCACAACGTCGAGCGCCTCGCCGAGGACCACGCGAACGCCCGCGCGATCGCCGCCCTGATCGCCGACGCCGCGCCCGGTTCGGTGAAGCCTGACCAGGTCGAGACCAACATCGTCGTGGTGGATCTCGCCGGCACCGGTCACACCGTGCCCGAGGTGGTGGCGGGCGCGCGCGAGGCCGGCGTCCTCGTCGGCGGGGTCGGGGCGACGCAGCTGCGGATCGTCACGCACCTGGACGCGTCGGCGGCCGACTGCCGGACAGCCGCGGAAACCCTGGCGCGACTGATCGGTTAGGGTTCAGCTGTCGGGGTCGCAGCGTTCGGGGAGAGCCGTGCGAGAGATCGTCGTGTTCAGCGGAAGTGCCCACATCGAGTTGGCGGAGCAGATCTGCAGGGATCTCGGCGTACCGCTTTCTCCGGTCGAGATCCATCGTTTCAGCAACGACTGCCTGCAGGTCCAACTGCAGACGAACTGCCGGCAACGCGACGTGTACATCGTGCAGCCGCTGGTGCCGCCGACGCAGGAGCACCTGATGGAGCTGCTGCTCATGATCGACGCCGCCCGCGGCGCGTCGGCGCAGCAGATCACGGCGGTCATCCCGCACTACGCGTACGCGCGGTCCGACAAGAAGGACGCCTCCCGGATCTCGATCGGCGGCCGGCTCGTCGCCGACATGCTGACCACGGCCGGCGCCCACCGGGTCCTGACCATGGCGCTGCATGCGCCGCAGGTGCACGGGTTCTTCTCGGTTCCGGTCGACCACCTGACCGCGATCGGCGTCCTCGCCGACCACTTCCGCGGCCGCGACCTGTCCGACACCGTCGTCGTCAGCCCCGACCTCGGCAACGCGAAGACCGCGACGCAGTTCGCCCGGCTGCTCGGCGTACCCGTCGCGGCCGGCAGCAAGCAGCGGCTGGCCGACGACCGCGTCGTCATCGACGCCATCGTCGGCGACGTGACCGGCAAGCAGGCGATCGTCCTCGACGACGAGATCGCCACCGGCGGCTCCATCATCGAGCTGCTCGACCGCCTGAAGGACCGCGGCTGCACGTCCGCCGCGGTCGCCTGCACCCACGGCCTGTTCGCCGGCGCGGCCGTCGAACGCCTCCGCGCCCACCCCTCGATCACCGAGGTCATCAGCACCGACACCGTCCCCCGCCCCGACGGCTTCCCCGAACTCCAGGTCACCTCGGTCGCCGGCCTCTTCGCCGAAGCCATCACCCGGATCCACGACGGTGAGTCCGTCAGCAGCCTCTTCGACGGCGTGGACCCCACCCACGCCCCACCGCAGCCCAAGCTGCCGTTCTGACTCAGGAGCCAGGGCTGGAGTAGTGCCGGGACTGCCGCGTGAAGAAGGCGATCGCCGCCGCCATGCAAGCGACTCCCACCAGTGGGCTCAGCCATCCCAGCCACGCCGGGAACCACAGCGAGTCCACCCGCCCGGTGACCATGGCGGCCGGGATCCAGGCGACGAAGGCCAAGGGCAGCGGGATCGTGAACAGGACGGCTCCGACCGGCCCGAAGATCTGCAGCGGGAAGTTGCCGTAGGTTCCGAGGACGGCGTCGATCAGGAACGTCAGCGACTGCGTGTTCCGCAACCGGAAGGCCAGTGCGCCGCGGGCCAGTTGGAGCCCGCCCTCGAGCAGCCCGCCGGCGGCGATCGCGAGGGCGAGCCACACCGCGAGGAGCGGATGCCAGGAGATCGAGGCCCGCGGCAGGGCCAGCGCGAGGATCGCACCGGCGATGATCACGTCGCCGATCTGCTGCAGGTTGAAGCGGCGCATCAGCAATTGCAGGAACCGGCTGGTCGGACGCAACAGATAGCGATCGAACTCTCCCGTGTGCACCACCAGGTCCACATCGACCGTCCGGCGGAAGAAGAAGGCGTACACGCTGTGGCTCGCCATCCGGATGCCGAACAGCACCAGCACCTCGGCCGGAGTCCAGCCACCGATCGATCCGAAGGCATGCAGCAGCACTCCGATGAACAGCAACTGTCCGGCGTTGAAGGCCAGCGCGCCGATGACGGAGATGAAGAGATTGGCCTTGTGCTCGAGCTCGGTCAGCCACGCCACGCGCAGCAGGATGCGAAAGTCCCGGATCAGGTCAGCCACCGTTGATCACCACCTTGCGCAAGGCGCGCCAAGTGACCAGCGCGACGATGGCCGTGGAAGCCGCCAGCCAGCCGAGCTGGGCGGTGATCACGCCCCCGAGGCCGCCGAGTGGCTCCTGTCCCTGCCAGAGCTGCAGTGGCGCGAAGACCTGGAGCCCGAACGGCAGCGCGTCGAGATACGGGCGCAGCGACGCAGGGACGAACCACAGCGGGACGAGTGCGCCGGAAGCAAAACTGGCGATGGCTCGGTAGACGTAGAACGGTCCGCGCGTATCGGTCGTCCAGAACGCCACCATCGAGACAGCGAGGTTCAGCAACGCGGCGAGCAACCAGCCGAGCGCGGCCGTGAGGAGGAAGCCGAGGAACGCGGCACCGGTCGCCGGCGGCGTCAGCCCTCCCAGCGCGAGGGCGAGGGCCAGGCCGACCGCGACTCCGGGGATCGCGCCGACGATTGCTCCGACGGACTGCAGCAGGCTCTGGCCCACCACTCCGACGGGACGGATGAGATCTGTCGCAATGGTTCCCTCGCGCACCCGTTCGGGGATCGACGACAGTTGCCAAGGCAGGGCGACATGCCACAGCAGCATCGCGATCACCGCATAGCTGACCGCATCGGACTCGCTGATACCCGCGACCGCGGGGCGGTTGGTGTAGACAGCACGCCACACCGTCACGAGCAGGACCGTTTGCAGGGCGACCGAGACCATGGACAGTGCGACGTTCGCCCGGAAGAACATTGCGTTCCTGGAACCGAGTCGAACCATCGACCACGGCGTGACCCAGGCAGGTCGTTCGGATCGCGCGATCCGGGATGAGCCGGTCACCGCTCGGCCTCGGCATAGATCAGCCGGACTACATCCTCCAACTTGGGCTCGTTGACGTGCAGATCGGCGATCTCGGCGACCGATGTCGCCTGCGCGATCACGGCCGCGGCGCTGGTCCGTTCCGGATCGAAGCGCAGCGAGATCGTGCCGTCGGAGTTCTCCAGCCGGTCGGCGTGCTCCGCCCGGATGGACGTCGGGTCCGCACCCTCCGTCGGCGTGACCACCACCTCGCGGAACGGCAGGTAACGCCGCTTCAGGGTCGCGAGGTCGCCGTCGTACACAACACGCCCGCTGTCGATCATCACGATCCGCCGGCACAGTTGCTCGATGTCGTCCATGTCGTGCGTGGTGATCATCACCGTGGTGGCGTGAACCCGGTTCTGCTCCGCGATGAAGTCACGGAGGGCTTGTTTCGCGACCACGTCCAGACCGACCGTGGGTTCGTCCAGGTACAGCACCTGCGGGCGGTGCAGCATGGCTCCGGCCAGATCGCCGCGCATGCGTTGTCCCAGCGAGAGGGACCGGATCGGCGTGTCCAGGAAGTCCTTGATCTGCAGCACCTCGTCGAACTCGTCGATCCGCGCGGCGTACTCGGCCGGGCCGACCCGATAGAGGTCGCGAATGGTTTCGAGCGAGACGCGCAGCGGCAGGTCGAACCAGAGCTGGGTCTTCTGCCCGAACACGACCCCGATGTTGTGCGCGTGCTTGCGGCGATTCGCCCAGGGCACCAGGCCGTCGACCCGCACCGTGCCCGAGGTGGGCACCACGATCCCGGTGAGCATCTTGATGGTCGTGGACTTGCCGGCGCCGTTGGCGCCCAGGTAGCCGACCATCTCCCCACGCTCGACGGCGAAACTGACGCCGTCGACCGCACGCACGGCGCGCCGGGGAGCCCACAGTTGCCGGATGCCGGAGAGACGACCGGTCGTCGGCTGCGGCTTCTGGAACTCCTTGATCAGCTCAGCGACCTCGATCATCGGCACGCTGACCAACCTATGGCAACGACAGCTCAGCGGGCGGCGCCGTCCGCGCGGCGGAAAACCGTTTGTGGGCGGCACGGACGGGCGTGAACACTCGCGTGGCGGTACATCTCCCGCTTCGTGAAACCCGGCGGCCAGCTCGGCATCGTGCAGCCGGGGCTCGTGGAGGAGTACGAGACGCTTCCGCCGCCACACCTCGCGCCGTACTGGCATTGGGACTTCTGCGCCTGGCACAGCGCCGCCTGGTGGCGCCGGCACTGGGAGAAGACCGGCCTTGTCACCGTTGAGGTCGCCGACCGGCTGCCCGACGGATGGCGCGACTGGCTGCAGTGGAACGAGGCCTGCGACCAGGACAGCGGTACGCCGGGAATCGAAGCGGAGATGCTCCGCACCGACGCCGGCCAAACCCTCGGCTTCACCCGAGTCGTAGCCCACCGCAACAGCTAGGCCGCGCCTCTTTGCGGAACCTTTTCGCCGCCTGCCGGCAAATAGTTTCCGGCGAGCGTGCGTTCGGTGCCACGCGGCGAGCCGCGCCCCGCCGTAACGGGCGCCAATAGAATTGCGGGTATGGCCGAAACCGTGCGGATGGGTGTTGTCGGGGCGGGAAGTATTTCGGTGCGCGGGCTTCTCCCGCACCTGTCGCAGCCCGATCTCGCTGACCGAGTGGCCCTGGCAGCGGTGTGCGATCCCGTGGCTGGACGGGCGGAGGCGGCGGCCGCGAAGTTCGGGGTCGGCCAGGCGTTCACGACGTACGAGGAGCTGCTGGCGCGCGGCGATGTCGACGCGGTGACGATCGCGTCGCCGATCGGGCTGCACTACGAGCAGGGGAAGCTCGCGTTGCAGGCCGGGAAGCATGTGCACTTCAACAAGACGATGACGATCACCGTCGCGGAGGCCACCGAGCTGATCGAGCTCGCGGCGGAGAACGACCTGCGGATCGTCGCGTCGCCCGGCGAGATGCTGCGGCCGCATCATGTCCGCACGCGGGAGTTGATCCGCGAGGGCGCGATCGGGACGCTGTCGTGGGTGAGCTGCGGCGCGGCGTTCGGCACCTACCACGAGGACGAGTCCGTCCGCGGCGGGAACGACGTACTCAGCAACATCGATCCGTCGTGGTACTTCCGCAAACCCGGCGGCGGACCGCTGTACGACATGACCGTGTACGCGCTGCATTCGGTGACCGGCATCCTCGGACCGGCGAAGCGCGTCACGGCCATGTCCGGCGTACGCATCCCGCTGCGCGGCGACGTACAGACCGATGCCGACGACAACACCGTGATCCTGATCGACTTCGGCGACAACTTGTTCTGCGTCGCGACCGGCACCGCGGCGGGCGGGATGCGCGGCGGCTTCGGCGGCGCCTATTACGGTACGGCGGGAACGATCGACGGGGTGCTGCTCAACGGCGAACCGTTCGACTTCCCCGGCCGCAACCCGGAGGAACTGTCACCCCGCGGCCCGGGCAACCAGGCGCTGCTTCCGCACGTGACCGGCGTCCACCGGGAGATCGAGGAGCAGCACGTGTACGAGGACGTCATGCAACTCGTCGACTGGGTCCGCGACGGCACCCCCTCGATCGTCACCGCCGAGCACGCGCGGCACGTCATCGACATCATCGAATCGGCGTACCGCGCCTCCGCGACCGGGCAGACCCAGGACCTGACGACGACGTTCTAGCCTTCGCAGCAGGCGCGGTGGAGCCATTCGGGTTCGTGCCACCAGTAGGTGGCGTCGTGGGCGTGGGCTTCGGCGCGGGTCAGGGGTTGTGGGGCGTTCGGGGTGTGGACGGCGGGTTGGGTGCGGGCGCTCGAGGCGTACGGCGCGAGGAGGTCGTCGACGGTGTGGAGGTTGCCGGCGATCATCACCTGGTCGACGGCGGCGGCTGCGCGGATGTCGGCCAGCGGGTCGCCGGTGACGAAGGACAGGTCTGCCTGGGCTCCTGGTTTCACGACGCCGAGTCGGTCCTCGAGGTTGAGCCACTTCGCCGGGTTGTGCGTCGCCGTGGTGAGTGCCTCGTACGGCGTGAAGCCGCCCGCGACCATCGAGCGGAGGTTCGCGTGCAGCGACACGGCCATGTTGTCGAGCGGGGTGTCGGTGCCGGAGATGACCAGGCCGCCGCCGCGGTGGATGCGCAGGACCATGTCGACGTTGCCGCGGAGGAGTTCGCGGGTGGTGACGCCGGCCGGTCCGCGCGCCGTGTTCACCTCGGTGATCAGCGCGTTGTACTCCCAGGACGGGTAGAGCGTCGTCGTCCGGCGGTCCGTGAGCAGTGACGGGTCGTCGACGTGCGCCATCGTCGAGTTGAACAGCGTCGGCGTCACCGACAGCCCGGCCCGCGTGAACAGCGTCACCACGTCGGCGTACGCGCGTCCGAGCCGGCTGACGGTGTGCGAGTACCCGAGCCGGTTCGTCGCGCCGGTGTGCTCCATCCCGTCCATGCCGAGATGCTCCGCGGGATAGAGGTAGTGCGACGACAGTTGCAGCCCGAGCCGGTGGACGAGCGCGATCGCCCGGCGCTGGTACTCGATCGGCAGGCGCACGTACGTCTTCACCAGGTCGTACGCGAGTCCCTCCACCCGATCGATCTCCAGGCCGAGCTGCCGCAGCGACACCGTCGGCCGCATGAAGTTGTAGTAGACGCGCGATCCGTCGATCGCCTCGCCGGTCGCGAAGTACCGCGGCCCGCGCAAGGCGCCGCTGACGAGCGCCTCCCGCGTCTCCTGCATCTGGTACACGGGATCGCCCGGCGAACGCGTCGACGTGATGCCGTACGCGAGCCACAGGTTGCCCTGCCGCGCACCCCACGCCCGCCCGCGCAGATGCCAGTGGTTGTGCGCGTCGATCAACCCGGGCATCACGGTCAGCGTGGACGCGTCGATGTCGGCGCGTCCGGTGTGCGGGCGTACGGCGGCGATGCGCGCGCCGTCGACCACGACGTCGACGTCCCGGCGGAGCGTGGTCGCGCGCCCGTCCCACAGTGCGCCGGCGTGAATCGTGACGTGCTGCTTGATGGTCGCCCGGCGGTACTGCAGGTCGAGCTTGACCGTCTCGGCCCGGCCACCGGTTGTCCTGCGCAACGCTCCGTTGTGCAGGTAGAGCAAGGTGTCGTTGTCCTGCCAGACGGGGGAGTCCGTCACCTCGTCGGTGATCGCGCGCGGTTCTCCGGTGAAGCGTCCGCGGGCGTCGACCGGTACGACGTACAGCAGGCTCTCCACGACGAAGGCGAGGTGTGTGCCGTCGGGGGAGAACACCGGGCCGTCGTCGCCGCGGGTGGCGAGCGAGCGGAACGGCATCGGCTCGACGTACTCGAGCGCGGCCGTCGCGACGTCGACGTACAGCAGCTGGCTCGTGCCCTCGCGGAAACGCTTCGAGAACGGCTTCACCGCGGCGAGGACGAGCGTCTTGCCGTCACGCGACCAGCTGACCCGGCCGGGCTGGAACAGCGTCGGTGTGACCTGGCGGACCTCGCCCGACCTGACGTCGAGGACCCAGGCGATCCCGTCCTGGTCCTGGTACGCGATCCGCTGTCCGTCCGGTGCGAAACGCGGCGCGGTCTGTGCGCCGGGGAGACCTGACAGCTTGGTGTCCGTGCCGGTTGCGAGGTCGTGCAGCCACAGGTCCGCCGTACCGTCGCGATCGCTGGCGTAGAGCAAGGTCCGGCCGTCGGGCGAGAAGTCCGGGTCGGAGTTGAAGTAGCCGTCGGCAACCACCTTGCGGCGCTGTGCCTTGCCGTCCGTCGATGCCAGCCAGATCGCGTTCAACGCGCGGAAGGCGAGCCACTTCCCGTCCGGCGAGGCCGTCGGACTCGCGATCCCGCGGACTGTGCGCCGGCTCGTCGACTCCAGGTCGGGCGCCTTCGGGCGTGGGCGTCGTGACGTCACGGGGACAGCCGCGGCGAACGGTACGACGGTGTGCTCGCCGTCGGTGCTGTACCGGTGGACGGTCCCGTCGGCTGTGTAGAAGAGGTCCGTCGATGCCCAGGAGGGCGGGACCGCGAAGACGTCCTGACCGTGGGTGACTTGCTGATTGTCGACAATCAGATCGCAGGTCGGGCCGGTCAGGCGGACGTACGCGAGCCTGCCGTCCGGCGAGTAGGACGGGCCGAAGAGCGTGATTCCCGTTTGATTGTTGACAATCGTCGTGCGGACACCGGAGGCGAGGTCGAGTTCGACGATCGAGCCGGTGTCGACGGTGAACGCGAGCTTCCGGCCGTCGGGCGAGACGGTCGGCTCGGCCTCTTCGCCGGCGTCGTCGGTGAGCGCCGCGATCGCGCCGGTCGCGAGGTCGAGGCGGTGGATGCCGTAGCTGCCCGCGACGTTGCCCGGGCCGTGGAGATCGCCGCGGTCGGACGAGAACACGATCGAGCGGCCGTCGGGTGTGACGTGCGGCTCGCGGTGGTCGTACCGTCCGCTGGTCAGCCGGCGGAGGCCGGTGCCGTCGGGTCTGATCGACCAGAGGTGGAAGTTCCCGTCACGGTACGACTGGAACACGATCGACCGGCCGTCCGGCGCCCAGCGCGGGCGGGTCGCGTCCTGCAGATCATCGGTGAGGCGGCGCGACGTACCGCCAGCGGCCGGCGTCACCCAGATCGCAGTCGCCAGGTCGAACGCCAGCCACTTCCCGTCCGGCGACACCGACACCATCAGATTCGTGCCCTCGCGCAGCACGGCCTGACTGCCGCCGGTCGTGTCGGTGCTCGCCTCGGACGGCAGGGTGGGAAGCTGCACGGCGCCGACGGCCGCGGCGCCGCCGCCGAGTTGCAGCGCGCGCCGCCGCGAGATGCTCCAGGAACCAGGGTTCTCGGTCACGTCATCGGGTCCAATCCCTAGGGGGCGGTGGGACCCTTACGAATCTGCCAGCACCGTCCGCCGCACACGATCCTGACCGGCGCGCCCCGCGCCCAACGGCCGCTACCGTGCGACGAACGGCCAGGTGCGCCTCGCAGGGCGTGTGGCCGGGGGCCGGCGTCGTACGTCTATCGTCTGCGGCATGCAATCTCTGTCTCCACGGGTTCGGGCGCTGGGTGCGGTCGGGCTCTGTTTGGTGGTCGCGGTCGGGGCCGGGCTGGCGGTCGACAGCCGGTTGGATCGGCACTGGGTCCTGCGCGGGCTCACGGTGCTGCTCGCGGTGTGTTGTGCGGCGCTGTTGCTGACCGACCAGACGCGGCGGTTGCGGCAGATCGTCACGGGGGTGGGGCTGGCGATGTTCGGGCTGATCATTCCGGTGACGCAGACGATCTGGTCGAAGCCGCCGGAGATCGACTTCGCGCTGCAGGTCGCGACCGACGCGAAGCAGGCGGCGCAGAAGGACGCTCGGAGCACGGTGTCGGTCGCGGACGTGAAGGCCGCGGCCGAGGCGCGCGGGGGAGCGGTCGGCTCGTTGCCGACCGAGAAGACGCCGCAGGTGCGCGGCGCGGGCGCGTACCCGCTGATCGTCCGCGCCCACCGCGACCAGGGCCGTCCGTGGGCCTGCCTCGCGTTCACCCACGGCCTGGACGCCGAGGTCCGCGCCTGCTGAGTCCCACTTGATGGGCAATCGATTTCTAGCCGGACCCGGCCGGGCCTAAGGTCGCGGGTATGACTCTTGGGAACCTCACCGGCATCAGCGCGCTCGCCGACGTCGAGACGCGCTCCATCAGTGCGGAGAACCCCACCGGCGAGCCCGGTCAGGGTGGGCGGCGGACCGAGGGGACCGGCGCCGACGCGGCCCGCGACCTCGGGCAGGGGTGGAAGGTCTCGCCGTCGATCGAGATCGCGGCGGGGGAGACCGTGACATTGGCGGACATCGCCGGTTCCGGCTGCATCACCCACATCTGGCTGACCACGCACGTCGACCACTGGCGCCGTCTCGTGCTGCGCGCCCACTGGGACGGCGACCAGGCACCGGCGATCGAGACGCCGGTCGGTGACTTCTTCTGTTCCGGCTGGGGCAAGTTCGCCCAGGTGAACTCGCTGCCGGTCGCCGTGAACCCGAACGGCGGGTTCAACTGCTACTGGGAGATGCCGTTCCAGACGCAGGCGCAACTGACGCTGGAGAACACCCACGACGAGCCCGTGGTCGTGTACTTCCAGGTGGACTACTGGCTCGGCGCAGTGCCGGACAAGTCGGCGTACCTGCACGCCCAGTGGCGTCGCAGCAACCCGCTGCCCTCCAAGACGGTGCACACGCTGCTGGACGGTGTTGAGGGGCCGGGGCACTACGTCGGCACCTACCTGGCGTGGGGCGTCAACAGCACCGGCTGGTGGGGTGAGGGCGAGGTGAAGTTCTACCTGGACGGCGACGACGAGTTCCCGACCATCTGCGGCACCGGGACCGAGGACTACTTCGGCGGCGCGTGGAACTTCGACGTACCCCACCTGGGCGGCTACACCGAGTTCAGTACGCCGTACCTCGGGATGCCGCAGGTGATCCGGCCGGACGGGCAGTACCAGAGCCAGCAGCGGTTCGGCATGTACCGCTTCCACCTGCCGGACCCGATCCGCTTCAAGGAGCGGCTGCGCGTCGACGTACAGGCCCTCGGCTGGCGCTCGGGTGGACGCTACCTGCCGCTCCAGGACGACATCTCGTCCACCGCGTTCTTCTACACCGGCAAGACGAGCACATCCCGGCCGGACGCGCCGACCCACGACGAGATGGAGATCTGCTAGCTACGGGATCGGCAGCGGGTTCTGAAGGGCTGTGTCGGCGAGGACCACCAAGGCGGCGGTCCAGGCGAGTGGGGCCTCGCCGGCCGGCTCCAGGTCTCGGTTGACCTTTTCGGGAAGGGCTCCGGTGCTGGTTCGGTGCTGGTCGAGCCAGGTGAGCAGGGCTTCGGCTCCGGAGTGGTCGCCGCGGGCGGCAGCGCTGAGAGCGAACAGCGCGGTCTGCGGCGTCCAGGACACCCCGTCCGCACGCCACGACTCGCCAGGTGTCACCCCACCGTTGGGCTGCGTGAGTACGCCGTGCGCGTGGTCGATCGCCGTCGACACGACGTCCCGCGCCGGCGCGAACGGCGGCCCCAGTACCGTGACGAACGCGTCCGCACCGCCGCCAAGGCCGACCGGCTCGACTCCGGGCTCGACGAAGCTCGTGGCGCGGGCCGGCGTCCGCGGGTAGTCCGGGCCGAAGGCGCGATCAGTTGCCGCCGACAACTTGTCCAGCGCCTCGCGCCAGCGCGTCGCGGCTGCTGGACGGTTCTTCTCGGTGGCGATCCGGACCGCCGACCGCAGGCCCGTCAACAGCGGTGCGACCGTACCGATCGTCAGCTCCTTCTCGGACCGCTCCCAGTAGTCAGGCGAGGGCCCCGGCAGCCCGTCCGGACCCAGCTCGCGAACGATCTGGTCCGCCGACTCCTCGACCAGCTCCCAGTACCTGTCGCCCGCACGGCAGAACCATGTCGCCCAGAGCACCCAGCCGGACGCGTCGAGCTGCGGCTCCCGGCCATCGTCCACCTTGTCGCCGGTCGAGGTGTAGCGCGCTTGCCAGCGACCTGCAGCCGGCCGGACTCGGTCCAGGAACGACAGTACGTCGAGGGCCTTGTCGTGCTGGCCGACCGCACAGCGGGCGACTGCGACGAACGACGCGTCGCGCGGCCACACATAGCGCCACGGTCCGTTCCAGCCGGCCAGGGTCGCGCCGTTGGGCAGGGTGAGCCCGTCGAGGTCGGTCAGGGCGTGCCGCAGCAGATCGTCGTGTTCGAGCGAGGACTGGGCGTGCGGCCGGCCGGGGAGGCCGTCGGCGACCAGGCGGGGCTGCGGGTTGCGGACGAGATTGCTGATGGTCCCGGCGGCCAGTGTGGCGAGCAGGACCGCGATCACGGCGTACGGGAACCACACGTCCCGTCGCCGGTTCTCCCGCATGATCTCCCTCACTGGGCCAGATGCTGCACTTCCGCCTCGAACTTACGCCGCGGCGCCAGCTCGACCAGGTACATGGCCGACACGACCAGTGCGCCGCCGACCAGCATCCGCCAGGTCAGGTCGTCCGAGCCGAACAGCACCGCGAACCCAGAGGCGAACACCGGCTCCATTGTCATCGCAATCGCGGCCCGGGTCGGCGTCAGGTGCGCCTGCGCCCAGGTCTGGACGATCAGCGCCAGCGCGCCGGCGACCAGCGCCATGTAGACCACGCTGACCCAGTCGCCGCCCGTCGAAGGGACCGAGAACCCTCCGGGCAGAGCGCCGACGGCGCAGACGCAGGTGATCACGATCATCTGCAGCGACGACAGCCCGAACGCGTTCCGCGACGTCGACCAGGCGCCGAGGCCGATGATGTGCAGCGCGTAGAGACCGGCGGACGCGAGCGTCAGCAGCTCCCCGGTGCCGAGGCTGAGGCCGCGCAGCGACAGGACGCCGAGGCCGACCGTGGCGAGGATCACGGCGAACCACGCCCACCGGCCGATCTTGTGCCGCAGGATCACCGCGCCGAGCAGCGGCGTGAACACGACGTACATGCCGGTGACGAAACCGGACACGCTCGCCGAGGTGTGCCGCAGCCCCTCGGTCTGCAGCAGCTGCGCGATCCCGTAGGTGATACCGAGGGCGACCGCGCGCCCGCGGTCCAGGCGGCTCAGCCGGGCGATCGCGGGCGGGTGGACGAGGACCAGCGCGACCGACGCGATCAGGAACCGCAACGCCAGGTAGTCGGCGACGTCCATCCTGGTGAGCAGGTCCTTGGTCAGGAAGAACGTCGATCCCCACGCCGCCGCGACCGACAGCAGGGCCAGCACGGCAAGACGCGGGTGGTTCACGCCGGACATCAGATCAGACGCGTTCCCCGCGAGGCAAAACAGCTCAGAGCACGGTGATCACGATCGTGCTGCCGGGTTTGACCTTCTTGCCCGCGCCCGGGCTCTGCGCGGCGACGATGTTGAGCCCCAGGTTGAACGGCGCCTTCTCGACCCGGACCACGAAGCCGGCGTCGCCGAGGATCTTCTGCGCGTCGGCGGTGGTCTTGCGCTTCACGTCCGGCACCTCGCGCAGCGGCGGGCCGAGCGAGACGACCAGCGAGACCTTGTCCTTGGCGAACAGGGTGCCACTGTTCGGGCTCTGGCTGATCACGTTGCCCTCGGCGACCTTCTCGTCGTACTGCGTGCTGCGGCCGACGACGAACCCGAGCTTGCGCAGCGTCTTGTTCGCCTCCTTGTACGACTTGCCGGTCAGGTCCGGCACGGTGATCGGCCGTTTCCCCTTGCTGACCGCGAAGTTCACCGCGGTGCCCGGCTTCACTTCCGTGTTGAACCTCGGGCTGATCGCGATCACCCGGCCCTGCGGCACGGTCTCGTTGTACTGCTCGTTGATCTGCCCGGTGATCAGCTTGATCGGCGACAGCGCCTGCTGGGCGGCGTCGAGCTGCAGACCGACCAGCTGCGGCACCCGGTACCGCTCCGGACCCTTGGAGACGGTGAGACCGATGTCACCGTTCTTCCGGATCCGGTCGCCCGCCTTCGGGTCGGTCCGGATGATCAGACCGACCTTCACGTCCTCGGAGTAGTCCTGGTTGTCCAGGCTGGTCCGCAGCCCCGAATTGGCCGCTGCGGCGTTCGCCTCGGCGGGCTCCATGTTCACCAGGTCGGGCGTGGTGGTGTACCGGTGGATGCCGTAGTACCAGGCCGCCGTACCGATGCCGATCGCGGCCGCCAGGATGAGGATCAGCGCGATCGGTCCCCGCATTCTGCGCCGCGGCGGCGCCTTCACGGGCGGCGAGGTCTTGGCCGGTGCGCCGGTCGGCCGGCCGTGCTGCACCGGTACGACGATGGTGTCGTGGCGGATCGGCTGGTCCTCCAGTTGCGGCACGTCGCGCGTGTAGCCGTCGTCGTACCCGCTGTCCTGCCGGATCTGCTGGATCGGCACGGTCAGGTCGCCGGTCAGCTCCGGGTCGTCCGGGAGCCCTTCGTCGAGCGCGCTGCGCACCCGGTGCACCTGCCGGCTGAACACCCGCGCGTCGGTCGGCCGCAGGTCCCGGTCCCGCGCGGTCGCGCGCTGCACGAGCGCGTCGACGTACGGCGGGATGCTCGGCTGCTCGAGCGACGGAGGGGGTACGTCGGCGTGCACGTGGGCGTAAGCGACCTGGATCGGGGTGTCACCGGAGTGCGGCTTGTTGCCGGTGAGCATCTCGTACAGCAGGATGCCGGCCGAGTACACGTCCGAGCGGGCGTCGGCGCTGCCTTCGGTGACCAGCTCCGGCGCCAAGTACGACACCGTGCCCATCAGCAGGCCCTGGGTGGCGGTGTTGCCGCTGGCACTGACCGCTCGGGCGAGACCGAAGTCGGCGACCTTCACCGCGCCCTTGTCGGAGATCAGCACGTTCTCGGGCTTGATGTCGCGGTGCACGATGCCGGCGTCGTGTGCGGCCGACAGGGCGGACAGGACCGGGGTGAGCAGGTCGAGCGCGCGGGCGGGGGACAGCGGTGCCTCGTCACGGATGACGTCGCGCAGCGTCCGGCCGCGCACGTACTCCATGGCCAGGAACAGCGTGCCGTCGTCGTCGCCCTGGTCGAAGACAGCCACCACGTTCGGGTTCGACAGCCGGGCGGCGGCGCGGGCCTCGGCCACGAACCGGCGGCTGAACTGGGCGTCGTCGCCGAGCCCGTCGTGCATCACCTTGAGCGCAACGGTGCGGTCCAGGCGCATGTCGAGCGCCTGGTAGACGGTGGCCATGCCACCCTTGGCGACACGCGCGCCCACGCGGTACCGACCGTCGAGCACTCGCCCGACGAGGCGGTCGCTGACCTGCGTGTCCACGTCGTCCGTCACCTGCCGTGAGCCGCCTCTCCCCAAACCGTTCTGCAGAGAGTGTAGATAACAGCTCAGCGTGCCCGGCTCAGGCTCACCGCAGCGGATCCCACCCGCGTTCGAGCTGGGCCTTGATGCGCAGGACGTTCTTCACGTAGAGCTTCGTGTCGGGGTACATGCCGTTCTTCTTCACGCCGCCGAGGCCCTGGTAGTAGCCGGCCACCGCGATGTCGAGCCGGGCGGCGCCGGTCAGGCGGCTGAGCAGGACGACGCCGGCGGTCACGTTGTCGCGGGGCTCGAGCAGGTCCAGGTCGCACCCGACGAGCCGGGAGGCGAACCGGCCGGTCGACGGGATGACCTGCATCGCGCCGATCGCGTTCGCGGGCGAGACCACGCGTTGCTTCCAGCCGGACTCCTGCCAGCTGACCGCGAGCGCCAGCTCCGGATCGACGCCGTACCGCTGTGAGGTGCTCACGATCAGTGACCGCATCTGAGCCCGGGTCGGCAGCTTGCGCTTCTTCAGCGTCGCCCGGTTGCGGTTGGCCTGCGCGACGATGTGGTCGGCGTAGGTCCGGCCGGCGAACGTGTTGTCCGTCCGCGCCTTCGGGCGGATCTTCACCGGGACCTGCAGCGGCTTGCCGGCGTAGATGCGGTCGCCGGCCTTGAGCCCGTTCGCGGCGAGCAGGTTCGCCTGCGAGCACTTGAAGCGCTTCGCGATCCCGGACACGGTGTCGCCGGGCTTCACGACGTATGTCACCCGGCCGAGCTGGGAGCGCTTCGCCGGCGTCTTGGCGGTGCTCTTCGCCGAGCCCTGACCGGAGCCCTTGGCCGGGACCTTGAGGACCTCGCCTGCGTAAATGGCGTTGCCGTTGCCGGGCAGGTGGTTCAGCGCGACCAGCGTCGACACCGTCGTGCCGTAGCGGCCGGCGATGTGGCTCAGGGTGTCGCCCTGCTTCACCTTGTACGCGCCCCAGCCCGGCGAGCCGGCCGTGATCACCGCCGCCGCCAGCACCGGCACGGCCAGTCCGCTCAGAATCCGTACGACGTTGCGCATCGCAACCAACTCCCCGTGTGAACGTCAATTGACCGTATGTGCTGGTACGGATGTGACAACAGGGGCGAATGGGGTTGGTGTTACGCCTGTAACGCAAAGGTTACAATTCAAGGCTGAACTACATTGTTGTCGTTCACAATCTTTCCGGTTGCTGCGGGCAACGGTGAGTCAGTGACCGAACCGGGCGGCCAGGAACGGCTTCCCGAGGTCGGGCAGCGTCCCGGTCCGCACGGTCTCGGCCAGGACCTGCGCGGTGACCGGCGTCAGCAGCACGCCGTTGCGGTAGTGGCCGGTTGCCCAGAGCAACCGATCCAGCCCGGACGGTCCGAGCACCGGCGCGTTGTCCGGCGTCGCGGGCCGGAGCCCGGCGATCGACTCGACGAGTTCGAGTTCGTCGGTGACCGGCAGCACGGTCCGCGCGTCGCGGAGCAGCGCGAACACGCCACCGGCCAGCACGCGGGTGTCGTAGCCGAGCTCGGTGCTGGTCGCCCCGACCACCAGCTCGCCGCCAGGGCGCGGGACCAGGTAGACAGAGAAGCCACGGGCTGTCGCGCGCACGGTGTGGTGCAGGGCCGGCCGGTACGCCTCTGGGACACGCAGCCGCAGTACCTCACCCTTCACGGGACGCACCGGCGGGCGGAGCTCGTCGGGTACGCCGCCCAGCTGCGACGTCCACGGCCCTGCCGCCGCGATGATCTGCCCTGCGTGCACCGTGTCACCGTTGTCCAGCTCTACGCCGACAGCCATCGTGCCGGAGGTGATGACCCGCGTGACGCGGCGGCGGATGAGCTCGACGCCGGACAACTCCACGGCACGCAGGAGAGTGGCCACGGCCTGCCGGTTGTCGACGGAGTGGTCACCCGGAACCCAGACGCCGCCGGAGACGCCGGTGGCGAGCATGGGCTCGCGGCGGCGGGCGTCACGGCCGGACAGCACCTCCACCTCGAGCCCGAGCCTGCGCTGGTAGTCGGCGACCCGGCGGAGCACCGACATGTCGTCGACGTCGTACGCGACCGACAGTGTGCCGGTCTGGTGCAGCCCGGCGGGTTGGCCGGTCAGTTCCTCCAGCTCGGCCGCGAAGGCGGGCCAGGCGTTGACGGACGCGAGATTGAGCGCGAGTAGGTCGTCCTCGCCGAACTCGACCTCGGTGACCGGAGCCAGCATGCCGGCGGCGACGTTGGACGTCTGCGCACCTGGCGTGGGGTCGCAGACCGCTACTTGTACCCCGTCCGAGGCCAGCCGCCACGCAGTCGCGAGCCCGATCAGTCCGGCGCCGATAACAACCACGTCAGGCATGCCCTCAACCCTACTTCCGGGCGGACATGGCAGGCTTTGGGGTGTGACTGACCACACCGACCGTCTCGCTGATGCCCGGCTCTACCTGTGCACGGACGCCCGTGAGAAGCAGGGCGACCTCGAACAGTTCCTGGACGCCGCACTGGCCGGTGGCGTGGACATCGTGCAGCTCCGGCAGAAGGACATGGAGGCCGCGGACGAGCTGGCCGCGCTGGAGGTGTTCGCCGACGTGTGCAAGCGGCACGGCAAGCTGCTGGCCGTCAACGACCGCGCCGACATCGCGTTCGCCGCCGGAGCCGACGTACTGCACCTGGGGCAGCGTGACCTGCCGGTGCACGCCGCGCGCGCGATCACCGGACCGGGGCCGGTCATCGGGCGCTCGACGCACTCGTTCAGTCAGGTGAACGCCGCGGTCGACGAGGTGGGCTCGGACTACTTCTGCGTCGGGCCGACCTGGGAGACCCCGACCAAGCCGGGGCGTCAGGCGGCGGGTCTGGAGCTGGTGTCGTACGCGGCCGGGCGCCGGCAGCCGAAGCCGTGGTTCGCGATCGGCGGTATCGACCTGCAGCGGCTCGACGAGGTCCTCGAGGCGGGGGCCACGCGGGTGGTGGTCGTGCGGGCGATCACCGAGGCCGACGATCCGGAGGCGGCGGCCGCCGAGTTCAGCCGGCGACTGAGGGTGGCTGGGTGATCAACAACCCGAAGGCCGCGCGGATCGTCGCGGTCGTGGTGATCGCGATGCTCGTGATCACGCTGGCGGCGTCGCTGTTCGGGTGTGCGGCCGGCACGGCCGAGAAGAAGCCGGACGTCGACGCGGAGAGCGGTCTGCGGATCGTCGCCACGGCGGACCTGCCGAAGGAGGCGCAGGACACGCTGAAGCTGATCGAGCAGGGCGGCCCGTACCCGTACAGCCGCGACGGCGTCGTCTTCGGCAACCTGGAGAAGATCCTGCCGAAGCACGACCGCGGCTACTACCACGAGTACACCGTGAAGACGCCGGGCGAGAAGGACCGCGGCGCCCGCCGGATCGTGACCGGGAACGCCGGCGAGCGTTACTACACGGACGACCACTACAAGTCCTTCCGCCGGATCGCGGAAGACGGGGGAACCTCATGACGTCACTGCGCGCCCTGCTGGAGGAGGGGCTGCGGCCCGGGGTCTACCGCTGGCCGGATGCGCCCGGCGCCGACGACGTACGTCGTGATGCCTTGGCAGAGGGTTTCGGGTTCGTGCTGCTCGACACCGGCGAGATCCACGACAAGGCCGGCTTCCTCGACCTGTGCGCGACCGCGTTCGACCTGCCGCGCTGGTTCGGCCGGAACTGGGACGCGCTGGCCGACTCGCTCAGCGACCGCTCGACCGGTGCACCCGAGGTCGTGCTCTGGACGGGCCTGCGCCACCTGCTCGAGCACGACCACGACACCGTCGACGTCGCGCTGCAGATCTTCGCCGAGGACACCACGAACTCCGGCCAGCTCCGCGTCCTCGTCGCGGAGACCGACACCTCCGACCTGCTCAGCTCACTCCCGATCCTCTAAGCCCTAGCTGCTCGGTCAGCTCGTCGAGGTCCGCGGCGAACAGCAGGTTGCGGCCGCGGTTGCTCTCCCGCACCCAGTCCGCGAGCGGCTTGCTCGCCGCCACCCGGGCCGAGATGTCGCCGACGACGGCCAGGCCCATCTGGTACATGACGAACTTCTGGGTGATCGCGCCGGCCCGCCCGGTGCGCAGCTCGAAGAAGTCGTCGCCGACCTGCTCCGGCGTGAACGCGATCCACTCGGCCTCGTGCGCGTAGTGCGCGTCGACGATGAGCTGGACGACGTCCTGCTCGTCGCCGAGCGGTGTCTCGCTGACATGTACCCGTGGCATGTACCCGAAAGTACCCTAAATGCCTGAATCTGACTATTTATAGGGAATTCTAAGGAACGTGCCTTACGCTGAGGAGATGGCCCAGGAGCTGTACTCGGTGGAGCAGGTCGCGAACCGCCTGGGGCTGCACGTCCGCACGATCCGCAACTACGTCCGCGACGGACGGCTGAAGGCGGTGCGGATCGGCAAGCAATACCGGATCACCCGCGAGGACCTGGAGAAGTTCACCGGTACGCCGACCGCCGTCGTCGAGGTCGACCGCTCCGCCCGGCACGTCGAGGCGTCGAGCATCGTCCACATCGACGCCGTCGACCGGGCCACCGCGGACCGCCTCAGCACGCACATCCACGGCGCGCTCAACCAGCCCGAGGCCGTGCACCTCAAGGCCGAGACGATCTACGACGAGGACCGGGCCGTCCTGAAGGTCATCATCCTCGGCAACCTCACCGCCACGGCCGACCTCCTGCGGCTCATCAACCTGCTCGCGGACCAGTAGCTACACGACGCGCGACGTGGCGGCGACCACCAGGTCGGTGAGGGCCTTGCGGGCGACCTCGTCCGCGATGGCGGCCTGGTCGAGTGCGTAGAGGGCGTCCTCGGTGCGGTCGGTGATCAGGTCCTCGCAGGCTTGCACGGCGCGGGAGTCCTGGAGGATCTCGCGCAGCAGCTGGATCTCGTCGTCGTCCAGGTCGGGGCGGCCGAAGAGCCGGTCGAACTCGGCCAGCTGGGTCTCCGACGCGTGGTCGACGGCGTACGCGATCAGGACCGTCCGCTTGCCCTCGCGCAGGTCGTCCCCGGCGGGCTTGCCGGTGACGGCCGGATCGCCGAACACGCCGAGCAGGTCGTCGCGCAGTTGGAACGCCTCGCCCAACGGCAGCCCGTACCCGGACAGCGACGTGATCAGCTGCTCGTCCCCGCCGCCCAGTGCGGCGCCGATGTGCAACGGCCGCTCGATCGTGTACGTCGCGGACTTGTAGCGCAGCACCCGCAACGCCAGATCCATGTCCGACTCGCCGCTGGCCTGCGCGAGCAGATCGAGGTACTGACCGGCCGTCACCTCGACCCGGACGGCGTCGAAGTACTGCTCCGCGCGGGCCAGGGCGGCCGCGTCGAAGCCCGAGGTGTGCAGCAGCTCGTCGGCCCAGATCAGGCACAGGTCGCCGAGCAGGATCGCGGCCCCGACCCCGAAGCCGACCGGATCCGCGCCGTACCCCGACTGCGCGGCGCGCTCCCGCTGCTGCGCCTCGAACCGGCGGTGCGCGGCCGGCGCGCCCCGGCGTACGTCGGAGGAATCCATCACGTCGTCGTGCACCAGCGCGCTGACGTGCAGCATCTCCAGGCTCGCCGCCGCCTCCAGGATCGGCTGCGCGGGGTCACCGCCGGCGGCCCGGAAACCCCAGTAACAGAAGGAGGGACGCAGCCGCTTGCCGCCGCTGGTCGCCTCCCGCGCGGCCTGCACCTGCTCGGCCAGCTCCGGGCCGATCGCGGTCAGCCGCTCCTCCTGCCGGTCCAGGAACCGGGTCAGCACCTGCTGGATCCCGGCCGGGACATCCACATCGCCATCCACATCTCGGGCCACGTCTCGGAGCGTAGTCGGTCGGCAGACGGCAGCGGCCACCGCGGGTAACCTGATCGCCATGGCGAACGGACTTCCCTCGACGCTTCCCGGCGGTGCGCCGACCATCCGTGAGCTGCTCGCGTCCGGCGACCGGTCGTTCTCGTTCGAGTTCTTCCCGCCGAAGACCCCCGAGGCGGAGGAGGTGCTGTGGCGCTCGATCCGCGAGATCGAGCAGCTGCGGCCGACCTTCGTGTCGATCACGTACGGCGCCGGCGGCACCACCCGGGACGGCACCATCCGGGTCACCGAGCGGGTCGCGCAGGACACCTCGCTCACCCCGCTCGGCCACCTGACCTGTGTCGCGCACTCCCGTGACGAGCTCCGCTCGGTGATCGGCGCGTACGCCGGCTCCGGGGTCCGCAACATGCTCGCGCTGCGCGGCGACCCGCCGGGCGGCCCGAACCAGCCGTGGGTCGCGCACCCCGAGGGGCTGAACCACGCGATCGAACTGGTCGAGCTGATCCGTTCGCTCGGCGACTTCTGCGTCGGCGTCGCCGCCTTCCCGGACAAGCATCCGGAGGCGGACTCGCTCGAGGCCGACGCGCAGGTGCTCGCCGCGAAGGCGCGGGCCGGCGCCGACTACGCGATCACGCAGATGTTCTTCGGCGCCGACGACTACTTCCGGCTCGTCGACCGGGCCGCCGCGCTCGGCTGCGACATCCCGGTACTGCCCGGCATCATGCCGGTCACGAACATCAAGCAGATCCAGCGGATGGCCGACCTCACCGGCATGGCGCTGCCGGCCGCCGTCACCGACCGGCTGCTCGCGGTCGAGGACGACCCGGCCGCCGTCCGCGCGGCCGGCATCGAGATCGCGACCGAGTTGTGCGAACGTTTGCTTGCCGGCGGAGCTCCCGGCATCCATTTCATCACCCTGAACAGATCCACCGCGACCCGACAGGTGTTCCTCAACCTCAAGGCGTCCGTCGTATCCTGACGCAATGGCTGACCCGTCGGACCTGTTGATCGATCGCACGCTCGTCCTGCTCCGGCACGCGAAGGCGGTGCCGCCGGAGACGATGCAGGACTTCGAACGTCCGCTGTCCGACCGCGGCCGCGCCGACGCGGGCGCGGCCGGCCGGTACCTCGTTGCCCAGGGCATCGAACCGGACCTGGTGCTGTGCTCGCCGTCGAAGCGCACCCGCGAGACCTGGAAGTACGTCGCCGAGGCCGGCGTCACCGCCAAGGACGTCTGGTACGACAAGCGGGTCTACAACGCCGACAGCGAGAGCATCCTGGACGTGATCCACGAGGCCCCGGCCGAGGCCCGCACCGTGGTCGTCGTCGGCCACGGGCCCGGCATCCCCTGGCTCGCCGACGAGCTCGCGCTGGACGGCACCAGCCCCGAGCGCGTCGAGCTCACCCAGAAGTACCCGACCACCGGCCTGGCGGTCCTGCACCTCACCTGCCACTGGGCGGACCTGTCCGCGAACGACGCCGACCTGGTGTCCTTCGTCGTACCGCGCGCCTAGGACCTAGGACGGCAGCCAGCGGGTGCTGCTGTTGACGGTGATCAGCCGCTGCGTCGCCCTGGTCAGGACGACGTAGAGCGCCCGGACACCGCCCAGCGTGTCGCTGACGATCCGGTCCGGTTCGACGACGACCACCGCGTCGTACTCGAGGCCCTTGGAGTCGAGCGGGCTGACGGCGACGACCCGCGGGTCGTCGAGCTCGGCCAGGACCGGATCGACCGCCGGACGCAGCGCCGGCGGCACGATGACGCCGACGGTGCCCTCGACGAGCTGGAGCAGCTCGACCGCGGCGTCGCCCGCGGCCTGGGAGACCTTGCCGGCGTCGAAGACCCGGTGCTCCGGTTCCACCCCGGTACTGCGGACCGCGTTCGGCAGGTCCGCGTCCGGGATGGACTGCCGGATCACCTCACCGGCGAACGAGTAGATCTCGGCCGAGTTCCGGTAGTTGGTGGACAGCCGGAACGCGTGCCGCTGCAGGTGCGACAGCATCGAGTCCATCGCGGCCCGCGCCTCGTCCGGGTCCGGCCAGGAGCTCTGCGCCGGGTCGCCGACGATCGTCCAGCTGGCCTGCGGTCCGCGCCGTGTCACCATCCGCCACTGCATGGGGGAGAGGTCCTGTGCCTCGTCCACCAGCACATGCGCATACTCGTCCGGCTCCTCCGCCTCCCGGGCGGCCGCGGCCCGGGCCCGGCGCTCCGAGCTGGTCAGGACTTCGTTGACGCCGTCCGACAGCCCTTCCAGCCAGTCGAACTCGTCGTCCTTGTTCTCCACGATCGGAGGACGGCCCAGGAAGGTGCTCAGCTCGTCCAGCAAGGCGACGTCGGCAATCGTGAACTCTGCTGTCGAGCGGATCGCCGTGGCGAGGGTGTCGACCTCGATGGGAGTCAGGTCGTTGCGCGCCCAGCGCTGGAGGCGGCGTGCGTCCCCGAGCCAGCGCAGCACGGCCTCCGGGCTCAGCACCGGCCACCACTGGCTGAAGAACGTCCGGAACGCCGGGGTGTCGGCGACGCGGTCACCGAACGCCTCACGGTCGCCGAGCGGACCGGTGCGCAGGTCCTCCGGGAACCGCTGCCACAGTGCGGCGATCAGGCCCTTGCGCGCCTCGCCTGCCGCGCGGTTGCGCGCCGTCCGGCGCAGTGCGTTCCGCCGGACGTTGTCGAGCTGGTTCGCGTCGAGCTCGACGGTTGCGCCACCGAGGAAGACCCGGAGCGTGGTCGGCGCGTTCGGCACCCGGTCGCGCGCGGCCCGCGACAGGACGCCGCGCATGCGCAGCGAGCCCTTGATAGCCGCGGCCGGTGCGTCGTCGACCGCGGTCGCCTTCACGCCGTCGACCAGCTCGCCGACAGCGCGCAGTGAGACCGTGTTCTCGCCGAGGCTCGGCAGCACCCGCTCGATGTAGGCCATGAACGCGGCGGACGGGCCGACGACCAGGACGCCGCCGCGCTCGAAGCGCCGGCGGTCGCTGTACAGCAGGTACGCGGCGCGGTGCAGCGCGACCACCGTCTTGCCGGTGCCGGGTCCGCCGCCGATGACCGTGACGCCACGAGCCGGTGACCGGATCGCCTCGTCCTGCTCGGCCTGGATCGTGGCGACGATGTCGCGCATCGTGTGCCCACGGGCCCGGGACAGCGACGCCATCAGCGCGCCCTCGCCCATCACCGGCAGGTCCTGCGGCGCGCGCTCGGGTGCCAGCAGGTCGTCCTCGAGGCCTGCGATCCGCGCCCCCTTGTTCCGCAGCACGCGGCGCCGGACGACCTTCTGCCGGTCCGTCGCGGTGGCGCGGTAGAACGGCTCGGCCGCGGGCGCCCGCCAGTCGATCACGAGCGGCTCGTACTCCGCGTCGCGGACCCCGATGCGCCCGACGTACAGCTTCTCGAGGTCGGCGGCGGTCGTGGCGGCCGGCTCGTCGTCGCCGCGGTCGGAGTCGAGCCGGCCGAACACCAGGCCCTCGTGCTCGGCGTCCAGTTCGGCGATCCGGCGGGCGGCGGCGAACACCAGCACGTCCCGCTCGTACAGACCGGTCTGCTCTTCCTCGCGGACCCGGCCGACGTTCTGCGCCTGGCCGCGTTGGTGGCCTTCGACCGCGATCCGGGACGCCGACCGTGCGGCCTCCTCGACCCGGCCGTACACCCGGTCGACATGTTCTTGCTCCGCCGCCAGCTCAGCCCGCTCCACGGTCGCGTGGTCGTCGTGATCGGCCGATGTGGGGGTTTGATCCACCGAGGTCCTCTCTACGGCCGGGACCCGCCCCGACTCAGAACACAGGAACAGCCAATCTTAGTTGGCTTACCTGTCCAACCCCACAGGGGTCTCAAGCCTTCCCGATGGCATCCGCCACGATCGCGGCACCCAGTGTGGTGGCGGGCACGCCGGACCCCGGGTGCGCGCCCGCGCCGACGCAGTACAGACCCTTCACCGGCGACACGTTGGCCGCCCGGCGGCGGGCCGTCCGGTAGCCCTCCCAGGCCACTCCGGCCCACCAGGACGGCGACGTCTGCCGCGACACCACGTTGTCCCGGACGTGCAGACCACGGGCGACCAGGAGGTCCAGGACATCGTCGGTGGGGTAGCCGTGGACCAGCACGGACCAGGCGTGGTGCCCGGACGGCGCGGTGCCGCTGGTACGGACGACAACGGTCGGGGTCCCGTGCAGCACGGTCTCGAACGGCAGCTGCGGGACCGGGTCCTTCAGGCCGAGATGTACGACGTACGCGGCCTGGGCCTGATGAGTGGAGAGGATCCGCTTGCGGACCTTCTTGGCGGCGGGGTCGTCGACGAGGGACTCGTAGAGGACCCGCGGGTCGATGTCGCTAACGACGATGTCTGCGCGCAGCTCCTCACCGTCAGCGAGCCGTACGCCGGTCACCGCGCCGCCGGATGTGGTGACGGCGACCACCTCGGCGCTCGTGCGGACCGTGATCTTCCGTTCGCCGGCCCGCTGTACGAGGGCGTCGGCCAGGGCTCCGAAACCGCCTTCGATCGTCCAGCGGCCGAAGGTGCGCTCCAAGTACGACCAGACGCCGACGTACCCCGGCGTGAGTCTGGCGTCCGATCCACCCTGGGCCGCGAAGTGTCGCAGTACCGCGCGGGCGCGGTTGTCGGTGAGCTCGCGCTGAGCGACCTTGTCGAGCGACTGCCACGGCTTGAGGGCACGGAGCGTCTTGATCGGCAGCCTGTCCTCCAACGGCGGCTCCAGCGAGGTCTTTCGGAGGAGCTGCCACGTCTCGCCGTAGGCGTCGACCAGAGCGGTCCACTGTGCGGCCACGGGTGCACCAGCCAGGTCTGTCCACGCTTCTTCCTGCGCACCGCGGTCGCTGATCGGCAGGTCGAGTACGGAGCCGTCGGTGAACATGTGGCGCCGCGGTTCGGACACCGGGTCCAGCTGCACCAGACTCTCGATAGGGCGACCGCTCTTGCGGAACAGGTCACGCAGCGCGGCCGGCAGCGTCGTACTGGCCGCACCGGCGTCCCAGGTGAAGCCGTCGGCCTCGACGCGGCCCAGTGCGCCGCCGAGATGCTCATCGCGTTCGCAGACGGTCACCTTGTGACCCAGCTTGGCCAGCCGCACAGCACTCGCGAGACCGGCCAAACCGGCCCCGACGACAATCACATCGGCCATCAGACAGCACTGCTCCCCGTCACAGGACTACGTTTGTCGCGCCAGGCCTTGAACCTGGCATAGCCGCGCCGGATGAACCGGAACCCGAAGTACACCGCGACCAGGCCGAGGACCAGCAGGACGCCTGCGATGACGAGCGCGACCTCCGGGTGGAACGCGGCCAGCGACACCACGCCGGCGACCGCGACGTCCTCGCCGGACGACGCGGCGATGTTGGTGACCGGCTCGGGCGAGGTGTTGATCGCGAGCCGCAGGCTCGACTTCACCGCGTGCGAGAGCAGCGCCACCACGCCGCCGGTCGTCGCGATCAGGGCCTGCTGCAGCGTGCCGGCCTCGCCGGACATCAGCGCCGCCAGGATCGCGCCGATCGTCGGCCGGATGACGGTCGAGATCGCGTCCCACGCCGAGTCGATGTAGGGGATCTTGTCGGCGACGAACTCGAACGCGAACAGCGCACCCGCCGCGATCAGCACGGGCGTGGTGGTCAGCGCGTGCGGCACGTCGTCGGCGCCCGCGAACCGGCCCAGCAGGCCCAGGATCAGCACGCAGGCGTAGGCGTTCACCCCACTGGCCCACCCGGTCGTGACCGCCAACGGCAGCGCTTCCATCGTCGTACTCCGTAATCCCTCTTCGTCAGTATCGAACCCGACGACGTGAGTTTTGGTTAACCGTTGACATCCGCGTCGCCTCGACCCACAGTGACTAGGCTGCCAGTCTGTGTGACCGGCACCCGCCCACGGGTTCAGGAGAACATCATGCTGCGTCGTCCGAAGATTCTTGCCGCACTCGCTGCGGTAGCGCTGCCGGTCGCCTTGACCGGCGTGTCGTTGGGAGGTCCACCGGCCGAGGCGTCCCAACAGGGTGCGCCGTCCCCGTCGTCAGCGTCGTCAACAGTCGCCGCGTCGGCGTACAGCGCGGCCGCCGCGAAGTACGGCGTACCGGAGTCGGTCCTGCTGGCCGTCTCCTACGCGGAGTCCCGCTGGGACGACCACGCCGGCGCGCCGAGCACGTCCGGCGGCTACGGCCCGATGCACCTCACCGGACTCGGTGCGTCCGAGGTGGCGGACCTGTCCGGGAAGCAGAAGGTCGCGACCGCCGAGTCGCTGCAGACGCTGCAGAAGGCGTCGGAGCTGACCGGCCTCGACCAGGGCGCGCTGCGCTCCGACGTGACCGCCAACATCAACGGCGGCGCGGCGGTGCTCGCGTCGTACCAGAAGTCGCTCGGCCTGCCGGTCGGCGCGGACACCTCGCCCGCCGCCTGGTACGGCGCGGTCGCGTCGTACGCCGAGGCGGGGGACAAGGCCGGCGCGGCCGGGTTCGCCGACGACGTCTACACGATCATGGCCAAGGGCGCGGCCCGGACCACCAACACCGGCCAGCAGATCGTGATGCCGGCCGTCGCGGTGACGCCGGACAAGGCGCAGCTCGGCAAGCTGTCGCTGCCGGCCGGGGTGCAGCCGTCCACGTCGGACGTGGAGTGCCCGGCGTCGCTCGGCTGCGAGTGGCTGCCCGCGCCGTACTCGGAGTTCGGTGCCGGCGACTACGGCAACCACGACCTCGCGAACCGGCCCGAGACCGGCAAGATCGACTACATCGTCATCCACGACACCGAGGGCGGCTGGCAGGGCGTACTGAACCTGGTCCAGGACCCGACGTACGTGAGCTGGCAGTACACGATGCGCTCGTCGGACGGCCACATCTGGCAGCACGTGAAGGCCAAGGACGTCGCCTGGCACGCCGGCAACTGGTACGTGAACATGCACAGCATCGGGATCGAGCACGAGGGCTTCGCTGCCCAGGGCGCAACCTGGTACACCGAGGCGCTGTACCGCAACTCGGCCAAGCTGGTGGCCTACCTGGCAGCCAAGAACGACATCCCGCTCGACCGGGCGCACATCATCGGCCACGACCAGGTGCCGGGCACCGTCCCGTCCACGGTCCGCGGCATGCACTGGGACCCGGGACCGTACTGGGACTGGGAGCACTACATGGACCTGGTCGGCGCGCCGATCTGGGGCAAGTCCGTGTTCGCGGTGAAGGCCGGCTCGATCGTCACGATCAAGCCGGGCTTCGAGGGCAACGTCCAGGTGATCAACAGCTGCGATGCGCCCGGCACGCCGTGCAAGCCGCAGGGCACCAACTTCGTCTACCTGCGCCAGGCGCCGGACGACAACGCTCCGCTGGTCAAGGACCTCGGTCTGCACCCGGACGGGTCCAACGGCACCATCGAGGTCTCCGACATGGGCTCCCGCGTCGCAGCAGGTTCGGAGTACGTCGTGGCCGAGCGGCAGGGCGACTGGGTGGCGGTCTGGTACCTGGGCGCGAAGGGCTGGTTCAAGAGCCCGGCGTCCGCACCTGACGCGTTCGCCAAGCCGGGCCTGGTCGTGAAGCCGAAGGCGGGCAAGACGTCGGTGCCGGTGTACGGCCGGGCCTACCCGGAGAAGTCGGCGTACCCGGCCGGCATTCCGTACCAGACGGTGACGCCGCTGCAGTACACGATCGGCGAGGGCCAGGCCTACCCGGTCGGTGACCTGAGCATCGAGACCGACTACTACCGGGCCGTGACGTTCGCCGGTGAGCCGCCGGCGGACCACGTCCAGGTGCTCGGGAAGGACAAGTACTACCAGATCTGGTTCGGCCACCGGATGGCGTACGTCCGGGCCGCCGACGTGGACGTCCGACCGGCCGTCTAATCTGGCTGTCGTGATCGACGAAGCCGTCCAGCCGCTGCTGGACGGCTTCGTTGCGTCTGTCCGCGAAGTCGCCGCCGTGGAAGCGATCTGGCTGCACGGCTCGCTGGCGCTGGGGGACTACCAACTGGGGCGCAGTGACCTGGATGTCGTCGCCGTGGTCTCTTCGCCGCCGACCCCGGCAGTGGCCGAACTGCACCAGGAGCTGATGCGCTCGGATCCGCTGGCAGCCAAGCTGCACTGCTCCTACATGCTGAGGTCGCAGCTGGCCGACCCGTCGGTGCGCCACCCGACGTTCGCCCAGGGCCGGTACTTCGATCGCCCGGTGACGCCGGTGACCCGCCGGGAGCTCACGATCGGCAACCGGACGCTCTTCGGCCCGGCGCCGGCCGGCCTGCTGCCGCCGACCAGCGACGAGGAGCTCTTCGCCTTCATCCGCCGGGACCTGCGCGAGTTCTGGCTGCCGGCCACCCGGAAGCGGTCGAACTGGTACGCCGACATCTGGGTCGACCTCAGCCTGCTCACGATCGCCCGCGCCCACGTGACGCTGGCCACCGGCGACCTGATCACCAAGCGCGCGGCCTTCGACGTCCTGCCCCGCCTCGGAGCTCCCGCGGACGTCGTCGAGGACATCAGGCGCCGCCGCTACGGGCCGGCGTTCCGCACCGGTCCCTGGTGGCGGCACACCCGCGCCGGGCTGACCCGGCGCTTCGTGCGCACCGCGATTCCCGCCGTCCTCAATTCACGGTGATCGGCGTGCCGTCGGTGAGCTTCAGCAGCTCGCCGTACGTCGTCGGGAACACCGAGTGCGGGATGCCCGCGGCGGCCCAGATCACCGGGTACTGCTCGAGGGCGGTGTCGACGTAGGTCGGGACCCGGCCCGGGTGCCCGACCGGGGCGACGCCGCCGATCGACTGACCGGTGTGCTCCTTGACGAACTCCGGCGTGGCCCGCTTCAGCTTCCCGATCCCGAGCTCGGCAGCGACCTTGGCGGTGTCCACGCGGTGCGCGCCCGAGGTGAGGATCAGCACCGGGGCGCCGTCGCCGGCGAAGATCAGGCTGTTCGCGATCGCGCCGACCTCGCAGCCGAGCTCGGCCGCCGCGGCCGCCGCCGTCGGCACCGCCTCGTCGAGGATCACGATCTCGCCGGTCGCACCGGCCGCCGCCAGCGCGTCGGCCACCTTCTGCACATTGGGATGACTGCTCACGGGGTGAGCTTAGGTCAGCCCGGCGGCGCCGAACGACACGTTGAACCGGTCGCACCAGATCACCGCGCTGCGGAAGTCGCCGAGCCGCACGTCGGCGGGGATCGGGTAGTTCTGGTTGCCGTGGTTGCCCTTCAGGGCGCCCAGGGCGCGGTACCGCCCGTCGTCGAAGACATGCCAGCCGGCCTTGCCGGCGACCACCTTCGCGTCGCTCAGCCAGACCTTCAGGTCGGGACCGTCGGAGGTGTCCAGGTTCTCGATCCGGAGAATCCGGCGGCCGTCGGGCAGGGCGAGCACCGCGACCGTGCCGGACGTCCGGTGTTCGTGCGAGATCAACTGACCGGTCAGCAGAACCCTGGTCTGCGGCGCCGGCCGGGAGGCCGGCCGTTGCGGCCCGGCGGAAATTGTCGGTGGCCTGGTCGACGATGAAGTCGTGGAGATCGGAACAGCGCCGGGCAGTGCCTCGTCGACGACCTTGTCGGTGACGAGCCGCCACGGCTGGAAGAGCGGCAGCGCGATCGCTGCCACCACGACGGCGACCGCCGCCGCGGCCGTTCCGGCTGCCCGTTTCCGCATCGTTCGTCCCTCCGTCCCGGAGCTTCCAGTCTGGCGCCCGGACCGCGCCCCCGGCGGCGCGCCGGGCTTACGGACCGTTGACGACTGTCGGCGGACGGCGATACGCTTCCCTTGTTCGAACAGATGTTCGATTACCTCGGACCCGGTTTCGTCGGGAGGCCGGACCGAGGTGGACCGGACAACTGGACGGCTCCGGTGCGGAGTTGCGGCCGCATCGGAATCCGGTGGTCCCGGCGGGTCCGGCACCGGGGTGGTCCTCGACCCCCACCCCGTGCCCACTCGCCGGGCCGCCGACTCGGGGCCGGTGGTGATCAGGAGGCGATGGGACATGTGGGAGTTCGACGACGCCGTCGAGGTGCACTCGATCGCGGTGGACGGTGTGCAGGTCCCCGACCAGTTCCTCTGGCGCGGCCGCCTCTGGCGGGTCCGCGCGGTCAGGTCCCAGTGGACCGAGACCGCGGCCTGGTGGGAGCGCGGCGTCATCGGCACCGGTGACATCCACGACCCGTATGCCGTCCGCACCGACTTCGCCGGCGCCACCTCTGCGTACGACGCCCGCGCCGACCGCGCGTTCGACCGGATCGACCCACGGGCCGACTCACGAGCCGACCGGCGGGTCGCGGGTGCCGATTCGCTGGCCCGGATCGACGCGGCCACCGTCGCCGAGGCCTGTTCGGCGGCCCGCGCCGCGGCCCGTCCGGCCCGGGCGCACACAGCCGGCGTGGCAGCGGCGGCCAACCCCCGCTCGCGCCCCGCTGCCACGCTTCCCGCCGGCACGCATTCGGCCGGCACTCCGGCGGCCGTCGGGGTGCTGGACGCCGACTGGGGACCGGAGCGCACGGTCTTCCGGGTGGAAGCCGGCTGCGGCCGGAGCGGCCGGCAAGAGATGTTCGACCTCGCCCACGACCCGGACTCGGGCCGCTGGCAACTGGAAAGGGTGACCGACCGATGACTGTTTCACCGGTGTCGCCGGCCGCGGCCGGCGCGGCCAGCCGAGAGCTGTTCCGTGCCCGTGCCGCCCTGGCCGAGGCGACGGAGACCAACGACCATCTGATCCGCTACTCGAGCGCCCACGTCGCGGCGCTCCGGGTCGCGGCCGCGGTGCTCGCCGTCCGCGCCCGCCCGGTCCGGTCCGGCAGCCGCCGGCGGGTCCAGCGCAACGCCTGGGTGCTGCTCGCCGAGGTCGCGCCCGAGTTCGGCGAGTGGGCCACGTTCTTCGCCGCCGGTGCCGCCCAGCGCGCCGCCGCCGAGGCCGGGCTGGAGCGCGCCGTCAGCACCCGCGAGGCGGACGACCTGATCCGCGCCGTGGAGACCTTCTACACCCAGGTGGAAGCCAGCCTGCGGTTGTCCACCACGCCGGTGCTCACCGCGACCACCGACCCGCAGTCCGTCCTGACCCAGTCCTGGATGCAAGCCAGCTGAGGTGCGCATCCGTCCCGCGTTGAGGAGATCCCGACCGTGAGCGAACCCTCCCGAGGCCTCGGCAAGGACCTGTGTGGTCGTGTCCACGCCCTCACCGGTGCCGAGTGCTACCTGCCGGACACGCACTACCCACGTCCCCACCAGGCGTTGTCCGGCGACTCCTGGCACGACGGCCTGTGCACGCAGTGCGCGGGTTCCGGCCTCCAGGCCGACATCCTCTGCCCGACCTGCAACGGCACCGCCTTCGAGCCCCTGATCCTGCCCGACACCTACCAACCCGGCTGAGTCGGCCGAAAGATGTTCATCCGTCGGCCGGGCAGCGTCTAGGGTCGGCGGGGTGAGTGGACTTCCGGTGTTGGATGTCGAGGAGCAGCGGGTTCTCGGGAGCCTGCTGGAGAAGCAGGTCACGGTGCCGGCGTCGTACCCGTTGACGGCGAACGCACTGCGGACGGCGTGCAACCAGACCAGTAACCGGGATCCGGTGGTCGACTACGACCAGGGGACGGTGGAGCGGGTCGCGCGGGCGCTGCGGGACCGCGAGCTGCTGCGGATCGTCTGGGTGGATGTCGGACGGCGCACGCTGAAGTACCACCAGATCCTCGACGAGAGGCTCGAGCTCGCAGCGGACGAGCGGGCGCTCATCACCGTGTTGCTGCTCCGCGGGGCGCAAGCACCGGGCGAGCTGCGGACGCGGGCCGAGCGGCTGCACAAGTTCGAGGACCGCAACGACGTCGAGGCGTGCCTGCAGCGGATGGCGGCGCGACCCGACCCGCTGGTGCGGGAGCTGGAGCGTCGTGTCGGTCAGCACGACCGTCGTTGGGTCCACCTCCTCGGCCCGGTGCCCGAGGCGGAGGCCGCCGTCGCCGTCGAGAGTGTCGACCGGGACACGGTGATCGCCGACGGAGCGGACGAGCGTGACGCCCGGGTGCGCTCGGCGTACGACGCCGTTGCGGGGACGTATGCGGACGAGTTGCTCGACGAGCTGGACGCGTTGCCGTTCGAGCGGTGGCTGCTCGACCGGGTGGTTGCCCACGCCAACGGCCGCCCGGTGGTGGAGGTCGGCACGGGGCCGGGGCACGTGACGGCGTACCTGGCCGACCGGGGCGCGGACGCCACCGGCATCGATCTCGCGCCCGAGATGATCGCCGAGGCCCGCCGGCGGTTCCCGCACCTGCAGTTCGAGGTCGGCGACCTGCGCCGGCTCGGCCGGCCGCCCGCGAGCTCCGGCTGGGCCGCGGTCCTCGGCTGGTACTCGCTCATCCACCTGGCCGCGTCCGAGCTGCCCGGCGCGATCACCGCGCTGACGCGTCCGCTCGATCCCGGCGGCTGGCTGGTCCTCGCACTCCACGCCGGCGAAGAGGTCCGGCACGTCGACGAGCTGCTCGGTCACGAGGTCAGCCTCGACTACGTCCTCCACGATCCGGCGTACGTCGTCGGCGTGGCCGAAGCCGCAGGCCTCACCGACATCGAGTGGTACCTGCGCGGTCCCATCGCCGCCCGCGCCGAAACCACCCGCCGCCTGTACGTCATCGGCCGGACACCGTCGCACTAGGCGAGCCCGGGTGAGGCAGCAACCCCTCCGATGCTGCCTCAGCCGGATCGGCCGCTGCGTCAGGCCTTGGCGTACGTCTCCGCGGACAGCGACTCGAACTCCAGGCCGACCGCCGGGCCGTCGCCGACGACCCACGCGTCGTGCCCGGGTTCGATGACGTAGGCGCTGCCCGGCAGCAGCCGCGCCTTGGTGCCGTCGTCGTGGACGACCTCCATCTCGCCGGAGAGCAGGGTTCCGACGTGGCGGACCTGGCAGGAGTCGCCGCCGATGACCGGACGGATGCACTCGGACCAGCGCCAGCCGGGCTGGAAGGTGATCCGGGCGACACTGGCGCCCGGCAGCTTCACGACGTCGACGCTCGTCTTGTCCGGTGCGCGTCGCTCGTCCGGCTCGTCGAAGGACTTGCTGAAGATGGCCATGATCCCTCCCTGGTGATCGCATCTCCCCTGGTGCCGAGAGTGCGCCGATCCCCGCTCCGGCGACAGATCCGGGGACTTAAGGACCGGTTACGACGGGCGGCGGGCAGACCGCGGGGCCGGTGGAAGTAGGGTGTGGCGCGGTGGGGTGGCGATGGGGGACCGGCTGGAGGGTTGATGGTGGATCGGCGGCGCAGCGTACGGACGGCGTTGGTGGGCGAGGCGCTGCGCGTGGCGTTGGCGGGACGTGAGCGGACCGACCCCGGCGCCGGGCTGGACATCGTCGATCTCGGCGGCGGGACCGGCGGCTTCGCCGTTCCGCTGGCGGTCGAGGGGCACCGGGTGACGGTGGTCGACCCGAGCCCGGACGCGCTGGCCTCACTCGAGCGCCGCGCCCGCGACGAAGGCGTCAGTGAGCTGGTCCGCGGTGTCCAGGGCGACGCCGCGGAGCTCCCCGGCTTGGCGGGGGAGTCAAGCGCGGACGCCGTCTTGTGCCACGGGGTGCTGGAGGTCGTCGACGACCCGGTCCAGGCGTTGCAGGCGATGGCCTCGGTGCTGCGCGAGGGCGGCGTACTGAGTCTGCTGGTTGCCCAGCGCAACGCCGTCGTCCTGGCGCGGGCGCTCGCCGGTCACCTGGCCGAGGCGCGGATCGCGCTGCAGGACCCGGACGGGCGCTGGGGTGCGACCGACCCGATGCCGCGGCGGTTCGACGAGGCGGGGATCACCGGGCAGCTGGCGGACGCCGGATTCATGGTCCACACCGTGCACGGCGTCCGGACGTTCGCGGACCTGGTGCCGTCGGCGTTCGTCGACTCCGAGCCGGGCGCGGCCGACTCCCTGGCCGAGCTGGAGCGTGCCGCCAGCCAGCACCCGGCGTTCCGCGCGCTGGCGACGCAGCTGCACATCCTCGCCACGCGCTGACCGGCGCTGCGACGGAGGGTGACGAGAGCACTACCTCCGGCGCGCGGGGCGGACGCTAGCTGTGAACCGGCTGTGAGCGACACGCCGAAGGACACAGGTTTGGGACCGGTCTGGCCAGGGCAGTTGCGGGACCGTGACGCGCTGGACAGCCGGTCAGGGTTTCGTGTGACGCGGGCGCGGCCTAGACTGGAGGCGGCCTATCGAGATCGCGCTCATCATGGAGGGATCGACGGTGCCCCTCTCGGAAGAAGAGCAGCGCCAGTTCGAGCAGCTCGAACGTGCCCTTGCTGCGGAAGACCCGAAGTTCGTTTCCGCCATGCGTGGGACCAATGTGCGCTTGTACTACAAGCGCCGGGCAGTGCTTGCCGGCGTTGGATTCGTGCTGGGCATCGCGGTGCTGATGACCGGCGCGATCATTCCCAACACCATCATCGGAGTCATCGGCTTCGTGATGATGGTGGCGTGCCTGTACGTCGCGGCGCTGAGCATGAAGCGGATCAGCAACGCGGGGGAGTCCGACGACATCCCGCCGCCGCCGCCGACGAAGCGGCACCGGACCAAGCACGACTCGTCCGGCAGCTTCATGGAGCGTATGGAAGACCGCTGGCGCCGCCGCCGCGACGAGGATCTCTGACCGCTTTCGAGCACCGCTCGACCCTTCTCGAGACCTTTCGACCGCACCCGTGCCCTGGTGGGACGGGTGCGGTCGTTTCTCGGCCCTCCGGCGTGACACCGTTCGTCCCATGCTCACTATCGGACGCCTGGAATCCACTGACCGTGCCGCTTGGCAGACCCTGTTCGCCGGCTACAACGAGTTCTACGGCCGCACGATGCCGGACGAGTTCTTCGAGCAGGCGTGGACCAGGTTCCAGCGTGACGAGGAGATCCACGCGCTCGGCGCCCGCCTGGACGGGCACCTGGTCGGCATCGTCCACTTCCTGACGCACGCGAGCACGACGGCGCCGGACTCCTGCTATCTGCAAGACCTGTTCACCGCGCCCGAGGCCCGCGGCCGGGGTGTGGCGCGGGCACTCATCGAAGCCGTCACCGACTGGGCCCGCGACCGTGCGTGCGGGCGCGTGTACTGGTCGACGCACGAATCCAACGCGACCGCCCGCCGGCTCTACGACCAGGTGGCCGAGAACCGGGGGTTCATCCTCTACCAGATCCCGCTGTGAGTCAGTTGGTGCGCGGGCGCTTCGGAAGGATCAGCGAGCGGAGCCGGGCCAGGAGCAGGTCGAAATCGTCGAGCAGGTCGGACGCCTCGGTGGTGCCACGGCTCAGGTACCAGCGCCACGACGGCGGCAGCAGCCGCGCCCGCCAACGCCGGCGGAGCCGGGCCTGGGACCAGAGCGCCTCGCGTACGGCGGCCGCATCCGCACGCAGGTCCAGTTCGCGATGCGTGTCCTCGGCGTACCGCAGCGCCTCGATCCCACGGGCCAGCCGGCGTGCGGCGCCGTGGTTCTCCTCGGGGAGCTTGGACACCAGCCACTGACCGGCTTGCCGCGGCGTCGCGATGTCGGACCAGTCGAGGCCGAGGTCGCGCGAGGTGTCCCGGATCTCCGCCCACAGCCCTTCGGCCGCGGCCCGTCCCGGTGGCCGCAGGAAGCGCCGGCGCCGGGTCAGCGTGCGGATCAGCCAGGGGACGCAGAGCAGCAGGACGACGCCCAGGCCGGCCGCGATCGCCTTGCCGCCGCCGTTGGTGAACCAGTTGCCGGAGTCAACGATCACGGAGCCGTTGTCGTTCGGCAGGTTCGGGTCGTTCCGCGGGCGGGTGACACCGGGGGTCTCCCGGTCGCCCGGCGTGGTCGGCACGTTGGTCGGCGCGGTCGTCGGGTTGGTCGGGTTCTCGGTGGCGGCGATCGTCCAGTTCGGCGTGGCCGAGACCCGCGCGGACGGCGTCGGCTCGAACCGGACCCAGCCGACGCCCTGGAAGTACAGCTCCGGCCACGCGTGCATGTCGTGCATCCGGACCGTGTAGTCGCCGTCCTTGCCGGCGGTGCCGGGCAGGAAGCCGATCCCGACCCGGGACGGGATCCCGATGATCCGGGCCATCAGGGCCATCCCGGTGGCGAACTGCTCGCAGTACCCTTCCTTGTTGGTCAGCAGGAACTCCTCGAGGGCCGCCATACCGCTGCCCTTGGCGTTCTGCGTGCTGTAGGTGAAGCCGCCGCCGCTGCGGAACCAGTTCTGGATCAGGACGGCCGCCTCGAACTTGTTGTCCTTGGCCGCGGCGGTGATCTCGTACGTCTTCTGCCTGATGTCGGCCGGCGTTCGCTGCGGCACGACCGACGTGTACTGGTCGGGCGCGCTGGTGGTGATCGCGTCGTGCAGCTGCTCCGGGCTCGGCTGCACGTCGTACGACGTCAGCTTGTACTTCTTGCCGCCGACGATCGAGCCGTTCGACGAGACCACGTCCAGCGAGCCGGCGTCGTAGCGCCAGTCCCGCTTCAGCGAGATCGAGCGCAGCGGGTACGGAACCGGGGCGAACTGGGACCGGAACGTCCGGGTGACGTCGATCTCCATCGAGGTCTGCTGCACCTTCGACAGGTCGCCGGAGTAGCCGGGCGGCGGGGTCAGGTCGCCGCCGCTGAGCTTCTGCCCGGGGGAGCGTGGCGCGATCCGCCAGGTGTTGCCGTCGAACAGGTCGAGCGCGGTCAGCCGCAGGTACGTGCCGCCGGTCGGGCCGCCCTTGTAGGTGAGCGCCACGACGTTGTCGCCGCGCTTCAGGTTCTTGCCCATGTCCAGCATCGGGTCGGTCGACGAGATGCTCGCCCCGATCCCGCTGCCGCTCCCGCCGCCGGCCAGGCCGTTGCCGATCACACCTTCCGGCAGCGTCGGCAGCAGCGCGGGCAGCAGGGCGGCGATCGCGACCACGGTCAGCCCGATCCGGCGGCCGGCCTGCCCGAGCGCCGACGCCTCGACGGGCTCGGCCGCGTCGAGATGCGAGACGCCCGAGATCCGGCGCCCCCAGCGGCTCAGCCGGCTGCGGCCCTCGGCCGACAGCAGCAGGATGTACCCGATCGCGGGCGGGATGAACAGCAGCCACGGCAGCCCGCCGTGCACGGTCGCGGCGGGCACCGTGTACATGATCAGCAGCAGCAACCCGGACCAGGCGGCCTGGCGCAGCTGGACGGCGATCACGTGGATCAGGAATCCGGCGGCCGCGATCACCGACACCGCGAACAGCGTGAGATGCGAGTCCTGGGGCAGCGGCGCGCTGAACCGGTTGATCGAGTCCATCGCGTCGACCATCTGCGCGTTGAACTCGAGCGCCGTCGCCTTCAGCGGCAGCACCCCGAACTTCATCGTGTCGTGCAGGAAGAACAGCGACAGCAGCTCGACCAGCACCACCAGCTGGACGATCGGTACGACGATGCGTGGGGCGCGCAGGTTCTGCAGCAGGACGCCGACCCCCGTCACCAGCGCGCACAGGAATGCGCTGATGAACAGGAACGGGCCGGAGAACACCGGCGTGAGGACCATCGCCCCCAGCACGGTCGCGCCCCAGGCGGCGAGCGAGATCCTGGCGTGTCCTGTCATGCGATTCGTCCGCTTCGTAGGCCTAGCCCGGACCATACGGTCGGGAGGTGGTCGCCGCGGCGGACTCTGGCGACTCGCCAGCCGTTCCGGCGCAGCTCGTTCTCGGTGGCGTCCGTGGCGGCGGTCAGCCGGGCCGCCTTCTCGGTCGCCTCGGCGCCGACCGCCCAGCTCGCGGCGTCCAGCACCAGCGCGACACCGGTCGCCTGGCTGGTCCGCCAGCGGTTCAGGGCGGTGATGTCCTCACTGCCGCAGGCGCCGACGACGGCAATCACGAGGCTCGGGTCCTGCGCGTGCCGATCGACGGTCAGCAACGGGCCGAGCTCGGCGTACTTGTGCTCCTCGACCGTCGCGCACTCGGTCAGCAGCTGCTGCTGCGTGAGCGGCTGGTGCACTGCCGCGGACGACCGGTGCGTGATCGCCGACAGCGTGGTCGGCCCGCCGAGCATCGTGGTGACATAGCCGCGCCGCATCCGGTCGATACCGATCGACGCGGCCGCGCTGACCGCCCACTCCAGGCTGGACGACGGGCCGTGCCCGTGGTGCGAGATCGTCCGTGCGTCCAGGAACAGCGCGCACCGGCTCTGCCAGGGCTGCTCCTCACGGCGGACCATCAGCTCGCCGCGGCGCGCGGTCGACCGCCAGTGCACCCGGCGCAGGTCGTCGCCGTCGCGGTACTCGCGGACCGTCGCGTCCTCCTCGCCGGCGGCCGCGATCGCCCGCGGCCGGTTCTCACCGGATCCGGCGCGGTCCGCGCCGAGCCGGACCTCGGGCAGCTTGTAGACCCGCGGCGTGACCAGCAGGTGCTGGCTGCGGGTGAACGTCCGGGTCGTCTCCACCAGCCCGAACGGATCGGCCACCGTCAGCATCAACGGGCCGACCTGGAACAGGCCGCGGACGTCGGACTTGACCGGGTACGTGACGGTCCGGCGCCAGTTCGGGCTGACCCGGTCGACGACGAACCGCGGGCGGTGGCCCAGTACATAAGGAATACGGTCCTCGAGCAGCAGCAGCCCCGCGGGCATCCGGCCCTGGTTGCTCAGCGCCAGCTCGACGGTCGCCGGCGTCCCGACCGGCACCTGGTCCGGCGCGAGGCTGCGCCGTACCTGGAGCCGCAGCCGGGTCCGGCCGACGACGAGCGCCGCCACGACCGGCAGCGCGGCCAGCAGGATGCCGACGCGCAGCAGATCCTTTTGGCCGAGCAGGAGAGCGCACAGCGAAGCCGTGAGACCGGCCGCGACGAACGCCCGCCCTCTGGTGGTCAGTCCGCGCAAAGCCTGCCGCATGTCTCAGTCCCGGCGGGTACGGGGGAGCGGCACGCTCGCCACGAGTCCGGAGATGATGTCGGCCGCACCGCGCCCACCGAGATGCGCTTCGGCCGCCGGCAGCACGCGGTGCGCGAGCACCGGTACCGCGAGCTCCTGGATGTCGTCCGGCAGCACGAACTCCCGCGAGTCCAGCGCGGCCGCCGCGCGCGCGGCGCGGATCAGGTGCAGCGTCGACCGCGGGCTGGCGCCCAGCCGGAGCTCCTGCGAGCGGCGGGTCGCGCCGACCAGGGCCACGGCGTACTCCTTCACGGACTCCGACACGTGCACCGACTGCACCGTCTTCACCAGGCGCAGAATCTGCTGGCCGTCGGTGACCGGCTGCAGGCTCTGCAGCGGGTCGTCGGCCGCGTGGCCGTCCAGCATCCGCAGCTCGGCGGCCGGCTCCGGGTAGCCCATCGACACCCGGGCCATGAACCGGTCGCGCTGCGCCTCCGGCAGCGGGTACGTGCCTTCCATCTCGATCGGGTTCTGCGTCGCGATCACCATGAACGGCGCCTCGAGCTGGTACGTCGTGGTGTCGACGGTGACCTGACGCTCCTCCATCGACTCCAGCAGCGCGGCCTGCGTCTTCGGCGAGGCGCGGTTGATCTCGTCGCCGACGACGATGTTCGCGAACACCGCGCCGGGCTTGAACTCGAAGTCGCGGATCTCCTGGTTGAAGACCGAGACGCCGGTGATGTCCGACGGCAGCAGGTCCGGCGTGAACTGGATCCGTCGCACGCTGCAGTCGATCGACTTCGCCAGCGCCTTGGCCAGCATCGTCTTACCGACGCCCGGTACGTCCTCGATCAGCAGATGCCCCTCGGCCAGCAGAACCGTGACGGCCACCTCGATGACGTCGGACTTGCCCTCGATCACCTGTTCCATGGCCCGCCGTACTCGGCCCGCCACCTCGGACAGCTCGTCGAAGTCCCCGGCTCCTGCCAGCGGCGAGCTGGTCGCGGTGCTGCTCACTCTGTGTCCTCCCCATTCGTTGACTGCCGACACATTCTGTCCCGCTGCGGGGGTCGGGCCTAGAGGCGCGGAAGTTTCGTTACCTGGCGTTTCGGTGTCCATCGGCGCACGCCCTCACGGCGGGGTCGGAAAAGTCTTCCCCCCAGCGTACGGGCGGTGAAAGCAGTGTGCGGGGCGTACGACGCTGCGAACCGCTGTCTGGTTCACGGTTCCGGGCCGCGAACAGTTCATCCGACGAACCTGCGACGACCGACCTTGAGCACCGACCAACCGTTTCCGGCGCCTCCGAATGGTTGGCCCGTGCCCAAAGTCGACTTCGCGTTGCCGTCCTCCACTTTGCTCCACTGCGTCCTCCACTTCGCTCCACAGGGGCTTGTGGAGGCGGGGTGGGGTGACGGCTGAGCCGGCAGCGACACGCTGGCGCTGAGCGTGAATTCAGGCGGCACAGGGGCGTAACGGGGCGGAAGTTGGTTGACGGTGGTGGAAAGTGGAGTAAGGTGGAGCGCAGTGGAACTGAAGTGGTGGAAACACTCGCCTGAGTCGGAAAGTCCGCAACGGGGAGGTGGAGCGTGTTCCTCGGAACTCACTTCCCCAAGCTCGACGACAAGGGCCGGCTGTTCCTGCCGGCGAAGTTCCGCGACGAGCTCGCCGACGGCCTGGTGATCACCCGTGGACAGGAGCGATCGCTGTCCGTGTGGCCGGAGCGTGAGTTCGTCCAGCTGACCGAGCAGTTGAAGCAGGCCCCGATCACCAACAAAGGTGCCCGGGACTACCTCCGGATGCTGTTCGCCGGCGCCTCGAACGAGATGCCGGACAAGCAGGGCCGGGTCACCATCCCGCCGATGCTGCGCGACTATGCGTCACTGGATCGCGACTGTGTCGTCATCGGGGCGATGAATCGGGTGGAGATCTGGAACACGGAGAACTGGAACCGGTACTCCGCGGAGCAGGAGCAGGCGTTCGCCGACCTGTCCGAGGAAGTACTGCCCGGGATCTTCTGATCATCAAGCTGAACAGTGTGCGAGGACTGGAACACACCGACCGTCCGGTGAGATCACGGGTCCGACTTCCGACCTGGAGTGTTGGCGTCACTTCCCCGGCGCCAAGACCCACAGGTACTTCCCCGGAAGGCGTACCCGCGATCTGACCGGACGGTGCTGTCTCCGGGCCGTCTACGCACCACATGACCTGCGGGGGCAGGGTCGTCCCCGCGGCGACGGGAAGGGTCGAGATGGACGCTGCGGAGCGGCATGTGCCGGTGATGCTGGAGCGCGTCGTCGCGCTGCTGGCGCCGGCGCTCGCGCGTCCCGGCGCCGTCGTCGTCGACGCGACCCTCGGCCTCGGCGGTCATTCCGAGGCGTTCCTGCGGCAGTTTCCCGAGGTCCGGCTGATCGGCCTCGACCGGGACCCGAACGCGTTGCGGCTGGCCGGCGAGCGCCTGGCGCCGTACCAGGAGCGGATCACCCTCGTGCACGCGGTGTACGACGAGTTGCCGCGGGTGCTGGCCGACCTCGACGTCGCGGCGATCGACGGCATCCTGTTCGACCTCGGCGTCTCGTCGATGCAGCTGGATGAGGCCGACCGCGGGTTCGCGTACGCGCAGGACGCGCCGCTCGACATGCGGATGGACCCGACCGGCCCGACCACGGCGGCCGACATCGTCAACACCTACAGCGCGGCCGACCTGGCCCGGATCCTTTTCCAGTACGGCGAGGAGAAGTTCGCCCGCCGGATCGCGGACCGGATCGTCCGCGAGCGGGAGACCGAGCCGTTCACGAACAGCGCCCGGCTGTCCGAGCTGGTCCGCAACGCGATCCCGCAGGCCGCCCGGCGGACCGGCGGGCACCCGGCGAAGCGGACCTTCCAGGCGTTGCGGATCGAGGTGAACGGGGAGCTCGACGTGCTGCGCCGCGCGCTGCCCGCCGCGCTCGGGGCGCTCGCGCTGCACGGCCGGATCGTGGTGATGAGCTACCACTCGCTCGAGGACCGGATCACCAAGCAGGCGTTCGCGCCGGGCACGAAGTCCGACGTACCGGACGACCTGCCGGTGATCCCGGCCGGGCACGAACCGTATCTGAAGCTACTGACCCGGGGCGCCGAACGGCCGACCGAGGAGGAGGTCGCGGCGAACCCGCGCGCCGCCTCCGCTCGCGTGCGGGCGGCCGAGCGGATCCGGGAGAGGGGACTGGTGGCCTGATGAGTACTGTCTTCAGCCCGCAGAAGGCGCGGGTGACTCCGGTCGCCAGTGGCCCGGCGAAGAAGCCGCAGCCGCGGCTCCGGGTGGTGTACGGCGCGCCGTTCCGGCCGCCGCGGATGCCGTTCGTCATCTTCGTGGTGTCGCTGCTGGCCGCCGGACTGGTCGGTCTGCTGCTGCTGAACACCGAACTGCAGAGCGGCACGTTCAACATCACCAAGCTGAGCTCGCAGGCCGATCAGCTCCGGGACCAGCAGGAGCAGCTGGAGAAGCAGGTCCGGACGCTGGAGTCGCCGCAGAACCTGTCCGACCGCGCGCTGCGGATGGGCATGGTGCCGAACCCGAACCCGGTGTTCCTGCGGCTGTCCGACGGACGGGTGCTCGGCGTACCGGCCGAGGGCAAGGCGGACGCCGGTACGGCGATGTTCGGGCCGGGGACGCCGACCGGCAAGGCGACCGCCAAGCCGCCGGTGAAGCCGGTGACTCCGGTCAAGCCCGTGACGCCGGTCAAGCCGACGGCCGGGACGACCAACCCGGGCACCACCAAGCCGCCCACGACCGCCACGAAGCCGCCGGCCGGTACCACCAAGCCGCCGGCCACGACGAAGAAGCCCGCCACGACCACACGGGGATGATCGGATGACGGACCGACGGGGAAACGAGCCGCCGCCACGAAAGCGTGGTGCTGCTCCGGGCCGGGACAACCCGCCCCGCAAGGCTCAACCCCGTCGTCCGTCCGCTACGGACAGTGGTCGCACTGTCCCACCCCGCCCCGAATCCACCCGCGAACGCCTCCTGCGCAAGGCCCGCGAAGAGCGGGAACGCACACGGGCCGCGGCGGCTCCACGCCCAGTGAAGAAGGCCGCGGCGAAGAGGCCTTCCAGTGGTACGCCGGCAGCTCGCAAGCGGGCTCAGCCGACCGGAGCCGCCAAGCGCCCGGTCAAGAAGACCGCGAAGCGCCCGGTCAAGAAGACGGCCTCGGCGAAGAAGCGGCCGCCGCAGAACAGGCCTCGGCCGCGACCGAAGAAGCGCCGGGTGAAGAAGCCGCCGCGGATGCTGCGGCTCGGGCGGCCGGCGTTGCGGTTGCGGATGACGTTCGGCGTGATGGCGTTCGTGCTGTCGCTGTTCGCCGGGCGGCTCGTGCTGCTCCAGGGCGTGGACCCGGACAGCTACGCGCAGGCGGCGACCAAGGAGAATGCCCGCTCGTTCACCCTGCACGCCAACCGCGGCACCATCACCGACCGCAACGGCGTCGAGCTCGCGGTCACCGAGGACGCGGTCGCGATCACCGCGGACCCGCAGCAGACAAGGCCGGTGGCCCAGCAGCTGGCCGCGATCCTGGCCCCTAAGCTCCCCGGCACGACGGCCGCGACGCTGGTCGCCGCGATGTCCGGCACTGGCCGCTTCACCTACCTCGCACGCCAGGTCAGCCCGACCGTGTGGACCGCGATCCAGGCCGAGATCAAGGCCGCGAACGCGCCCATCGCCGAGCAGAACAAGGGCAAGCCGAAGGAGCAGCAGGCGCCGCTGCTGGCCGGCCTCTACACCGAGGAAGACCCGATCCGCAGCCACCCGAACGGCAGCATCGCGGCCACCCTGGTCGGCGTCACCGGCGCCGACGGCAAGGGCCAGTCCGGGCTCGAGTACGGCCTGAACGCGAAGCTGTCCGGCAAGGACGGCCAGGCGATGTACGAGGTCGATGCCAAGGGCAACAAGATTCCGAACGCGAACCACACCGTGCAGGAACCGAAGCCCGGTCTCGGCGTCGAGCTGACCCTGGACACCGACCTGCAGTACTTCGCGCAGAAGCGGATCGAGAAGGCGGTGCGGGACTACCAGGCCAGCTCCGGCACGGTGGTCGTGATGGACGTGAAGTCCGGCGAGCTGATGGCGATGGCGAACTACCCGACGTTCGACCCGAACACGAAGTACAAGGCGTCCGAACTGAACAACCCGGCGCTGGAGCGCAGCTACGAGCCGGGTTCGGTGCAGAAGGTGGTCACGATGGCCGCCCTCGCCGACGCCGGGATCATCGACCTGAACACCAAGCTGCAGGTCCCCGGCAGCATCGACGTGCAGCGCCGGATCATCAAGGACCACTGGTCGCACGACACCTTGAACCTGACCATCTCCGGGGTGATCGCGAAGTCGTCGAACGTCGGCACGATCATGGCCGCGCAGAAGATGCCGATCGCGCAGTTCGTGAAGTACCTGCACGACTTCGGTTTCGGCGAGCCGACCGGCCTGAACTTCCCGGGCGAGACCAAGGGCCTGCTGACGCCGGGTGACGAGTGGCCCGAGCTGACCCGGTCGAACGTGGCGTTCGGCCAGGGCCTCTCGGTGAACGCCGTTCAGGAGACCGCCGCGGTGAACGCGGTGGCGAACGGCGGCGTCTACGTGCCGCCGAAGCTGGTCCGCAACTACGTCGACGCCAACGGCGCCAAGATCCCGAACCAGACCGCCCCGGCCCGTCGCGTGGTGAGCGAGAAGGCGGCCAAGGAGGTCACCACGATGATGGAGGCGGTGACCGCGAAAAAGGGCACCGCGCCGCAGGCCGCGATCGACGGCTACCTGGTGGCCGGCAAGACCGGTACCGCCCAGCAGGTCGTTCCCGGGACCGGCAAGTACGGCGCCTGGGCGACTTCTTTCGCCGGATTCGCTCCTGCGGACAACCCGCGGTTCGTGACGTACGTCGTACTGCACGATCCCCAGGGTGCCCGGGGTGGTGGTCTCCAAGGAGGACCGGTGTTCCGAGACGTGATGAGCTACGCGTTGCAGAAGTACGTCGTACCGCCGACGGGTGCGGCGCAGCCGAACATCCCGCTGACGTGGAAGTGACGCCCAGCCTGGTGACACACAGTCTGGTGACGCAGGGTCAGATAGGAGTCACGGGGCCTGGAGCGGTAGCCTCAGGGCCCGTGTCCACCCCTACCGCCGCCGGCGGCGCGGTCGCAGCGATCAGGCCACGGCACGTCGTGCCGGTCAGCCTCGCCGACCTCGCGAACGTCGCCCGAACACAACCTCCGGCAGAGTCGCCGGTGGCAGTGACCGGCGTTTCCCTCGACTCGCGTTCCGTCCTTCCCGGCGACCTGTACGCCGCTTTGCCCGGTGCGGTCACGCACGGTGCGGAGTTCGTCGCACGCGCCCAGCACGCGGGGGCGGTCGCCGTCCTGACCGACCCGGCCGGAGCGGACCGCGCCGCGGCCACGGGCCTTCCGGTGCTGGTCGTCGACAAGCCGCGCAGCGTGCTCGGAGCGGTCGCGTCCCGCGTGTACGGCGAGCCGACCAGCGCGCTCCGGCTGCTCGGTGTAACCGGCACGAACGGCAAGACCACCACCAGCTTCCTGCTGGACTCCGTGCTCCGGGAGCTCGGTCCGACGGCGCTCATCGGGACCATCCAGACCCGCATCGGCGACGAGGTCGTGAAGAGCGTCCGGACCACCCCGGAGGCCACCGACCTGCAGGCGCTGTTCGCGGTGATGCGCGAACAGGCCGTGGCGTGGTGCTCGATGGAGGTGTCGAGCCACGCGCTCGCGATGGGCCGCGTCGACGGCGCGCGCTACGCGGTCGCCGGGTTCCTCAACCTCACGCAGGACCATCTGGACTTCCACAAGACGTTCGAGGACTACTTCCAGGCGAAGGCCTCGTTGTTCACCCCGGAGCGGTGCGATGTCGCCGTGGTGACGATCGACGACGAGTACGGGCGCCGGCTCGCGGCGCAGACCGTCGTACCGACCGTCACGGTGTCGACGAAGGGCGACGCAGACTGGACCGTCGCCGGCCTGCACCGGTCGGAACACGGCGGCACGATGATCGACGTCCGGGGCCCCGGCGAGGCGTTCACGATCGAGATCGCCCTGCCCGGTGACTTCAACGTCGCCAATGCGCTGCTCGCGACCGCGATGCTGCGGCAGGTCGGCGTACCGGTCGAGACGATCGCGGCCGGGCTGCGGACGGCGAGTGTGCCGGGGCGGATGGAGACGTTCACCCGTGCGGACGGGCCGGCGGTGATCGTGGACTACGCGCACACGCCGGACGCGGTCGCGCTGGCGCTGCGGGCCGCGCGCGGCGCGACCAAGGGCCGGCTGTTCGCGGTCGTCGGTTGCGGCGGCGACCGGGACCCGTGGAAGCGGCCCGCGATGGGCGCCGAGGCCGCCCGGGCGGCGGACGTGGTGATCATCACCGACGACAACCCGCGCAGCGAGGACCCGGCGGCGATCCGCGCCGCCGCGCTGGCCGGCGCGCGGGACGCCGTACCGCAGGTGGACCTGCACGAGATCGGCGACCGGCGGCGGGCGATCGCGTCCGCGATCGAGCTGGCCGGCCCGGGCGACACCGTCGTCGTCCTCGGGAAGGGTCATGAGACAGGCCAGGACGTCGGCGGCGTGATCCACCCGTTCGACGACCGCGAAACCGTGCGTGAGTTGCTGGAGGCAGACCGGTGATCCCTGTCAGTTGCGGCGAGATCGCCGACGCCGTCCGCGGAGAGCTCGTGGGCGCCGAGCCCACGGCCGTCGTGGAGGGCCCGGTGGTGATCGACTCCCGGGCGGCGGGACCGGGCGGCCTGTTCGTCGCCCTGCCCGGCGAGCGCGTCGACGGCCACGACTTCGTCGGTACGGCGACCGCGGCCGGCGTCACCGTCTCGCTCACCACCCGGCCGGTCGAGGGCAGCCCCTGCATCGTCGTTGACGACGCGCAGCGGGCGCTCGGCGACCTCGCCCGGTTCGTGATCGGCAAGCTGCCCGGCTTGACGGTGATCGCGCTGACCGGGTCCTCGGGCAAGACCAGCACCAAGGACCTGATCGGCCAGCTGATCAGCCCGTACGGCGAGACCGTGGTGCCGGAGGGCTCGTTCAACAACGAGATCGGGCACCCGCTGACCGCACTGCAGGCGACGGCCGCGACCAAGTACCTGATCGCCGAGATGGGTGTCCGGAGCCTGGGCGACATCAGCTACCTGACCGGGATCACGCCGCCGCAGGTCGGCCTCGTGCTGAACGTCGGCACCTCGCACATCGGCAAGCTCGGGTCCCAGGACAACATCGCGCTCGCCAAGGGCGAGATCATCGAGGCCGTGCAGCCGGGCGGCACCGCGATCCTCAACGCCGACGACCACCGAGTGGCCGCGATGCGCAGCCGCACGAGCGAGCGGGTGCTGACCTTCGGCGAGGCGCCCGAGGCCGACGTCCGGGCCACGGACGTCAAGATCGACGGCGAGGGCCGGCCCGCGTTCACGCTGCACCTCGGCGACTTCAGTGCGAATGTCGAGCTGCGGTTCATCGGCGAGCACTACGTCTCGAACGCGCTCGCCGCCGCCGCGGTCGGGGTGGCGATCGGCCTGACACCGGAGCAGATCACCGACGGGCTGAACGCCGCCCAGCGGGTGTCCGCGGCGCGGATGGAGCTGACCGAGCGCGCCGACGGCGTGACGATCATCAACGACGCGTTCAACGCGAACCCGGAGTCGACCCGCGCGGCGCTGAAGTCGCTGGCCGCCATCGGCCGGTCCCGCGGCGCGCGGACCTGGGCGGTGCTCGGCGAGATGCTCGAGCTCGGCGACGTCTCCGCCGACGAGCACGACGCGATCGGGCGGCTGGCCGTCCGGCTGGACGTGAACCGGCTGGTCGTGGTCGGCGAGGGCGCGAAGCCGATCCACCTCGGCGCCTCGCTGGAAGGCTCGTGGGGCAACGAGTCCGCGTTCGTGGAGACCATCCCCGAGGCGCTGGAGTTGCTGCGCAAGGAGTTGCGCGCCGGTGACGTGGTGCTGGTGAAGTCCTCGAAGGCCGCCAAACTGCGCAGCCTCGCCGACGCCCTGCTGGAGGAACAGCAGTGATCTCGATCCTGTTCGGCGGCGCCGTCGCGATGGTGCTGACGCTGCTCGGCACCCGCTACGCGATCAAGTGGCTGGCCCGGCGCGGGTACGGCCAGGAGATCCGCGACGACGGCGTGAAGTCCCACCAGATCAAGCGCGGTACGCCGACCATGGGCGGCTTCGTCTTCATCATCGCGACCATCGTCGGGTACTTCGCGGCGAAGCTGTTCACGATGACGCCGCCGAGCGCCTCGGCGATCCTGGTGCTGTTCCTGTTCGCCGGGATGGGCGCGGTCGGGTTCCTGGACGACTTCATCAAGATCTTCCGGCAGCGCAGCCTCGGTCTGCGCAGCAAGGCGAAACTGGCCGGCCAGACGCTCGTCGCGGTGATCTTCGCGGTGCTCGCGCTGCAGTTCCCGGACGAGCGCGGTCAGCGGCCGGCGTCGCCGTTCATTTCGTTCATCCGCGACATCGGCTGGCTGGAGCTGCCGGCCATCCTGGTGATCATCTGGATCCTGCTGCTGATCGCCGGCATGTCGAACGGCGTGAACCTCGCCGACGGCCTGGACGGCCTGGCCACGGGCGCGTCGATGATGGTGTTCGGCGCCTACACGCTGATCTGCATCTGGCAGTTCAACCAGAGCTGCGCGACCGCCCAGGGCGTCGGCGCGAAGTGTTACGAAGTCCGAGATCCGCACGATCTGGCCGTCGTCGCGGCATCCCTGACCGGTGCGCTGTTCGGCTTCCTGTGGTGGAACGCGTCGCCGGCGAAGATCTTCATGGGCGACACCGGTTCGCTGGGGCTCGGCGGCGCGCTGGCCGGCATGGCTGTGATGACCCGGACCGAGCTGCTGGTGCTGCTGCTCGGCGGCCTGTTCGTCGTCATCACCGCGTCGGTGATCCTGCAGGTCGGCTACTTCAAGATCACCAAACAGGCATCCGGCGTCGGTAAACGGCTGTTCCTGATCGCCCCGTTGCACCACCACTTCGAGATGCTCGGCTGGGAACAGGTGAACGTGGTGATCCGGTTCTGGATCATCCAGGGCCTGTGCGTCGTGATCGGACTCGGGGTCTTCTACGCGGAATGGGTGACCGGATGAGTCTTGAAACACGCACGTCCGACGGTTGGGCGACGACCCGGTTCGTGGTGCTCGGCTTCGGTACGGCGGGCTATGCCTGCGCCGACTCCCTGATCCAGGCCGGCGCCGAGCACCTCGTCGTCCTGGACGACCGCGACACCGAGGCGTTGCGCGAGAAGGCGCAGATCCTGGAGACGCTCGGAGCGACGATCACGCTCGGCCCGGGCAGCACGGCCGAGCTGCCGAAGGACGTCGACGTGGTCGTCACGTCGCCCGGCGTACCGCCGCACGCGCCGCTGCTCGCGCAGGCCGCCGAGCGGGACGTGCCGATCTGGAGCGAGATCGAGCTGGCGTGGCGGCTGCGCGACCCGGAGCACCCGGCGCCGTGGCTGTGCATCACCGGCACCAACGGGAAGACCACGACCGTGCAGATGCTGACCGCGATGCTGGAGGCGGCCAGCCACCGTGCCGTTGCCGCGGGCAACGTCGGGCTGCCGCTGCTGGAGGCGGTCATGGATCCCGAGCCGTACGACGTGATCGCGGTCGAGCTGTCCAGCTACCAGCTGCACTACACGCACTCGATGTCGGCGCACGCGGCCGCCGTCCTGAACATCGCGCCGGACCATGTCGACTGGCACGGGTCGCTCGAGGCGTACGCGCAGGACAAGGGCCGGATCTACGAGAACTGCCAGGTCGCGTGCGTGTACAACGTCGCGGACCCGGCCACCGAGCACCTGGTCGAACAAGCCGACGTGATCGAGGGCTGCCGGGCGATCGGCTTCACCCTCGGTACGCCGGGACTGTCGATGCTCGGCCTGGTCGACGACCTGCTCGTCGACCGCGCGTTCGTGGAGCAGCGCAAGACGTCGGCGCTGGAGCTGGCCTCGATCGGCGACGTCACGCCGCCCGCACCGCACAACGTCGCGAACGCGCTGGCGGCCGCCGCGCTGGCCCGCGCGTTCGGCGTCCCGGCGACCGCGATCCGCGACGGGCTGCGCGGGTTCCGGCCCGACAAGCACCGGATCGCACACGTCGCGGACGTTGCCGGGGTCAACTATGTCGACGACTCCAAGGCCACCAACCCGCACGCCGCGCAGGCGTCGCTGCTGGCCTACGAGCACGTGGTGTGGATCGCCGGCGGTCAGGCGAAGGGCGCGACGTTCGACGAGCTGGTGATCGCGGCGCGCAAGCGTTTGCGTGCGGTTGTCCTGCTCGGGCAGGACCGGGACGTGATCGCCCAAGCTCTGGAGCGACACGCACCGGATGTCCCGAGGATCGTCGTCGAGTCAACCGACACTGGTGCCATGGAGATCGTGGTGGGGGAGGCGGCGAAGCTCGCACAGGTGGGTGACACCGTGCTGCTCGCGCCCGGCTGCGCGTCCTGGGACATGTTCGCCAACTACGGAGCCCGCGGCGACGCCTTCGCCGAAGCCGTACGCCGACTGGGGTGATCGCGTGACGTCGATCGCGGATCAGCCGGACCAGAAGAAGCAGAGCGAGCGCCCGTGGATCGCGGCGATCAAGGAGGTCCTCGACCGCCCGCTGACGTCGTACCACATCGTGCTCGGGGCGACCGGCCTGCTGCTGGTGCTCGGCCTGATGATGGTGCTGTCGGCGTCCAGCGTGCTGTCGCTGCGCGCGAACGGGAACAGCTACACGATCTTCGTCCGGCAGCTGATCTGGGTCGGCGTCGGCCTCCCGATGGCGTACGTCGCCTCGCGGATGACGCCCCGGCACTTCCGCATGCTCGCGTACGTCGCGCTGCTCGGCTCCGTGTTCCTGCTGGTGCTCACCTACATCCCGGGTCTCGGCGTCGGGGTGAACGGCAACACCAACTGGCTGAACCTCGGCGGCCCGTTGCAGATCCAGCCGAGTGAGTTCGCCAAGCTCGCGATGGTGATGTGGTGTGCGGACCTGTATGCCCGCAAGGAGAAGCTGCTCACCCAGTGGAAGCACCTGCTGGTCCCGATGGTGCCGGTCTGCGGTCTGGTGATCGCGCTGGTCGTCGGGCAGCACGACCTCGGCACGGCGCTGGTGCTGATGGCGATCATGATCGGGCTGATCTGGGTGGTCGGCGCGCCGACCCGCCTGTTCGTCGCGACGATCGCGGTCGTCGGCACCATCGCGACGTACTTCGTGATGACGGCCCAGCACCGGCTCGACCGGGTCACGTCGTTCATGAACCCGTTCGGCGACGCCTCCGGGATCGGCTGGCAGGCGTACCACTCGTTCTACGCGCTCTCGACCGGCGGCTGGTGGGGCGTCGGGATCGGCAACAGCCGGCAGAAGTGGGGCAACCTGCCGGAGGCGCACACCGACTTCATCTTCTCGGTCATCGGTGAGGAGCTCGGCCTGGTCGGGTCGCTCACCGTGCTCGCCCTGTTCCTCACCCTGGCCTACGCCGGGGTGCGGATCGCGACCCGGAACACCGAGCCGTTCGTCCGCTACGCGGCGGCCGGGATCACCATCTGGATCATGGCGCAGACGCTGGTCAACCTCGGCGCCGTGATCGGACTGCTACCCATCGTGGGTATCCCGCTCCCGCTTTTGTCGTACGGTGGTTCCGCACTGCTGCCGACGCTGATCGCGATCGGCATGCTGCTGTCCTTCGCGAAGGCCGAGCCCGGCGCGCAGGCCGCCCTGAAAGAAACCCGGCGGCCGCGTTTCGGCTGGCTGCCTTCGCGACGTACGTCGTACCAGTGAACCCGCGGGAGCGTTGAAAGCTGTGCCCAGCATCGTTCTGGCCGGCGGCGGTAGCGCCGGCCACACCTCACCCCTGATCGCCACCGCAGACGCCCTGCGCCGGATCGACCCGACGGTCGAGATCCTCGCCCTCGGGACCGAGCGCGGCCTCGAGACCCGCGTGGTCCCCGAGGCCGGGTACCGGCTGGAGCTGATCCCGCCGGTGCCGTTGCCGCGCAAGCCCACGCCGGCGCTGTTCGCCGTCCCCGGGAAGATGCTGTCCTCGGTGAGCGCCGCCCGCCGGATCCTGGACGAGGCGAAGGCGGACGTCCTGGTCGGCTTCGGCGGCTACGTGTCCACCCCGGCGTACGTCGCCGCCTGGCGGCGGAAGACGCCGATCGTGGTGCACGAGGGCAACGCCGTGCCGGGGATCGCGAACAAGTTCGCCGCCCGGTACTGCACCGAGCACGTGAAGACGTCGTTCCCGGGCAGCGACCTGCCGCACGCCGAGTATGTCGGCCTGCCGATCCGGCGGGCGATCTCGACGCTGGACCGGGCCGCGCGGCGCGCGGAGGCCCGGCAGTTCTTCGGCCTGGATCCGGACGCTCCGACGCTGTTCGTGACAGGCGGCTCGCAGGGTGCGCAGCGGATCAACGAGGCCGTCTCCGGCGCGGCCGCCGACCTGGCCGCGGCCGGGATCCAGGTGCTGCACGCGATCGGCCCGAAGAACACCCTCGAGGTGCCGCCGACGGGCGGGTACCCGTACGTGGTGCTGAACTATGTCGACCGGATGGACCTCGCCTACTCCGCTGCGGATCTGGTGGTGTGCCGCTCGGGTGCGAACACTGTCACCGAGGTGTCCGGTGTCGGCCTGCCCGCGATCTACGTTCCGCTGCCGATCGGTAACGGTGAGCAGCGGCTGAACGCGAAGCCGGTCGTCGACGTAGGGGGTGGTGTGTTGATCGACAACGCCGAGCTGACCGCGGACTGGGTGCGCGCGAACGTGCCGCAACTTCTGCTCGACCGCGAGCGTCTGACAGCCATGTCCACAGCTGCGACCGGTGTCATCCGGACCGACGCCGACGACCGATTGGCGCGGATCATCCTCGATGTGGTGGGGTCTGCTTCGTGATCGTCACCGCTCCTGACACGCTGTTACCGGCCGAGAAGCTGGGCAGGGTGCACTTCGTCGGTATCGGCGGCGCCGGCATGTCCGGGATCGCCCGGATCATGGCCTCCCGCGGCATCGAGGTGTCCGGGTCGGACGCCAAGGACGGCAAGGTGCTCGCCGCGCTCCGGGCGCTCGGCGCGACCTGCTGGGTCGGCCACGCCGCCGAGCACGTGAAGGACGCCGACACCGTGGTGGTGTCGACCGCGATCCGCGAGACCAACCCCGAGGTGCTCGCCGCCCGCGCGGCCGGGATCCCGATCCTGCCGCGGGCCGCCGCGCTCGCCTCGGTGATGGTCGGCCGCCGGACGCTGGCGGTGGCCGGCACGCACGGCAAGACCACCACCACGTCGATGCTCACGGTCGCGCTGCAGCACTGCGCCGCCGACCCGTCGTACGCGATCGGCGGCAACCTGAACGAGTCCGGGTCGAACGCCCACGACGGCACCGGCGACCTGTTCGTCGCCGAGGCGGACGAGTCGGACAAGTCGTTCCTGACCTACTCGCCCGAGGTGTCGATCGTCACGTCGGTCGAGCCGGACCACCTGGACAACTACGGCGACGAGGCCAGCTACCGGCAGGCCTTCGAGGACTTCGTCGGCCGGGTGCTGCCCGGCGGGTTCATGGTGATCTGCCACGACGACGCGGGCGCCCGGCAGTTGGCGTCGTTCGCGCGCGACCGCGGGATCGACGTCCGGACGTACGGCGAGGCCGACGACGCGGACCTGCACGTCACCGAGATCACCGCGACCGGAGCGACCCAGTCGTTCGTGCCGGTGTACCGCGGCCGCAAGCTGCCGGTCGTCCGGCTGCAGCAGGCGGGCAAGCACAACGCCCTGAACGCGTCCGCGGCGCTGACCGTCGGGCTCGGGCTCGGGTTCTCCGCGGCCGACCTGGCCGAGGGCCTCGCGTCGTTCACCGGCACCGGCCGGCGGTTCGAGTTCAAGGGTCTCGAGGACGGCGTCCGGGTCTTCGACTCGTACGCGCACCACCCGACCGAGCTGGCCGTCGACCTGACCGCGGCCCGTCAGGTGGCGGGGGAGGGGCGCGTGGTCGCGTGCTTCCAGCCGCACCTGTTCAGCCGGACCCGGATCTTCGCGACCCAGTTCTCCGACGCGCTGGCCCTGGCCGACGAGGTCGTGGTGATGGACGTGTTCGCGGCCCGCGAGGACCCGGAGCCCGGCGTCACCGGCGCGCTGATCGCCAACCACGTGCCGCTGAAGCCCGAGCAGGTCCGGTTCGAGCCGTCGTGGTCCGCCGTACCGCAGTTGGTCGCGGATCTCGCCGAGCCGGGCGACCTGGTGGTCACGCTGGGCGCGGGCGACGTGACGCTGATCGGCCCGGAAGTCGTTGGTTTGCTGGCCGAACGTGCTGCCACCCGCGAGTCTGCGCAGGAGACCCCCGAGCCTGTGGTGAAGTAAAAGCGTGGGGTACGTCGAATGAGCCAGAGCGTCGATCTCGCTCGGGCCCAGCAGCGGTTCGCGCGCCGGCAACGGCTGGTGCGGTGGCGTAGCTGGTTGCCGTGGGCGGTCGGCGGCGGACTGGTCGTGCTGGCCGGTCTGGTCGTCTGGCTGTTCTACTTCTCCACCGCGTTCGCGGTCTCCGGGGTCCGGATCAGCGGCGCCGACACGGTGCCGGTGGCAACGATCGAGCAGGTCGCGGCCGCGCCGATCGGGACCCCGCTGGTGAAGGTCGACCTGCGGTCGATCGCGGAGCGGGTGCGCACCGTCCCGGCCGTCGCGGACGCGCAGGTGACCCGGGCATGGCCGCGCAAGATCGTGATCGTGGTCACCGAACGGGTTCCGGTCGTGGTGGTCACCGACGGCTCGCGGTACGAGCTGGTGGACGCGACCGGTACGTCGTACCGGACGGTGCCGGACCGGCCGGCCGGACTGCCGGAGGCGAAGGTGACCGGTGCGCGGCGCGACGTCACGATCCACTCGGTGGTGACGGTCTCGGCCGCGCTGCCGGACACGTTGCGGGCGCAGGTGGGGTCGATCTCGGCAGCGTCGCCGGACTCGATCACCCTCAACCTCAGCTCCGGCGTGAAGGTCGTTTGGGGTAGTTCCGATGACAGCGAGCGCAAGGCCGGGGTACTGAGCGTGCTGATGAAGCGCGAGGCGAAGGTGTACGACGTCTCGGCGCCCGATCTCCCTGTCACCAAAGGCGAAAAGCGGTGACGGGTCACATCGGCAAAGTGCGGCGAGGCGCGTGGATTTTGGCGCGAAGCGTCCCGTATCGTGCGGCGTAATCTAAAGTTGACATAAGTCTAAGCATCCACTTGAGGTTCAGTCTTTTCGCTGGACAACGGGAAAGCAACGAGGCGAGAGGCGCGGACGTGGCGGCACCGCAGAACTACCTGGCACTCATCAAGGTCGTCGGCATCGGCGGAGGCGGCGTGAACGCCGTCAACCGGATGATCGAGCACGGTCTGAAGGGCGTTGAGTTCATCGCCATCAACACCGACGCACAGGCGTTGCTGATGAGCGACGCGGACGTCAAGCTCGACATCGGCCGCGAGGAGACCCGCGGCCTGGGAGCCGGTGCGAACCCGGCGATCGGGCAGAAGGCCGCGGAGGACCACGCGGAGGAGATCGAGGAGGCGCTGAAGGGCGCCGACATGGTCTTCGTCACCGCCGGCGAGGGCGGCGGCACCGGCACCGGCGGCGCGCCCGTGGTGGCGCGGATCGCCCGGTCGCTCGGCGCGCTGACCATCGGTGTGGTGACCCGGCCGTTCTCGTTCGAGGGCAAGCGCCGCGCCACCCAGGCCGAGGACGGCATCAGCACCCTCCGCGAGGAGGTGGACACGCTGATCGTGATCCCGAACGACCGGCTGCTGACCATCTCCGACCGCGCCGTGTCCGTGCTGGACGCGTTCAAGCAGGCCGACCAGGTGCTGCTGCAGGGCGTCTCCGGTATCACCGACCTGATCACCACGCCCGGTCTGATCAACGTGGACTTCGCCGACGTCAAGGCGGTCATGTCGAACGCCGGCTCGGCGCTGATGGGCATCGGCTCGTCGCGCGGCGAGGACCGCGCGGTCGCGGCCGCCGAGGCGGCCATCTCGTCACCGTTGCTGGAGGCAAGTATCGAGGGCGCGCACGGCGTCCTGCTGTCGATCGCGGGCGGTTCCGACCTGGGCCTGTTCGAGATCAACGAGGCGGCGCAACTGGTGTCGGAGTCCGCGCACTCGGACGCGAACATCATCTTCGGCGCGGTCATCGACGACGCCCTCGGCGACGAGGTGCGGGTCACGGTGATCGCGGCCGGCTTCGACGGCGGGATGCCGAAGCGCCGCGAACAGGCCATGAACCAGGCCAGACCGCAGTCCACCCGCCCGACCTACTCGGCGCCGATGTCCGGCGGCTCGACCCCACCGGCCCAGCAGGCAGGCCAGCAAGCGGGCCAGCCCACCACACCACCGCCGGCCACCAGCCAGCCGCCGGCGGGCCAGCCCGTGACGAGCCAGCCCACTGCGGGTCAGCCCGGCGCGGGTCAGTTCGGCACCGGTCAGTCCGGCGCGGGCCAGCCGGGCGCGGGGCAGGCAGGGGCCGGCCAGCCGACCGGAGGCCAGCCCTCCCAGGCAGCCCCGACCCAGCCTTCTCCGGCGTCACCAGCACCCCAGGGCCAGCAGCAGGCTCCGGCACCTTCGTCCGCCCCGGCAGACGAAACGATCCCGGTCCCGGCCCCGACCGAACCGCGCGTGGGTACGACGAACTCGGCCCGCCCCGTGCAGAACGGTCAGCAGTCCGCCCAGCCGGCACCGCACACCCCGGCCTCGCCGTCGACCCAGCACTCCTGGCCGACGCACGGTCCCAGCAACTCCACGAGCGGCGCCGCCACCTCCAAGCCGAAGAAGCCGGAGCCCGAGGAAGACCTCGACATCCCGGACTTCCTCAAGTAGGACGCCGCACCACCCGAGCGCCCACCAGCCATCGCGAAGACGGCCGGTGGGCGCTCACTGTTTGCCGGCCGACGGCTGCCGCGGCCGGTACACCGACACGACGACGCCGTACCGCGACTCACCTGCACCGGCGTCCTCGAGCTCACCGATCATCCGGTCCAGCGTCGCTGCAAGTTCCGCGGCCTGCTCGGCGGTCAATCGCAGGTTCCGCACGGTGAACGCCGGGACGTCATCGGCCGTCTCCAGCTCGGCCGCGACCGCCTGCAGCGACACGGCATGGCTCGCCCGGGCGCCTTCACCGACGAAGTCGAACCGTCGCACCGAACGCCGGTAGTACTGCTCGGTCCCGCCGCGCACCTGCCGGGTCTCGGCGACGTGCACCATCCCGGCGTCACGCAGCACCCCCAGATGGTGGGCGACGTTGCCCTTCGCCGTGCCCAGCGCCGCGGCGAGCTGGCTGATCGTGGCCGCCTCCTGCCCGAGCGCGAACAGCAGACGGTGCCGCAAGGGGTGCCCGAGAGCCTTGAACTGCGCGGCCGTCGACACCTCCAAGTGGTCGGAGATCTCGCTCATGACGAAAGCGTCGAAGATTGTTGACGCTTTGTCAAACTCCGTGCTTCACTCCTGCTCATGCGAACCGAAGAGATCAGGGCAGTGCTGGACCGGCTGGGCGCGTTGGTCGCCCTGCACTACGTCTTTCCCGAGACCGGCCGCGAGATCGCGGACCGGCTCGCCGCGGCGACCGCCGAAGGGCGCTACGACGCGTTCGGGGCGCCGGAGGAGCTCGCGCAGCGCGTCACCGCCGACCTGCAGATCGGCAACCAGGACAAGCATCTGCGGCTCAAGTACCACCGCGACGGGCTGCCGGACGAGACGGACCCGGTGGCGGAGGAAGCGCACTGGCGCCGCAGGGCAGAGCTCGACGCCGGCGGGATGGCCCGGGTCGAGCGGCTGGACGGCAATATCGGCCTGCTGGAGATCCGGCCGCTGCTGTATCCGCCCGAGCACGCCGCCCCGGTGATCACGGCGGCGATGACGCTGCTCGCGTCGACCGACGCGCTGGTGATCGATCTGCGCCGCTGCGTGGGCGGGTCGCCCGACCAGGTCGCCTTCGTCTGCAGCTATCTCCTCGCGTCCGGCGAGCCGATCCATCTGCAGGATCTGCTCACGCCGGCCGACGGAACGATCCGGCAGTTCTGGACCGCGCCGTACGTGCCGGGTCCGCGCTACGACGGCAGCAAGCCGATCTGGGTGCTCACCAGCTCGGCGACCTTCTCCGGCGGCGAGGAGCTGGCGTACAACCTGCAGCAGTTCGGGCGCGCGGTCGTCGTCGGTGAGCGGACGGGCGGCGGCGCGCATGCTCGTCGTGGATTCAAGCTGCACGAGCAGCTCGAGGCGACGGTGCCGGTGGTGCGGTCGGTGAACGCGGTGTCGGGGACCAACTGGGAAGGCACCGGCATCACGCCCGACGTCGACGTGCCCGCGGACCTGGCCCTGACCGAGGCTTACCGGCGGGCGGCCGAGCACGTGATCGGGCTGCCGGCGGACAGTGCGCGCAACGGTGTGACCGACGAGGCGCGGACGGTGCTGAGTCCGGCGGTCGTCGCTGGGTAATCTTCAGTCGTGTTCGGCTACGACGAGGAACTCTCCGCCGCCCGGGTCGCCTTCACCGATCGTTTCGGTGGCGCCAGCCAACCGCCGTACGGCGAACTGAACCTGGGCAGTGCCTCGGGTCCGGACGTCGAGGGCGTCACCGCCAACTTCCGGCTGGTCGCGGCGGAGTTCGGTGTGCCGGCGGAGAACGTCGTGCGGGTCAGCCAGGTGCACGGCCGTGACGTCCATGTCGTCGGACCGGACGACGAGCTGCCGATCCAGCCGATGCCGCGGGCCGACGGGCTCGTCACGACCCGCTCCGACGTCGTCCTGGCCGTCCGTGCCGCCGACTGTCTGCCGGTGCTGCTGTCCGGCGGCGGAGTGATCGGCGCCGCGCACTCCGGCCGCAAGGGCCTGTACGTCGGCATCGTCCCGGCGACCGTCGACGCTATGCGGGAGCTCGGTGCGTCGCAGATCACCGCCGTGCTCGGGCCGTACGCGTGCGGCAACTGCTACGAGGTCCCCGAGGACATGCGCGCCGAGGTCGCGGAGCGGGTGCCGGCGTCGTACTCGGAGACGAGCTGGGGGACGCCCGCGATCGACGTCGCCGCCGGCGTCCAGGCACAGCTCGCCGAGCTCGGCGTCGAGGTGATCGACGCGACCGCGTGCACGATTGAATCCCCGAACCTGTACTCGTACCGCCGCGAAGGTCCGGAGAGTGGGCGGATGGCGGGACTGATCCGGAAGCGGGTCACGCCGTGAGCACTCGCGCCGACGAACTCCGGGCGAACCTGGAGCAGGTGCAGGAGCGGATCGAGAAGGCCTGTCAGGCGGCCGGGAGAGCCCGGGACGAGGTCACCCTCGTGGCGATCACCAAAACCTTCCCCATCAGCGACGTACGGGCGCTCGCGGCCCTCGGCGTGACCGACGTCGGGGAGAACCGTGAGCAGGAGCTGAAGGCGAAGGCGCCGGACTGCCCGGACCTCAGGTGGCACTTCGTCGGCCAGTTGCAGTCCAAGAAGGCCCGGTCGGTCGTGCGGTACGCGTCGGTCGTGCACTCGGTCGACCGTGATTCGCTCGTCGACGCGCTGTCGAAGGCGGCCGTCGCGGAAGCGAAGACGGTGCGTTGCCTGATCCAGGTGAGCCTCGCGGCGTACGGCTCCGCGGACGCGGCGAGCGGTGCGATCCGCGGCGGCGTCGAGCCGTCCGCCGTACCGGCGCTGGCCACGCGGATCGCGGCGGCGGAGGGTCTCGAGCTCGGGGGAGTGATGGCGGTCGCGCCGCTCGGATCGGACCCGGACGAAGCCTTCGCCGGGCTGCGTGACGTAGCCTCGCGGCTACGCTCCGAACACCCCGGCGCGGACTGGATCTCGGCCGGGATGACCGGCGATCTGGAGGCCGCGATCAAGCACGGTGCGACACACGTCCGGCTCGGGCGCGCATTACTCGGTACGCGCACTCCGCTGGGTTAGTGTCGATATCGAGCGGGTTTTGCTTCCTGCTCACTGTTGTCGTCGAGTTGCCGTAGAACCGGATCGAGGTGCTGGAGGGCCATGAGCGGCGCGCTGCGCAAGATGGGTGTGTACCTCGGCTTGGTCGAAGACGGGGAGCGTTACAACGCCCGCTACGACGACACGTACGACGACGAGTACGACGACGAGTACGACGAAGCCGTCGACGGGGACTCCCACGAAGCCGAGCCGGCGCCCGCCGGCCGGGAGAGCCGCGAGCCGCGTGACCATCGCGAGGAGCGCCAGGACCGCACGGACCTGGGCGGCGCCACGGTCAGCAAGTTCCCAGACCGGCGCGGGGTCGCGCCGTCCCCGGAGGTTACCGAGTTGGCCCGCATCACCACCGTGCACCCGCGCAGCTACAACGAGGCGCGCGTCATCGGTGAGCACTTCCGCGACGGGACGCCCGTCATCATGAACCTGACCGAGATGGACCACGCCGACGCCAAGCGGCTGGTGGACTTCGCGGCCGGCCTGATCTTCTGCTGCCGGGGCTCGATCGAGCGGATCACCACCAAGGTGTTCCTGGTCTGCCCGCCGAACGTGACGGTGGCCGCGGAGGAGAAGGAAAAGATCGCTGCGGACGGGTTCTACAACCAGAGCTGAGGCCGGCGCTTCCGCCGTCTTCTACACTCGTTGTCGACATGGATGCTCTAGCGCTCGTCCTCATCGTTCTCTACTGGGTTCTGCTCGCCTTCTTCCTGGTGCTGGTGGCGCGGTTCGTACTCAGCCTGATCGTCATGTTCGCTCCGCAGTGGCACCCCAAGGGTCCGCTGCTGCTGTTCTTCGAGCTGATCTACTCGATCACCGATCCGTTCCTGAAGCCGCTGCGGCGGATCCTGCCCCCGATCGGGGCCGGCGGTATCCGGATCGACCTGTCGATGCTGATGCTGTTCGTCATGGTGTCGGTGGCGATGGCGATCAACTCGACGGCCCTTCGGTCGTTGTGAGGGTGAGGACCGCGAAGACCGGGTAGGTAGAGCCCGGATTCCGTCATAAGACAACGAAGCGATAACGTGATCTACTGAGTCGCCAAGGCGAGGGCCACGGGGACTCCGCCAAGACACAGACAAACGAGGTGAAAGATGCCGCTGACGCCGGATGACGTCCGCTCGAAGCAATTCACGCCCGTCCGACTACGGGAGGGCTACGACGTCACAGAGGTCGACTCCTTCCTCGACGAGGTGGAGGCCGAGCTCGAGCGCCTCCTCGCCGAGAACGAGGAGCTGCGGGCCAAGCTCGCGGCGGCTCAGCGTGCCGGTGCCGACCAGCAGCGGCCGGTCGACCAGACCGCCGCGCTGCCGCCCGTCGTGCAGCAGCCGAAGCCCCCGGTCGTGGTCGAGAAGCCCGAGGAGCCCAAGCCGCCGGTGGCGGTTCCGGGTGCGGCCGCTGCGGCCGGCACGGTCGGCGACGCCTCCAGCTCCGCGGTGCGGCTGCTGGAGATGGCCACCAAGCACTCCGACGACCTGGTCCAGGAGGCGAAGGACACCGCCGACAAGATCATCGGCGAGGCCCGCGCCAAGGCGGAGCGCCTGGAGAACGAGGCCCGCGGCAAGGCCGACCGGATGACCGGTGAGGCCCGCGCCCGCGCCGAGAAGCTCGACGGCGAGATCGCCGAGCGTCGCGCGCAGATGCTCGGCACCCTGGAGAAGCAGAAGGGTCAGCTCGAGCGCACGATCGACGACCTGCACGCCTACGAGCGTGAGTACCGCAGCCGCCTGAAGACCTACTTCACCGAGCAGCTGAAGGCGCTCGGCAACGGCGACGACACGCTCAGCCCGCGCAACGGCTTCCGGCCGGAGGCGCGTGCGCAGGCGCACGGTCACGGCGTCTGACAGACCTGATCGAAGAGGCGGTGCTTTCCGGCGGCACCGCCTCTTCGCCATGTCTGGCCACTTTTGACACAGGGTCTCCCGGTAGTGACAGGGAGTCAGGGCCAGGCAGCAGCAACCTTCCGGCCGCTGAGCGTCTCGACCTCAGCAAGCCGCAGCCGGTACGGCGCAAGCCGTAGGAGTGAGGGTGATTCCCCGGAGGGACCGTCGGGGAACACACTCCACCCGGCTCCCGGCCGATGCACAACCAAGGTTTTATATTCCGTGGCATGGAGTTCGATCCTGCCGCTGCCGATCTGTCCCTGGCCTCGCTGTTCGCCGGCTGGGCGCTGGCCGAGGAGCTGCAGCGCCGGCTCGCGGCCGAGGGCTTCGAGGACTCACGCTTCTCCGACGGCGTGGTGTTCCAGCATCTGGTCACCGGGCCGGTGACGATCAGCACACTCGCGGAGCAGCTGGGTGTCACCCAGCAGGCCGCCTCGAAGACGGTTGCCGACCTGTGGATCCGTCGCTACGTCAACCGCCGGCCGGACCCGTCGGACGCGCGGGCACGCCAGGTCGTGCTCACCGACCGCGGCGAGGCCATCATCGCCGCCGCCCGCAAACACCGCGCAGCCATCGACGCCGACCTCCGCAAAGCACTGGGTGACGACGCAGTGGAGCAGACGCGACTGCTCCTGGTCGACGTCATCGCCCAACTCGGCCCAACCCCGTCCCTCCGAGCCCGCGCCATCCGCCCACCCGCCTGACGGGACCGCGGCGACCTGAGACCGGCAGAGGTAGGTGGAGACCTGTTATTTCAGGTCTCCACCTACCGGAAGACGTCTCAACGTCAGGCTTTGACCAGCCAGTACGTGAGCTGCAGGTCCTCTTCGGTGCCTTCGGCAACGTCGACCAGGGTGACGCCGACCGGCGCCTCCTGGTGGAGCTCGACGGCGAGGACCTCGCGGGCGATCTCCTCGGCGTGCTTGCCGAGGGCATCACTGAGCTCGGCGTCGGTCGAGGTCACCCAGACCGTGATCCGGTCGGACACCTCGAGGCCGGCGTTCTTCCGGGCCTCCTGCAGGGTGCGGACGACCTCGCGGGCGAGGCCGGCCTGCTTCAGCTCCGGCGTCACCTCGAGGTCGAGGGCAACGGTCTCACCCTGCTCGTTGACCACCGACCAGCCTTCCTTCGGCCGCTCGGAGACCAGCACCTCGGCCTCGGAGACCTGGACCTGCTCGCCGTCGACCACGACCGTCGCCGTCCCGGACTCCTTCAGGGCGGCGGCCAGTGCGCCGGCGTCGGCCGCGGCGATCGCGGCCGCGACCACCGGGGTCTGCTTGGCGAACCGCTTGCCGAGCTCCCGGAAGTTGCCCTTGGCGGAGAACTCGACCAGGTCCGCGCCCGCCGAGGACAGCGGCGCGACGGTGCCCACGTTGAGCTCGTCGGCGATCTCCTGCAGCAGCTCCGGCGACAGGTCCGCGATCGCGGCCGACCCGACCAGTGCCCGGGCCAGCGGCTGCCGCGTCTTCACCTTCGCCTCGGCGCGGGCCGACCGGCCGAGCTCAACGACCCGGCGGGCCATCGCCACGTGCCGCGCCAGGGTGTCGTCGACGAGCGTCTCGTCGTACGTCGGGAAGCTCGCCAGGTGCACCGACTCGGGCAGGCCGGGCGTGACCGGGCGGAGCACGTCCTGCCAGACCCGCTCGGTGACGAACGGCGTCAGCGGCGCCATCACCCGGGTCAGCACGTCGAGCGTCTCGTGCAGGGTGGCCAGCGCGCCCGCGTCACCGGACCAGAACCGGCGGCGCGAACGGCGGACGTACCAGTTCGAGAGCACGTCGACGAACGAGTTGATCAGCAGGCCGAGCCGCTGCGTGTCGAACGCGGCGTACGCCTCGTCGGTGTCGCGGACCAGCCGGTGCGTCTCGCTGACCAGCCAGCGGTCCAGTACCGAGCGATCGGCGACGGCCGGTGCGTCGGCCGGCGACCAGTCCGCGAGCCGGGCGTAGAGCGCGTGGAACGCGACCGTGTTCCAGTAGGTGAGCAGCACCTTCCGGACGATCTCGTTCAGCACGTTCGGCCCGATGCCGCGCGCCTTCCACGGCGACCCGGAGGCGGCCATGAACCAGCGCACCGCGTCGGCGCTGTGGTCGTCCATCAGCGGGATCGGCTCGAGGATGTTGCCCAGGTGCTTGGACATCTTCCGGCCGTCCTCGGCGAGGATGTGCCCGAGGCAGACGACGTTGCGGTACGACGACTCGTCGAACACCAGCGTGCCGATCGCCATCAGCGTGTAGAACCAGCCGCGGGTCTGGTCGATCGCCTCCGAGATGAAGTCGGCCGGGTACGTCTCCGTGAACTTCTCCTGAGAGCCCTCCACCCACGGGTAGCCCCACTGCGCGAACGGCATCGAGCCCGAGTCGTACCAGGCGTCGATGACCTCGGGCACGCGCCGCGACTCGGCGCCGCAGGTCGGGCAGTCGAAGGTGATGTCGTCGACGTACGGCCGGTGCGGGTCGGTCGCGCTCAGGTCACGGCCGGCCAGTTCGCCGAGCTCCGCAAGCGACCCCACGCACACCTGGTGGTCCTCGCCGCAGCGCCAGATCGGCAGCGGCGTACCCCAGTAGCGGGACCGGGAGACGGCCCAGTCGATGTTGTTGCGCAGCCAGTCGCCGTACCGGCCCCACTTGACCGACTCCGGGAACCAGTTGGTCTTCTCGTTCTCGCGGAGCAGCGCGTCCTTCACCTGCGTGGTGCGGATGTACCAGGACGGGAGCGCGTAGTACATGACGGGGGTGTGGCAGCGCCAGCAGTGCGGGTACGGGTGCTCGTACGGCACGTGCTTGAACAGCAGGCCGCGGTCCTTGAGGTCCTTCACCAGGTCCTCGTCGGCCTTCTTGAAGAACTGCCCGCCGACCAGCGGTACGTCGGCGTCGAAGTGACCTGTCGTGTCCACCGGCTTCACCACCGGCAGGTTGTACGCGCGGCCCACCGCGAGGTCGTCCGCACCGAAGGCGGGAGACTGGTGCACCAGACCGGTGCCGTCCTCGGTGGTCACGTACTCGGCCAGGACGACGTAGTGCGCCGGCTCGTCGAACGGCACCAGCTCCAACGGCCGCTGGTACGTCCAGCGCTCCATGTCGCGGCCGGCGTACTCGCCGGTGACCGTCCAGCCCTCACCGAGGCGGTCCAGCAGCGGCTTGGCGATGACCAGCGACTCGTTGCCGTCGGTGGCCACGACGTACTCGACGTCGGGGTGCACGGCGACGGCGGTGTTCGACACCAGCGTCCACGGCGTGGTCGTCCAGACCAGCAGCGACGCCTTGCCGGCCAGCGGGCCGGACGTCAGCGGGAACCGGACGTACACCGACGGGTCGACGACGGTCTCGTAGCCCTGGGCGAGCTCGTGGTCGGACAGACCGGTGCCGCAGCGCGGGCAGTACGGCGTGATCCGGTAGTCCTCGACCAGCAGGCCCTTCTCGTGGACCTGCTTCAGCGACCACCAGACCGACTGGACGTACTCCGGGTCCATCGTCTTGTACGGGTGCTCGAGGTCCACCCAGTAGCCCATCCGGACGGTGAGCTCGTTGAACGCGTCGACATGCCGCAGCACGGACTCGCGGCACTTCGCGTTGAACTCGGAGATGCCGTACGCCTCGATGTCGGGCTTGCCGTTGAAGCCGAGCTCCTTCTCGACCGCGACCTCGACCGGGAGGCCGTGGCAGTCCCAGCCGGCCTTGCGCTCGACCCAGAAGCCCTTCATGGTCCGGTAGCGCGGGAACACGTCCTTGAAGACGCGGGCCTCGATGTGGTGGGTGCCGGGCATGCCGTTCGCGGTCGGCGGGCCCTCGTAGAACGTCCACGGCGTGCCGCCGGCGGACTGCTCGAGGCTCTTCGCGAAGGTGTCCTGCTCCTCCCAGAGCGTGAGCACCTCGCGCTCGAGCGCGGGGAAGTCGACCTGGGCGGGAACTTGCCGCCAGGGGGTGTTTGCCGCCATCTTCTGCGTCCTTCGTCGCGTCCTGCTGTGCCGGACGAGGGACGAAGCACCCGGACCGAGCCGGCTACCGCGCGGTACCACCCTCCTTGGCAACCTTGTGCGGGTTGCCCACTTCCTTAACGAGACGCTGCCGGTTCTAATAGGTCCCTACGGACTGTTCTTCCGGCGGCTCCGAGGTGATGGCCTCATCACTGCCTTGCGCTTCGCGGTCCTCAGTGTACGGCGTCGTACCAGATGGCTACGAATCGTTAATCGGTGGTGCGGTAGGAATTCGAGGATGAGAATTCTGTTGCGGGTCCGGCCGGGGGCCTCCAGGACCGCGGTCGGTGGCCGGTACGACGGTCCGTCCGGGCCGGCGCTGGTGGTCGCGGTGGCAGCCCGGGCGGTGGAAGGACAGGCGACGAAGGCTGTCCTGGCGGCGGTCGCGGCGGAGTTCGGCGTACGGCGTTCCGCGGTGACACTGGTGCGTGGGGCGACCAGCAGGGACAAGCTGGTCGAGGTGGAGGGGGAGGAGAACGACATCCGGGCGCGGCTCGAGCGGCTGCTCGGTTGACCTGGGACTGTTACGGACAGTGACGTCCGCAATGCGGTTGTGACGCGCAGAACATCGAGCGGGCTTGAAGAACCGACTACCGTATGTCCACGGTCTGCGCGTCAGACTGGCACGTGATGTGCGCGTGGCCTACTGTCTTGCGACCAGTCCGCTTCAGTCTCCGACTAAGGCAGGGGGTAGCCGCCATGGCTACATCGGCACGGAAGAAGTCCGCCCCCCAACGTTCTGCCGCGGCCAAGAAGAGCGCCCCGGCATCCGGCGAGCCGAAGAAGACGACGACGGCCCGCAAGGCGCCGGCGAAGAAGACCTCGCCGGCCGCCAAGACTTCCGCGAAGCAAGCGGCGACCGCCGCCGGCTCCGCGGCCAAGAAGGCTCCGGCCAAGAAGACCCCTGCCAGGAAAGCGACAACGAAGAGGGTGGCCATGAAGACGAACGAGAACAGGACTCCGGCGACGGCGCCGGGGAAGTCCGCAGCCCACACGGCCGAGACCTTCAAGGTGAAGCCGGGTGAGGACCCGTGGACCGCTGCCGAGCTGGCCGAGCTGCGGGCGGAGCTGGAGGGTGAGGTCGAGCACCTCAAGCAGGAGATCCGGGACGCCGAGCAGGAGATCGCGGGCCTGTTCCGGGATGGCAGCGACGGCGCCGGCAACGACCAGGCGGACGTCGGCTCCACCACCCTCGAGCGGTACCACGAGCTGACCCTGGCCAACAACGCCCGGGACATGCTGAACCAGATCGAGTTCGCGCTGACCCGGATCGACGACGGCACGTACGGCGTCTGCGAGAACTGCGGCAACGCGATCGGCAAGGGTCGGCTGCAGGCGTTCCCGCGTGCGACACTGTGCGTCTCATGCAAAGAACGCCAGGAACGCCGCTGAACGACCCTGCCTCGTCTCACCAGGTGGGGGACGAAGACACTCCGGAACCGGCCGACACCGCGTCGGCCGGTTCTCCGTCGTCCGATGACGCTGTCGCGGACGGCGGCGGCGGGACGACCCCCGGTAACCGGTCGTGGAAGTGGACCGTCGTGTTCGCGGGAGTCGGGCTGCTGATCCTCTTCCTGGATCAGTTGACCAAGGCGCTGGCGCTGGCGCACCTGACGCCGGGCGAGCCGGTGAACGTGATCGGTTCGCTGCTCAAGTTCAACCTGATCCGGAACTCGGGTGCCGCGTTCAGCCTCGGTTCCGGCTACACGCCGTACATCAGCGTCATCCAGATCACGGTCGCGCTCGGCGTCGTCTACCTGTCCCGCAGGCTCGGTTCGGCGGGCTGGGCGGTCGCGTTCGGGCTGCTGTTCGGCGGCGCGGTCGGGAACATCCTGGACCGGATCTTCCGGGAGCCGTCGCCGTTCCACGGGCACGTGGTCGACTTCCTGCAGACCCCGCACTGGGCGATCTTCAACGTCGCCGACATGGCGGTCACGTCGGCCGCCGTCCTGCTGGTGATCCAGACGCTGCGCGGGATCCGGCTGGACGGGACCCGGGAGCAGCGGAAGTGAGCTCCCGGACCGTGATGGTGCCGGACGGTCTCGCGGGGGAGCGGCTGGACGCGGCACTGTCCCGCCTGTTCGGCGTGTCCCGGACGAAGGCGGCCGAGCTGATCGAGTCCGGCCTGGTCCAGGTCGACGGCTTGCCGGCGCCGAAGTCGTCCCGGGTCGCGGCCGGTGTCCTGCTCGACGTCGAGCTGCCACCGCCGCCGTCCGAGGTGACAATCGTCCCGGAGACCGTGGACAACCTGCGGATCGTGTACGACGACGACGAGATCGTCGTGGTGGACAAGCCGGTCGGCGTCGCCGCGCACCCGTCGCCCGGGTGGACCGGCCCGACTGTGATCGGGCACCTGGCCGGCGCCGGGTTCAGCATCTCGACCAGCGGCGCCGCCGAGCGCAAGGGCATCGTGCACCGGCTGGACGTCGGGACGTCCGGGTTGATGGTGGTCGCGAAGACCGAGTACGCGTACACGGTCCTCAAGCGCGCCTTCAAGGAGCGCACGGTCAAGAAGATCTACCACGCGCTCGTGCAGGGCCATCCCGACCCGTTCACCGGGACCGTCGACGCGCCGATCGACCGGCACCCGCACCACGACTACAAGTTCGGCGTGGTGGCCGGCGGCAAGCCGAGCGTCACGCACTACGAGACCCTCGAGGCGTTCCGGTACGCGACGCTGCTGGAGATCACCCTGGAGACCGGACGCACCCACCAGATCCGCGTCCACATGTCCGCGATCGGCCACCCGTGCTGCGGCGACCTGACGTACGGCGCCGACCCGATCCTCGCCGAACGCCTCGGCCTCACCCGCCAGTGGCTGCACGCGATGCGCCTCGGCTTCACCCATCCCGGCACCGGCGACTACGTCGAGTTCACCTCGGAGTACCCCGAAGACCTCGACCACGCGCTCGACCTCCTCGTCGACTGAGATCCGGGCCTACGCTGAGGACATGGAGGAATCTCGCCTCGGGGGGACGGGGCGTTGGCGGCTGCCGGCCGAGGTGACGAGCTTCGTCGGGCGACGGCGTGAGCTCGCCGACACCAGGCGGCTGTTGTCGAGCAGCAGGCTGCTGACACTGACCGGGGTCGCCGGGGTCGGCAAGACGCGCCTGGCGGTGCGGATGGCCGCCGAGGTACGGCGTACCTTCGACGACGGGGTCTGGTTCGTCGAACTGGACGCGCTGCGGGACCCGGGCCTGCTCGGCCATACGCTCGCCGAGGCGCTCGACCTGATCCAGGTGTCGGCGAGCCCGGAGACGGATGTCGCGGAGTTTCTCGAGGACAAGCACGTGCTGCTGGTGCTCGACAACTGTGAGCACGTGGTCGAGGCGTGCGCCGTGCTCGTGAGCAAGTTACTGGCGATCGCACCCGGGCTCCGGGTCCTGGCGACCAGCCGGCACGTCCTCGGGGCCGAGGGCGAGCAGATCCTGACGGTGGCGCCGTTGCCGACGCCGCCTGCCGAGTCCACGGACCCCGATCGGTACGAGGCGCTGGTGCTGTTCGCCGACCGGGTTCGCGCGGTGATGCCCGGCTTCGTGGTCGACGACTCGAACCGGGACCAGGTGATCGAGGTCTGCCGGCGGCTGGACGGCGTACCGCTCGCGATCGAGCTCGCCGCGGTCTGGATGCGCACGCTGACGTTGCCGCAGGTCCTCGAGCGACTGGCGGACCGGGTCCGGCTGCTGCTGGGCGGCGCGGCCACGGATCCGTTGTACCCGCAGGCGCTGGAGGCCGCGATCGGCTGGAGCTACGACCTGTGTTCTCCGGCCGAGCGGCTGCTCTGGCAGCGCCTCTCGGTCTTCACGGGCGGATTCGACCTGACCGGCGCCGAAGTGGTCTGCTCGGGCGACGGCATCGAACGCGACGAGGTGCTCGGGCTGGTCGCCGGCCTGATGAACAAGTCGATCATCACCCGGACGGCTGCGGCCTCGCCGGCGGTCGCCGGCTACGACATGCTGATGACCATCTCACAGTTCGGCGCGACCCGGCTCGGTGAGCGGACCCGCACGTACCAGTTCCGGCACCGCGACTACTACCGGGAACTGACCGCCCAGTGGGCGACCGACTCGTTCGGTCCGCGGCAGGCCGACCTGTTCCTGCGGACGCGGCGCGAGCACCACAACCTCCGGACGGCGATCGACTTCTGCCTGGCCGAGCCGGGGGAGGAACCGGTCGCGCTCGAGCTCGCGGCGCCGATCTGGACGTTCTGGTTCGCGGGCCTGCTGCGCGAGGGCCTGCGCTATCTCACCCGGGCACTCGACGCCGCGCCGGCGCCGACGCGGAGCCGCGCGTTCGGACTCCTGGCCGGCTGCCAGCTCGCGATGTTCCTCGGCGAGGCGGAACTGTTCGCGCGCTGGCTCACCGAGTGCGCGGAACTCGCCGAGCAGTACGACGACGACCGGCTGCGGGCCGGGGTCGCCGAGGTGTCGGCGCACGCGATGATCTACGAGGGCCGGGAGGCCGCCGCCGTCGGCGAGCTGGAGCGGGCGCTCGCCGGGTTCCGCGCCGGCGGGGACCGGCACGGTGAGTTCAACTGCCTCTACCTGTTGTCGCTGGCAACTTTCTTCCTGGACGACCCCAGGGTCGACGAGTTCAGCCGCCGGGCGTACGAGCTCGCCGAATCGCGGGGCGCCGTCCAGTCGCGGGCGTACGCGCTCTGGGTGCTCGGCGTCGTGCAGTCGCGCGACCACGACCAGTTCGAGTCGGCGACCCTGCGTTTCCGCGAGGCGATCAGGTCGTTGCGGCCGCTGAACGACCGGACCGGGATCGGGTTCTGCGTCCAGGCGCTGTCCTGGTGCGCCGGGGCGGCGGCGCCGGACGAGCGTGCCGCGCGGCTGATGGGAGCGGCGCGGGCGGTCTGGCGCAGTGGCGTCGTGGTCCGGGAGACGACGCCGTACAGCCGGCTCGACGACCGGACGGCGGAGCGGATCCGCGCGGCGATCGGTGCGCCCGCGTTCGGCGCGGCCTTCGCGCGCGGAGCGGCGTACACCTTCGACGAGACCGTCGCGCTCGCGCTGGGCGAGGACGACGGACGGGACCGGCGCGGGTCGCGCCGGAGCGGCCCCCGGCTGACCCGGCGCGAGCACGAGGTCGCCGTCCTGATCGGCGAGGGGCTGAGCAACCGCGAGATCGCCGACCGGCTGACCGTCTCCCGGCGGACCGCCGAGACCCATGTCGAACACATCCTCGGCAAGCTCGGCTTCACCTCCCGCAGCCAGGTCGCCCACTGGGTCGCGGACCACCCACCTACGTAGTCAACATCCGTATCCGTACCGATGCGCGGGGTCGCCGGTCGCGCGATGCTTGGATCAAGCGTTGTGTGCCACAACGTGGCCGTGGGACCCCTCCCCGCGGCAGGCCGCCTGGATCCCTCCACCCGGGCCGGCCGCAGGTGGACCTGGTGCCCCGAGACCCCGGGCGGTGCCAGGTCCGCCGTCTTGCGCGCCGCGAACTGGTGTGCTCGTGGTCTGATCCACGACCGGATAGCGGGCGCGGCGGGAGCGCGCCGGTGAGCCGATTCAGAACTGTCCACGGGCCCGCATAGGCTGTACCGGTCCACCTGAATCGCGCCCTGGGAGGTCTGCGTCGATATGGCGTCCAGCGACAGTTTTGTGCATCTCCACGTGCACACGGAGTACTCGATGCTGGACGGCGCCGCGCGGATCGACGAGTTGTTCAAGACCGCCCAGGAGATGGGCATGCCGGCGATCGCGACCACCGACCACGGGTACGTGTTCGGCGCCTACGAGTTCTGGCGGACCGCGAAGAAGTACGACGTGAAGCCGATCATCGGCGTCGAGGCGTACCTGACGCCGCACACCCACCGCTCGGAGCGCAAGCGGGTCAAGTGGGGCGACGCGAACTCCGGCCGCGACGACGTCTCCGGCTCGGGTGCCTACACCCACATGACGCTGCTGGCGAAGAACACCTCCGGCATGCACAACCTGTTCAAGATGAGCTCGCTGGCCAGCCTCGAGGGCTACTACTTCAAGCCCCGGATGGACCGCGAGCTGCTGAACACCTACGGCCAGGGCCTGATCGCGACCACCGGCTGCCCGTCCGGCGAGGTGCAGACCCGCCTGCGCCTCGGGCAGTACAAGGAGGCCGTCGAGGCCGCCGCGGAGTTCCGCGACATCTTCGGCAAGGAGAACTACTACTGCGAGCTGATGGACCACGGCCTCGGCATCGAGCGGGACATCCAGAAGGACCTGCTGAAGCTGGCCCGCGAGCTCGGCCTGCCGCTGGTCGCGACCAACGACCTGCACTACACCAAGCCGGAGGACTCCCAGGCGCACGCGGCACTGCTGTGCGTGCAGTCCGGCTCGACGCTGTCCGACCCGAACCGGTTCAAGTTCGACGCGAACGAGTTCTACGTCAAGACCGCCGCCGAGATGCGCGAGGTGTGGAAGGAGCTGCCGGAGGCGTGTGACAACACGCTGCTGATCGCCGAGCAGTGCGACGTCAGCTTCACCGAGGGCGAGGGCCGGTTCATGCCGCGCTTCCCCTGCCCCGAGGGCCACAACGAGGAGTCCTGGTTCGTCGCCGAGGTCGAGACCGGTCTGCACAAGCGGTATCCGGCCGGAATTCCGGACCAGGTCCGCAAGCAGGCGGAGTACGAGATCGAGGTCATCACCTCGAAGGGGTACGCCGGCTACTTCCTCGTCGTCGCGGACTTCATCAACTGGGCCAAGGAGCACGGCATCCGGGTCGGTCCGGGCCGTGGTTCCGGCGCCGGCTCGATGTGCGCGTACGCGATGAAGATCACCGACCTGGACCCGCTCCAGCACGGCCTGATCTTCGAGCGGTTCCTGAACCCGGAGCGGATGTCGATGCCCGACTTCGACATCGACTTCGACGACCGCCGCCGCCCCGAGGTGATCCGCTACGTCACCGAGAAGTACGGCGACGACCGGGTCGCGATGATCGTCACCTACGGCACGATCAAGGCCAAGCAGGCGATCAAGGACGCCGGCCGGGTGCTGGACTACCCGTTCGCGATGGGCGACCGGATCACCAAGGCGATGCCGCCGTCGGTGATGGGCAAGGACATCCCGCTGTCGGGCATCTTCGACTCGACCCACAAGCGGTACTCCGAGGCCACCGAGTTCCGCTCGCTGTACGAGTCCGACCAGGACGTGCGCAAGATCGTCGACACCGCTCGCGGCCTGGAGAACCTGAAGCGCCAGTGGGGTGTGCACGCGGCCGGCGTGATCATGTCCAGCGAGCCGCTGATCGAGCTGATCCCGATCATGCGCCGCGAGCAGGACGGCCAGGTCATCACCCAGTTCGACTACCCGAGCTGCGAGACGCTCGGCCTGGTCAAGATGGACTTCCTGGGCCTGCGGAACCTGACGATCATGGACGACGCGGTCAAGAACGTCGAGGCCAGCCGCGGTGTCACGCTGGACCTCGACGAGCTGGCCAAGTCCCTCGACGACAAACCGACGTACGACCTGCTCGCCCGCGGTGACACGCTCGGCGTGTTCCAGTTCGACGGCGGCCCGATGCGGGCGCTGCTGCGGCTGATGCGGCCGGACAACTTCGAGGACATCTCCGCGGTCGGCGCGCTCTACCGCCCCGGCCCGATGGGTGCGAACAGCCACACCAACTACGCCCTGCGCAAGAACAAGCAGCAGGAGATCAGCTACCCGCACGACGAGCTCGCCGTCGCGCTGGAGCCGATCCTGGGCACGACGTACGGCCTGATCGTGTATCAGGAGCAGGTGATGGCGATCGCCCAGCAGCTCGCGGGCTACACGCTCGGCAAGGCGGACCTGCTCCGCCGGGCGATGGGCAAGAAGAAGCGCGAGGTGCTCGACGCGGAGTACGTCGGCTTCTCCGAGGGCATGAAGGCGAACGGCTTCTCCGACCAGTCGATCAAGGCGCTCTGGGACGTCCTGGTCCCGTTCTCGGACTACGCGTTCAACAAGGCCCACTCGGCGGCGTACGGTCTGGTCTCGTACTGGACGGCGTACCTGAAGGCCAACTACCCGGCGGAGTACATGGCCGCGGTCCTGACGTCGGTGAAGGACGACAAGGACAAGATGGCCATCTACCTGAACGAGTGCCGCCGGATGGGCATCAAGGTGCTGCCGCCGGACGTCAACGAGTCGGACTCGAACTTCACCCCGGTCGGCACCGACATCCGCTTCGGCCTGTCCGCGATCCGCAACGTCGGCGTGAACGTGGTCGCCGAGATCGTCGCGGCCCGCGAGGAGAAGGGCCGGTTCACCGACTTCGTCGACTTCATCGACAAGGTGCCGCTGCCGGTCTGCAACAAGCGCGTGATCGAGTCGCTGGCCAAGGCCGGCTCGTTCGACTCGATGAGCCATGCCCGGCGCGCGGTCGTCGCGGTGCACGAGCAGGCCGTCGACGAGGCCATCGACCTGAAGCGGAACGAGGCGCACGGCCAGTTCGACCTGTTCTCGATGGGTGACGACGACGCCGACGAGGGCGAGGGCAACAGCCGCCTGACCGTCACGGTCCCCGAGATCGAGGAGTGGGACAAGGCGACCAAGCTGGCGCACGAGCGCGACATGCTCGGGCTGTACGTGTCCGACCATCCGCTGTTCGGTGTCGAGCACGTGCTCACCAACGGCAGCGACTGCACGATCGGGCAGTTGCTCGCCGACGAGGACCGGCCGGACGGCAGCCGGGTGACGATCGGCGGCCTGGTCACCGCCGTCCAGCGGAAGGTGAACAAGCGCGGCGACATCTACGCGATCGTCACCATCGAGGACCTCGAAGGTTCGATCGAGGTGATGATGTTTTCCTCGGCGTACCAGCTGCACGCGCACCTGCTCACCAACGACGCGATCATCTTGATGAAGGGCCGGGTCCGGCGCCGCGAGGACCGGCTCGAGCTGAGCGGCGACGAGGTCGTCGTCCCGGATCTGACCGAAGGCCCGAGCGGCCCGGTCGTCCTGACGATGCCGGTCAACCGCTGCACTCAGCCGGTTGTCGATCAGCTGCGGGACATCCTGACCTCGCACCCCGGCATGACAGAGGTTCACCTGCGCCTGCAGGCACGCCAGAAGACCACCGTCATGCGCATCGGCGACCGCTTTCGGGTGACCCCCACCTCGTCGCTGATGGCCGACCTGAAAGCGCTCCTCGGTCCATCCTGCCTGGCCAGCTGACCGGCGGTGGACCCCATGCGTCACACTGGCGTCGTGAGTCAACCGGAGTCCTCCCAGTCGCCGTACCTGGCACCCCCGTCGCTGAACCCGTTCGGGAGGCCGGCCGTCGAGGAACCGCGGCTGCCGTGGGCGAAGGCGGTCCTGGTGACGGTGGTGGTGTTCCTGGTCGCGGGTGTCGTGGCCGGGTGGGCCTGGCAGCAGTTCTCGCCGCTGGCCAAGTACACCGTGGACGAGCAGGGTGGGGCGCTCGGCGAGGAGCAGATGACCCGGATCTTCGGGCCGGACGGCACGTTCACCGCGATCGGCTTCGTGGCCGCCCTGGTGCTCGGCGGGGCATTGTTCTGGTGGCTGCGCAACTACGGTCCGTGGTCGGTCGCGATCGTCACTCTCGGCGCTTGCCTGGGCGCCGGAGTGTGCTGGGGCGTCGGCATGCTGCTCGGCCACGACCCGATCGAGCCGCGGCTGCGGGCCGCTCACCCCGGTGATCTGGTCGCGGCACCGCTGGAGCTGCACACCTGGACGCCGGCGGTCTCCTGGCTGATCGGCGCCGCATTGGCCTGCGCGATCATCGCCGCCGCGACGTGGCGCGCTGAGCCTGTTGCAACCACTTCGCAACCTGCTGCGTCAGAATCTGCACCGCCGGTCCACTAGCCTTTTGCAGATCCGGTGGTGAGGCCATCGGAGCCAGCGAGGGAGCATATGTCCGACCAGAACCAACCACCCCAGTACCCAGGTGCCGGTGGTCAGCAGCCGCAGTACGGCCCGCCGCAAGGGCAGAACCTCTGGCCCCAGCAGGGTCAGCAGCCGGGGAGGCCGCAAGGCCAGCAGCCCGGCCAGCACGGTTACCCACAGCAACACCCGCAGCAGGGCCAGCAGTACGGCGGCCCGCAGCAGGGTGGTCCGCAGTACGGCGGTCCGCAGGGCCCGGGCCCGCAGCAGGGTGGTCCCCAGCAGGGTGGCGCGCAGTACTACGGCCAGGGCGGGCAGCAGTACCCTCCGCAGCACGGTCAGCCGGGTCAGGCGTCGTACGAGCAGATGCACATCGGCGGTCAGCCGCCGCAGGGCCCCGGGTACGGCGGTCCGCAGCAGTGGCAGCCGGAGCCGAAGAAGAAGCGCGGCAAGCTGATCCCGATCATCGCCGCGGTGGCGATGGTGCTGGTGGTCGCCGGCGGCGGAATCTTTGCCTACGGCAAGCTCGGCGGCGGCGGTAAGCAGCCGGCCGACGTGCTGCCCGGCACCGCGGTCGGTTACGCCCGGGTGGACCTGAACCCGTCGGCCGGCCAGAAGGTCGCGGCGGTCCGGTTCCTGATGAAGTTCCCGTCCGTGAAGGACAACCTCGGCCTCACCGGTGAGCAGGACGACCTGCGGCAGAAGCTGTTCGAGCAGATCAAGAAGTCCGCCGGCGACGACCTCGCCGACGTCGACTTCGACAAGGACGTCAAGCCCTGGCTGGGCGACCGCGCCGGGTTCGCCGCGCTCCCGCCGGCCGAGGGCAAGGACGAGCCGATCCCGGTCGTCGCCGTCCAGATCAAGGACGAGGACGCCGCCAACAAGGGCATGGACAAGCTGCTCGCGAACGAGGACGACAAGCCCGGCCGTGCGTTCACCGACGGCTACATGATCCTCGGCGACGACCAGGCGACCGTCGACGCGGCCGTCGCCACGGCCAAGGACAACCCGCTGAGCAAGAACGCCAAGTTCAGCGCGGACATGGACAAGCTCGGCGAGCAGGGCTTCATCTCGGGCTGGGCGGACGCCAAGGGCCTGGCCTCGATCAGCGGCAAGGTCGAGTCCAGCCAGATCGCCGGGCTCGGTGACGCGACCGCCGCGGTGGCGCTGCGGTTCGACGCGTCGTACGTCGAGCTGAAGGGCATCGCGCACGGCGACAAGAGCGTCAAGGTGAGCTCCGCCGACGCCGCCGACCTGGTCACCAAGCTGCCGGAGACCACCGCCGGCGCGATCGCGATCTCCGGCGGCGAGAACCTGATCGACACCGCCTGGGCGCAGGTGCAGAAGGCGGGCGGCGAGAACCTCCAGCCGATGATCGACGAGATCGCCCAGGAGACCGGGCTGAAGCTGCCGGACGACCTGAAGACCCTGGCCGGCAAGAACCTGTCGGTCTCGATCGACAAGGACACCGCCGACGGCCCGAAGATCGCGGCCCGGATGGAGACCGACCCGGCGAAGGCCGAGCCGGTGGTGCAGAAGCTGACCACGCTGCTCCGCGAGCGGTCCTCGGCGAACATCCCGATCGAGAGCGCGAAGGACGGCGACACGCTCGTCGTCTCGACCAGCAAGGACTACGCCGAGCAGGTGCTGAAGGACGGCGGCCTCGGCCAGACCGAGAACTTCAAGCAGGCGCTGCCCGACATCAAGGGCGCGGTGATGATCGGGTACGTCGACTTCGAGGCGGCCGGATCGGTCAGCGACCGGTTCGCCGACGACAAGAACCTGGCTGCGCTCCGCTCGGCCGGCGTCGTCACCCGCTCCACCGGCGACGGCGAGGCCGAGGTCACGCTGCGGGTCGTCGCGAAGTAGTCAGCACAGCGAACGAAAGCCCCGGACAGAATTGTCCGGGGCTTTCTTCGTGGGTGATGTCGAAAACGGCGGATCGGGTTCTACCTCCTGGGTGAAAGCACCTCGTCACGAAGGAGAAGGACCATGACCCACATCAGCGAGATCCGCACCGTCGGCGTACCGGTGACCGACCAGGACCGCGCGCTGGCGTTCTACACCGGCGCGCTCGGCTTCGAGGTGCTGATGGACGCGCCGTTGCCGCAGCTCGGCGGCCGGTGGATCGTCGTCGCACCGACCGGCTCGTCGGCGAGCATCGCGCTGGTCCCGGCGAGCGAGAGCAACCCGGCGGGCGTCGACACCGGGATCCGGATGGCCAGCCCGGACGCGAAGGTGGCGCACCAGCACTTCCTTGCCACCGGCGTCGACACCGACGAGTTGCTCGAGTGGCCCGGCGTACCCCCGATGTTCAGCCTGCACGACCCGGACGGCAACCGCCTCTACATCTCGCAGGCCTGAGTCAGCGGGGCAGTCGTACGCCGGTGAGCGAGGCGCAGGCGTCCAAAAAGGCGTCCTGCGTCTCGCGGTCCGACGCGGCTGGATGAGTCCGGTGCGGTCGCCGGTGGTAGTAATACCCGCCGCTTCCGGTCTCCGGGGCGGTGGCCAGCCAGACCTGCGTCAGGTGCGCCTGGCCGAGATCACCAGGCGCACCGCGCCCGCCCATCTTCGTCGGGACCCAGCCGGGGTCCACCGCGTTCGACAGCACGTCCGGCCAGAGCCGGGCGACCGCGAACGCCAGCAGGACGTCGTGCAGCTTGGAGTCCGAGTACGCCTGCGCTCCGCGCCACCGCCGCCGTACCCACTGCAGGTCGTCGAGGACGACGTCACCGCCTTCGTGCATGCCGGAGCTGAGGTAGATCAGGCGATCGGGGCGTTCGATCAACGCGGTCAGCAGGTACGGCGCCAGCGCGTTGATCGCGAACACGTGCTCGAGACCGTCGACCGTCTCGATCCGCGGTTCCTGGTACCCGACGGCCGCGTTGTGCACGACCACGTCGAACCGCCCGGACGCATTCGCCTGGACCGCCAGGTCCCGCGTCTGGTCAATGCTCGCGAGATCGCCCACGAGCACCGCCGTCGCCTCCGGCACCGCCCGGAGCGCGTCGTCGGCGCGCCGTTCGTTGCGGGCGTGGAGCACGACGTCGTGGCCCTGGGCGACGAGTTCCCGCGCGACCAGCTGCCCGAGGCCGTCGGCCGAACCGGTGATCAGGATGCGTGTCACGACTGGAGTCTCACACCAGGACGTGGCCGCCGTCGACGGAGACGATCGAGCCGGTGGCGTAAGGCTGGTTCATCAGGTAGACGTAGGCCGCCGCAATGTCCTCCGGCTCGCCGACCCGCCCGACCGGGAGGTGTTGCGCGGTCTCGTCGTAGTCGATGCCGCCGCGCCACATCGGCGTCCGGACGACGCCGGGCTTGACGGCGTTGACGCGGAGCGGGGCGAGTTCGACGGCGAGGGCGCGGGTCAGAGAGTCCATCGCGCCGCAGATGCTCGCGGCGACCGACCAGCCGGGGCCCGGGCGGTCGCCGGCGGCGCCGGTCGTCAGGACGACCGAGCCGCCCGCGCGGAGCTTCGGTACGGCGGCGCTCACGGCACCGAGGGCACCGAAGTACCGCAGCTCGAAGGCCTGCCGCGCTTGCGCCACGTCCATCGAGCCGACCTCGAGGAAGGTCAGCGCCTCGCCGGCGGTGTAGACGAGGTGGTCGAACGGATCGAGACCGGCGAAGAACGCCCGGACGGCGTCACGGTCCCCGTCGACAACCTCGCGCCGAACACCGTCGCCCTGGCCTGGATCGCCACCCGCCGCTCCCGCCTGCTCCAGGACTTCGCCGGCCTCGCTCCAACGGTCAGTTGGACGCCCTAGGCGGTAGCCGTTGCTCAGTAGCGGACCCGGTAGCGGATGTGCGTAGCGCGGGGCGTGTCGATCACGCGGACGACCTCGAGCTCGACGCGGTGCGGGAGGACGTCGAACAGCCGCAGACCGCTGCCGAACAGGACCGGCACCTGGCTGAGCTGCAGCTCGTCGAGGACGCCGGCCGCCAGCGCCTGCTGCGCGGTGACCGCGCCGTGGACCAGCACGTCCTTGTCGCCGGCGGCCGCCTTCGCCTGCGCCATCGCGGTCTCGATGTCGCCGACGACGTGGACGTTCTCGTAGCTGACCGGTGTCGGGTCGTGGCTGACGACGAAGATCGGTACGCCGTGGTGGTGCCCGCCGTAGTAGTCGACCTGCTCCGCCGTACGGCGGCCGACGAGGACCGCGCCGGTGGCGTTCAGCTCGTCCCAGATCTCGCCGGCCTCGCCGTCCGGGCGGCCGACTTCGCCGGCGTCGTCCAGGTACCACTCGTGCAACCGCATGAAGTCGTCGCCGCCGGGGTTGCCGGGCCGGTCGTCCGGTCCGGCGATATAGCCGTCGGCCGACATCGACATCAACAGCACGGATGAAGACATGAGCGTGCTCCCTCGCTCCGGTGGCGCGGTCGGTCCGCGCCCTGTGCCTTCGCGTCGAAGACGCTACCGCCGATTCGACATCAGTCCGCGGCGAGCGTCTCCAGGACGCCGTCGCCGTACTTGGTCAGCTTGTTCTCGCCGATGCCGCTGATCGTGCCCAGCTCGGCCAGCGACGTCGGCCGGTCGGTGGCGATCTGCCGCAGCGTCGCGTCGTGGAAGATCACGTACGCCGGGACGCCCTGCTCCTTGGCCACCGCCGCCCGCCACGCGCGCAACCGCTCGAACACCGGCGCCGCCTCGGGCGCGAGATCGGCGGCGGCCGCCTTCTTGCCGCTGGACGACCTGCTCCTGGAGCGCACCCGCTCGGGCTCGCGGCGCATCATCACCTCGCGCCGCCGGCCGAGCACCTCGCCGCTCTCCGCGGTGAGCACGAGCGTGCCGTAGTCGCCCTCGACCGCGAGCAACCGCAGCGCGAGGCACTGCCGGATCACGCCGCGCCACTCGGTGTCCATCAGCTCGCTGCCGATCCCGAACACGGTCAGCTGGTCGTGCCGGAACTGCTTGACCTTGTCGGTCTCCTTGCCGAGCAGGATGTCGATCAGCTGCCCGGCGCCGAACTTCTGCCCGCGCTCGTGCTGCAGCCGGTACACCGTCGAGAGCAGCTTCTGCGCCGCGATCGTGCCGTCCCAGGACTCCGGCGGCGTCAGGCAGGTGTCGCAGTTCCCGCAGGCGTCGCCCTGCTGGCCGAAGTACGCCAGGAGTTGCGAGCGCCGGCACTGCACGGTCTCGCACAGCGCGAGCATCGCGTCGAGATGCGCACTCAGCCGCCGCCGGTGTGCGAGGTCGCCCTCGGACGTGTCGATCATCTTCCGCTGCTGGACGACGTCCTGCAGCCCATACGCCAGCCAGGCGGTGGACGGCAGGCCGTCACGCCCCGCGCGGCCGGTCTCCTGGTAGTAGCCCTCGACCGACTTCGGCAGGTCGAGGTGCGCGACGAAGCGGACGTCCGGCTTGTCGATCCCCATGCCGAACGCGATCGTCGCCACCACGACCAGCCCGTCCTCGCGCAGGAACCGGGCCTGGTTCGCGGCGCGGGTCCGGCTGTCCAGGCCGGCGTGGTACGGCAGGGCCTCGATCCCGTTCTGGGTCAGGAAGGCCGCGGTCTTCTCGACGCTGTTGCGGGACAGGCAGTACACGATGCCCGCGTCGCCGGCGTGCTCGGTGCGCAGCAGGTCGAGCAGCTGCCGTTGCGGATTGTCCTTCGGGACGATCCGGTACTGGATGTTCGGCCGGTCGAAGCTCGCGACGAAATGCTTCGCGTCGCCGAGCTTCAGCCGGGTCGCGATCTCCTGGTGGGTCGCCTCGGTCGCCGTCGCGGTGAGCGCGATCCGCGGCACGTCAGGCCAGCGCTCGTGCAGCTCGGACAGCATCAGGTAGTCGGGCCGGAAGTCGTGGCCCCACTGCGACACGCAGTGCGCCTCGTCGATCGCGAACAGCGCGATCTTGCCCTGGTCGAGCAGCCGCACGGTCGCTTCCACCCGGAGCCGCTCGGGCGCCAGGTACAGCAGGTCGAGCTCGCCGGCCAGGAACGCCTGCTCGACCTCGCGCCGCTGCTCGAAGTCCTGCGTGGAGTTGAGGAATCCCGCCCGGACGCCGAGCGCGGTGAGCGCGTCCACCTGGTCCTGCATCAACGCGATCAGCGGCGAGATGACCACGCCGACGCCGGATCGCACCAGCGACGGGATCTGGTAGCACAGCGACTTGCCGCCGCCGGTCGGCATCAGCACCAGCGCGTCGCCGCCCGCGACGACGGTGTCGATGATGTCGCCCTGCTCGCCGCGGAAGGCGTCGTACCCGAACACCCGCCGGAGGACCTGAAGGGCTTCGGAATCGGGCAGCTCGGTCGTCTCACTCACCCCGGCGAGTCTAGTGAGATCGCGCCGACGATGCTGGCGCGATCGCCGATCCCTGTGGATTACCGGACAGGTCGGGGAGTTCCTCACGGATCCACTGCCGCGGTGAACAGCCCGCGATCGCGCGGAACTCCCTGGTCAGATGCGCCTGGTCGGCATACCCGGCGGCGGCCGACAGCTCGGCCAGCCGGGTCCGCGGCTGCCGGCGTAGTTGTCCGGTGACGCGCTCGAACCGCAGCACGCGGGCCGCGACCTTCGGCGGCAGACCGAACTCCGACCTGAACCGATCGGTGAGATGCCGCCGGCTCCACCCGACCTCGGTCGCCAACTCCTGGACCCCGACCGAGCCGCTCGCGCCGCACAGTCGCTGCCAGGCCCGGCCGAGCTCGGGCCGCACAGCACCGGGACGCCTCCCGTCGAGCTGCCGCAGCAGCAGGGCCTCGAGCAGGTCGAAGCGCGTCTCCCAGGTCGGCGCCTCGCGCAGCTGCTCGGTCAGCTCGCGCGCGGGCCGGCCGAGGACCTCGTCCAGACCGACCACCGTCGACGCGAGGGCGCCCGGCGGCAGTCCGAGGAGCGCTCGAGCGGCCGGGGGAGTGAGCGAGACCTGTACGCCGGCGCGGCTCGGTGTCTGACCGATGTGGACCGCCCGCGAGTGCAGTCCGCCGACGAGTGCGTCGTACTTGTCCACCGGGCCGCCCGGCCACGCGACGCCGAGGGGCTCGTCGAGGGTGATGACGAGCGTCAGGTGGCGCGAGGGCAGGCCGCGGTGCAGCGCCGGGGGATCACCGGCGTACGCATAGCCGGTGATGTCAGGCACGAAGTGGCGCAGCGCGGGGTGCGCCGCGCGGGTGTGATGGCCCAGTCCTGCCATGCGTCCAGGCTAGAACCGTCCGCCGACAGAAACCGCGGCTCCAGAATCCGGGACCCGCATACCGTCATTCGGACGGGCGTGGCACTATCAGGAGATACGCCACACCTAGCTAGGAGATGTTCGTCGTGCCTGCTCTGAGGTCCCGCACTGTCACCCACGGCCGCAACATGGCGGGCGCTCGCGCGCTCATGCAGGCCTCCGGGGTAGCCCGCGAGGACTTCGGCAAGCCGATCATCGCGGTGGCGAACAGCTTCACCGAGTTCGTGCCCGGTCACACCCACCTGGCCCCGGTCGGCCGGATCGTCTCCGAGGCGATCCACGCGGCCGGCGGGATCGCGCGCGAGTTCAACACGATCGCCGTCGACGACGGGATCGCGATGGGCCACGGCGGCATGCTCTACAGCCTGCCGTCACGGGACCTGATCGCCGACTCGGTCGAGTACATGGTCGAGGCGCACTGCGCGGACGCGCTGGTCTGCATCTCCAACTGCGACAAGATCACCCCGGGCATGCTGATGGCCGCGCTCCGGCTGAACATCCCGACCGTGTTCGTCTCCGGCGGCCCGATGGAGGCCGGCCGCGCGACGCTGGTCGACGGGACGGTCCGCAAGCTCGACCTGATCGACGCGATGTCCGAGGCCGTCAACGAGAACGTCTCCGACGCCGACATCCTGCGGATCGAGGAGAACGCCTGTCCGACCTGCGGTTCCTGTTCCGGCATGTTCACCGCGAACTCGATGAACTGCCTGACCGAGGCGATCGGCCTGTCGCTGCCCGGCAACGGGTCGGTGCTGGCCACCCACACCGCCCGCCGCGCGCTGTACGAGAAGGCCGGCGAGACCGTCGTCGAGCTGGCCCACCGGTACTACGACAACGACGACGCGACCGTGCTGCCGCGCTCGATCGCGTCGAAGGAGGCGTTCGGCAACGCGATGGCGCTGGACATCGCGATGGGCGGCTCGACGAACACGATCCTGCACCTGCTGGCGGCCGCGCAGGAGGCCGAGGTCGGCTTCGACCTCGACGACATCAACGCGGTCTCGCGCCGCGTCCCGTGCCTGGCGAAGGTCGCGCCGAACGTCGCGCCGCAGGGCACGTACTACATGGAGGACGTGCACCGTGCCGGCGGCATCCCCGCCATCCTCGGCGAGCTGCACCGCGCCGGCCTGCTGAACCAGAACGTCACCACCGTGCACAGCGACTCGATCGACGAGTGGCTGAAGACCTGGGACCTGCGCGGCGGATCGCCGTCGCCGGAGGCCGTCGAGCTCTGGCACGCCGCGCCGGGCTGCAAGCGGTCCGCGCAGGCGTTCTCGCAGTCCGAGCGGTGGGAGACGCTGGACGCCGACGCCGCGAACGGGTGCATCCGGGACCGCGAGCACGCGTACTCCAAGGACGGCGGCCTGGCCGTGCTGAAGGGCAACCTGGCCGTCGACGGCTGCGTGGTGAAGACGGCCGGTGTGGACGAGTCGATCTGGACGTTCGAGGGTCCCGCGGTGGTGTGCGAGTCGCAGGAGCAGGCCGTCGAGAAGATCCTGGCCAAGCAGATCCAGCCCGGCGACGTCATCGTGATCCGGTACGAAGGCCCCAAGGGCGGGCCGGGGATGCAGGAGATGCTGTACCCGACCTCGTACCTGAAGGGCCGCGGCCTCGGCAAGGTCTGCGCCCTGATCACCGACGGCCGCTTCTCGGGCGGTACGTCGGGACTCTCGATCGGCCACGTCTCGCCCGAGGCGGCGTCCGGCGGGACGATCGCCCTGGTCGAGGACGGCGACCGGATCCGCATCGACATCCCGAACCGCTCGATCGAACTGCTGGTCACCGACGACGAACTGGCCACCCGCCGCGACGCCCTGAACGGCGTCTACGCCCCCAAGTCCCGCGACCGCAAGGTCACCACAGCCCTCCGCGCCTACGCCGCCATGGCCACCAGCGCCGACAAGGGCGCCGTCCGCGACATCAGCAAGCTGGGCTAGAGCTCCAGGTCGAACGCCAGGTTGATTGCCTCGGCCAGGGCTGGTTCCTGGTCGGGGTGGAGGTGGCCGATCAGGCGGCCGAGCTGGGACTTCGGGATGGTTTGGATGTTGTCGCAGGAGATCGCGCTGGCGTGGTCGAGGCCGTTCTCCGGGCCGACTCGAACCTCGGTGGACAGACCGCGGATCGTGCTGGTGATCGGGGCGACCGTCACGTTGGTGAGGCGCGCGCGGATCAGTTCGCGGGTGAGCACCACCACGGGGCGCGGCTTGTCGAGCCGCGCGATGTGGATCGGGCGCATCAGTCGAGGTCGCTGAGCACGGTCCCGGCGGCCGCGGGGGCGAGACCCTCGAGGTCCGGGTAGTCGCCGTACTCGTTCAGGATGGCGAGGTCGCGGGCGGCCAGCTCGCGGCGGCGCTCACGCTCCATCGCCCGGGCGACCACGGACGCCCGGCTGGTCGCCTTGTCGGTGGCGACCAGTTCGTCCATGAAGTCGACCAGCTCGTCCGGCAACCGCACGGTGATCTGCTTGCTCATACCAAAACCATACCGCCCCGGGATTCAATCCGGTAGCGCGTCAGTTGGGGGAGAGGGCGGACCAGCTGATCAGGTCCGTGGCGGGCAGGGACGGGAGCGCGGCGATGGCGGAGAGTTCGGTGTCGATCAGACCGACGAGTTGCGCCAGGCGGGTGGTGACGTCCTCGGCCTCGAGGAGCTTCTGGCGGTCCGGTGTCATCAGCTTCATCGCCGCCGACATCAGGTAGGACAGCGTGCCCGGGTCGTCGGGGAGGTCGCCGAGGTGCAGGCCTGGGCGGCTGATCTCGCTGACCGCCGCGGCGTACCTGCGGAAGCGTTCCAGCGCGACCGTCGCCGTTCCCAACGGGTCGTCGCCGAGGTCGTCGGGCAGCCACTCGACGTCGGCGACCAGGTAGTCGCCGGTGCCGTCCAGTTCGGTCACCTTGAACCGCCGGTTCCCGGTCAGCGTCACCTCGATCGGGCCCTCGTCGTCGGCGTCCACCGCGATCTCGGAGATCGTCGCCGCGCAGCCCGTCCCGTACAGCGACCGGAACACCCGCTCGCCCAGCTCGTACCCGTCCCGGACCGCGAGGGCTCCGCAGATCAGCTCGCCGCCGTTCTCGACCAGGTCCCGGACCACCGCGCGGCCCTGCACGTCGGTGACCGGAATCGAGACCACCAGGCCGGGAAAGATCACCGTGTCGACAGTGAGCAACGGCAGGCGGGAGTCCATGCCGACGAGCGTAGTGGACGCCGGCCCCGATCACGTCCGGTGACCGGCCGCCCAGTGGATATGGCGTCAGGGGTGCGGGGCGTGACCACTAGACTGACTCCCATGATTCGCCGCGTCGACCTGCGGGGCCGAGTGGCGGCCGGAGAGGTCTCCGACCTCCAAGCCGAAGTGAATGCCCTCGTTCCCCGAGCCGTGTTCGACGTCGAGAAGGCTCTCGACGTCGTCCGACCCATCTGCCTGGACGTCCGCCATCGCGGCCTCGAGGCGATCCGGGACTACGGTGAGAAGTTCGACCATGTGCGCGTCGAGGACATCCGGGTCCCGGCCGCGGCGCTGAAGTCCGCGCTGGAGGAGCTCGACCCGCAGGTGCGCAGCGCCTTCGAGGAGTCGATCCGCCGCGTCCGCGAGGTCAGCCAGGACGAGCTCACCGCCGATGTCACCTCGGAGCCCGCACCGGGCGGGCGGGTGACGCAGCGGTTCGTCCCGGTCCAGCGCGTGGGTCTCTACGTGCCCGGCGGCCGCGCGCCGCTGGCGTCGAGCGTCGTGATGAACGTCGTACCGGCCCAGGTCGCCGGCGTGCCGTCGCTCGCCGTCGCCTCGCCGCCGCAGAAGGAGTTCGGCGGGCTGCCGCACCCGACGGTGCTCGCGGTGTGCGCGCTCCTCGGGATCGAGGAGGTGTATGCGATGGGCGGCGCCCAGGCGATCGCCGGTTTCGCGTACGGCTTCGAGGGCTGCACGAAGGTCAACCTGATCACGGGTCCGGGCAACATCTACGTCGTCGCCGCCAAACGCAACCTGCTCGGTGAGGTCGGCATCGACTCCGAGGCCGGACCGACCGAGATCGCGGTCCTGGCCGATGCGACCGCTGACCCCAAGCACGTCGCCGCCGACCTGATCAGCCAGGCCGAGCACGACCCGATGGCGGCCAGCGTGCTGGTCACCCCCAGCGAGTCGCTCGCCGAGGCGGTCGAGGCCGAGCTGCCGCCGCAGGTCGCGCAGACCAGGCACCGGGACCGGGTCACGGAGGCGCTGGCCGGCCGGCAGTCCGCGATCGTGCTCGTCGACGACCTCGAGCAGGGCACCGCGATCGTCGACGCGTATGCCGCCGAGCACCTGGAGATCCAGACCGCGGACGCCGAGGAGCGGGCCGGCCTGATCACCAACGCCGGCGCGATCTTCGTCGGCAGCTGGTCGCCGGTGTCGCTCGGCGACTACTGCGCCGGGTCGAACCACGTGCTCCCGACGGCCGGCTGCGCGTGCCACTCGTCCGGCCTGTCGGTGCGCAGCTTCCTCAAGGCGATGCACGTCGTGAACTACTCGCGCGACGCGCTGCGCGAGGTCGCCGGACACGTGGTCACGCTCGCCGACGCCGAGGACCTGCCCGGCCATGGCGCCGCGGTCTCCGTCCGATTCCCCGAGGAGCAGTGATGGGCCGCTTCGACGGGCTGCCGATCCGTGAGGAGCTCAAGAGCTTCGAGCCGTACGGCGCCCCGCAGCTCGACGTCCCGGTGCTGCTGAACGTCAACGAGAACCCGTATCCGGCGAGCGAGGCGACCGTCGCCGACATCGCCGCCGCGGTGACCGAGGCCGCCCGCGGCATGAACCGGTACCCGGACCGCGAGTTCCTCGGCCTGCGCGCGGACCTCGCGGCGTACCTGGCCCGCGAGTCCGGTGCGCACCTGGAGCCCGAGCAGCTCTGGGCGGCGAACGGGTCCAACGAGGTGATGCTGCACGTCCTGCAGGCGTTCGGCGGCCCCGGCCGGACGGCGTTGTCGTTCGCGCCGACCTACTCGATGTACCCGGAGTACGCGCGGGACACGAACACCGCCTGGGTCACCGGCCGCCGGGCCGAGGACTTCACGCTCGACCGGAGCAAGGCGATCGCCGCGATCTCCCGGCACCGCCCGTCGGTCGTGCTGCTCGCCTCGCCGAACAACCCGACCGGGACGGCGCTGCCGATCGACGTGACCGAGGCGATCGTCGCGCACGCCGCCGCGCACGGCGCCGTCGTGGTGGTCGACGAGGCGTATGCCGAGTTCCGCCGCACCGGGACGCAGAGCGCGGTCAGCCTGCTGCCGTCGTACCCGAATCTCGCCGTCGCCCGGACGATGTCGAAGGCGTTCGCGATGGCCGGCGGCCGGGTCGGGTACCTTGCCGCCAGCAAGCAGTTCGTGGACGCGCTGCGGATCGTCCGGCTGCCGTACCACCTGTCCGCCGTGACCCAGGCGGTCGCGCGGGCCGCCCTGCGGCACTCCGACGAGCTGCTCGGCCGGGTCGAGCAGTTGCGCGTCGAGCGCGACGAGACCGTCGACTGGCTGCGGTCGCTCGGGCTGCGCGCGGTCGACTCGGACGCCAACTTCGTCCTGTTCGGCACGTTCGCGGACCGGCACGCGGTCTGGCAGGCGCTGCTCGACGACGGCGTCCTGATCCGGGAGACCGGCCCGGACGGCTGGCTGCGGGTGTCGATCGGCACCGGCGAGGAGATGGCCGCGTTCCGCGCCTCGCTGGAGCGCATCTTGAAGAGCGACGTAGGAAGGTTGTCATGAGCCGCACTGCGCGGGTTGATCGGGAGACGAGCGAGTCCAAGGTCCTCGTCGAGCTGAACCTCGACGGCGAGGGCCGGGCGGACATCTCCACGGGGGTCGGCTTCTACGACCACATGCTCAACGCGCTCGCCAAGCACGCGCTGCTGGACCTGCACGTGAACACGGTCGGCGACCTGGAGATCGACGCGCACCACACGGTCGAGGACACCGCGATCGGGATCGGGCAGGCGCTCAAGGAAGCCCTCGGCGACAAGCGCGGGATCCGCCGCTTCGGCGACGCGACCGTGCCGCTGGACGAGGCGCTGGTGCACTGCACCGTCGACCTGTCCGGCCGTCCGTACTGCGTGCACACCGGCGAGCCGGACGGGCAGGTGTACGCGATCATCGGCGGCGACTACGCCGGCTCGCTGACCCAGCACGTCTTCGAGACGCTGGCCTTCAACGCCGCGATCTGCGTGCACATCCGGGTGCTGTCCGGCCGCGACCCGCACCACATCGTCGAGGCGCAGTTCAAGGCCTTCGCCCGCGCGCTCCGGGCCGCCGCCGAGCTCGACCCGCGGCAGCCGGGAATCCCGTCGACCAAGGGTGCTCTGTGAGCAAGAAGGTCGTGCTCCTGGACTACGGCTCGGGCAACATCCGGTCGGGGGAGCGCGCGCTGCGGCGGGTCGGCGCGGACGTCACCGTGACTGCGGACTTCGACGCGGCGTGCGACGCGGACGGTCTGCTGGTGCCGGGCGTCGGCGCCTTCGAGGCGTGTATGACCGGGCTGAAGGCGGTCCGCGGCGACGTCGCGGTCGACCGGCGGCTGACCGGCGGCCGTCCGGTGCTCGGGATCTGCGTCGGCATGCAGATCCTGTTCACCCGCGGCATCGAGCACGGCGTCGAGACCGAGGGCTGCGAGCAGTGGCCCGGCACCGTCGAGCGCCTCCAGCCGGTGGACGGGGAGCCGGTCCCGCACATGGGCTGGAACACGGTCGACGTGCCGTCCGGCACGACGCTCTTCGACGGGCTGGAGAAGGAGCGGTTCTACTTCGTGCACTCGTACGGCGTGCGGAGCTGGGAGCTGACCGACACCCGCGAGTCAGTCACGCCGCGCGTCACGTGGACGACGTACGGCGGGGACAGGTTCGTCGCCGCGGTCGAGAACGGCCCGCTGTCGGCCACCCAGTTCCACCCGGAGAAGTCCGGCGACGCCGGCGCGACACTACTGGAGAACTGGGTCCGCTCATTGTGAATGAGTGACACGCGTTCACTTGCCGTTGGGTTGTTGTTTACCGTACGTTCACTGGTCACCACTGCTTGTCGTCGAGCTAGGGAGACCGCCCCATGACCAGTTCTTTGTCCAGGCGTCAGTTCGTCGGCCGTGCGGCCGCGGCAGGTGTCGCGGTCAGTGTGGCCGGTTCGGTCGACGCCCTTTACACGGCGCAGCCGGCACTTGGTACGTCCGGCCCGAAGATCGGCTACGGCCCGCTGATCGAGGACCCGGACGGCATGCTCGACCTGCCGCGCGGGTTCAGCTACAAGATCCTGTCCCGCGAGGGCACCGTCCGGCCGGACGGACTCCCGACGCCGAGCCGCTTCGACGGTATGGGCGTGTTCCCGGACCGCGACGGCGGCTCCCGCCTGGTCCGCAACCACGAGTGCAGCCCGACCTCGAAGATCAAGGTCGTCGCGCCGGCCGAGCGGACGTACGACCCGGCCGCCGCCGGCGGCACCAGCACGCTGGCAGTCGACCGGCACAACGCGGCCTCCAAGGAGTTCGTCAGCCTCGGCGGTACGGCGATCAACTGCTCCGGCGGTCCCACGCCCTGGCGTACCTGGCTGACCTGCGAGGAGACCGAGCTGAAGGCCGGTCAGAGCGGCTACACGAAGGACCACGGCTTCATCTTCGAGGTCGATCCGTACGACGACCGGCGCAACGTCAGCCCGTTCGCGCTGACCGCGATGGGCCGTTTCCAGCACGAGGCGGTCGCGATCGACCCGCGGACCGGGATCGTCTACGAGACCGAGGACGCGTTCGTCGCCCCGCTCGGCGGCTTCTACCGCTTCCTGCCGAACCGGCCGCGCGGCGGCTGGGGTTCGCTGCGGGCCGGCGGCGAGCTGCAGGCGATGCACATCCCGGGCCTGCCGGACCTCTCGGTGGTCCAGGAGGCGGGTGCGGAGTTCCACGACGTCCAGTGGGTGACGGTGCCGGATCCGCTGGCGACGACCGAGTCGGTCCGCGCGCAGGACTACGCCAAGCCGATCACCGGCGGTTACAAGCTCGAGGGCTGCTGGTGGGGCGACCTGGATCGCTGCGTGTACTTCGTGTCGTCGTTCGCGCGGACCGAGCTCGGCCCGAAGGTCGACCACGACGGCCAGGTCTGGAAACTGGACCCGCGGAAGCGGACGCTGCGTCTCGAGGTGATCTTCACCCGCCCGAAGCCGGGCTCCGACGACCCCGAGTTCGACGCCCCGGACAACATCACGATGTCGCCGTACGGCGGGCTGATGATGTGCGAGGACGGCCTCGGCGAGCAGCACATCCTCGGCACCACGGAGGACGGCGAGGTCTTCAAGTTCGCCCGGAACCGCGTCAACAACGGCACCCCGGAGGAGCCGGAGTACGGCGAACTGTCCGGTGTCGGCTTCTCCGCCGACGGCCGGACGATGTTCTTCAACGTCTACAACCCCGGCATCACCTACGCCATCACCGGCCCCTGGCGCCGGCGGCGCTAACTGCCCTCCACCCCACCTGTGTCCTGCCCACCTGCGCCAACGACACGAGGGGAAACCTCTTTGAGCCCCGTTCAACCGAATCTCGCCGCGATCTTTGGTTGGTGGGGGCTCAAGGTGGTGCCGACGTGGTTGGTGGGGGCACAACGTGGCGCCGTTGGGCGGCGGGCTGTTGCGGGGCTGTGGCGGGGGGCGCGGTGCGGCCGGCTAGGGCGTTGCGCCGGGGAAGGCGACCGGCGCGCCGCCCCAGGTGAGTTGGCTGGCGGCGACCGCGAGCAGGCTCTCGATCGCGAACGCCCGGACGGCGGGTTGTTCGGCGGCCTCCACGAGGTCGCCGTACACCGCCGCGATCCGGCGCTCGATGATCAGGATCAGCGCGCTCGCGGTGGCGGCGGTGTTGACCGCGAGGGGAAGGTCGTACGCCGGTTCGGCCGCGGCCGGGGTCTCACCAGCAGCGACCAGCAGTGCGCTCAGGCGGTCGCGGTTGTCACGGTGACTCTCGAACGTGTCGTTCGCCGCGCGGAACCGGGCACCGCTCAGCTTCCCCCCGGCCACGCCGACGCCGTACAGCGCCGCATGCTCACCCGCAAGGGCCGCTTGGAGGGCTTCGACCTGGTTCACGCGTTGTCCTTCTTTTTGGCGGGGGCCAGGGTCGTGCCGAGTTGGGTCTCGGCGGCGGCGATCTCGGCGAGCAGGCGAGCGGGCGCGCCGGACAGCTTGGCCGCGGCTGCCGCGTGGGCGACGGCGGCGGCTTTCTCCTGCTTGGCGATCGCGGCCAGCGCGGCCTGCGAGCTCGCCGGGACCGCGGTCTTCGTCGCCTGCGCGGCCACGCCCTGGGTCTCCTTGAGTTTCGCCAGATGGCTCACGTGGTACTTCGCCCCGGCGGCGAGCTGGGCCCGCAGCGCGGGGAACTTGCGGGCGGCGGTTGCGTAGAGCTGGGACAATTGAGTCACCAGGGTCGCCGCACCGCTGAGTGCCGCGACGACCGCGGGATCGACGGCGGGTGTCTCCTCGGCCGGCGCCCGCGACGTGGACGGCTTGCCGTTCACGGCACCCGGCGTACCGGCCCCGGCGGCAGGGTCGTCCTTGCAACCGCTCAGCGCGACCGCGCCCGGGACGAGGGCGGCGGTCACGACGACGGTACGTCGGCTCAGGCGGCGATCGGGCACGGCGGAACGATACCCGGTCGCGCGCCCACGACCGGCCGGGGACGAGGCGGTGACCGGGATCGGAGGGCGGGCCGGATATGGTGGGCTACTGCCCTTGGCGCGACCGCCGGGGCGGCAACGGGTGCACAACTGGAGAGAGAGGCAGGTCAAACTGTGAGCCGACGGACTGACCACACGGACACCACGAGCCTCGAGAACTTCCTGCGGCCGATCGTCGAGCAGTTCGGCTGCGACCTGGAGGCCGCGGACATCACCCCGGCCGGGCGCCGCCGCCTGCTGCGCGTCCTGGTCGACCGGGACGGCGGCATCAGTCTCGACGACGTCGCCGAGGTCACCCGGGCCGTCTCCAAGGCGCTCGACGCCGACGACATCATGGGCGAGGGCGCCTACACGCTGGAGGTCTCCAGCCCCGGCGTCGACCGCCCGCTCACCCTGCCCCGGCACTGGCGCCGCAACACCGGCCGGCTGGTCGCGGTCACGCTGACCGCGGGCGGCAAGATGACAGGCCGGATCAAGTCCGTCTCCGACGAGGCGGCCGAACTGGACGTCGACGGCAAGCGGCAGAGCGTCGCGTACGCCGACGTGGCCAAGGCCAAGGTCCAGATCGAGTTCAACCGGGCTGCCGGCAACGACGAACCAGAAACACCTGCCGACGGCACGGTGGAGGAGAACTGACATGGACATCGACATGGCCGTGCTGCGGTCGCTGGAACGGGAGAAGGACATCTCCCTGGACGTGGTCGTCGAGGCGATCGAGCAGGCGCTGCTGGTCGCGTACCACCGCACCGAGGGCGCGCAGCAGCACGCCCGCGCCGAGCTGGACCGCAAGACCGGGCACGTGACCGTCTTCGCCCGCGAGCTCGCCGAGGACGGCACCCTGGCCCGGGAGTACGACGACACCCCGGCCGACTTCGGCCGGATCGCGGCCACCACGGCCAAGCAGATCATCCTGCAGCGGCTGCGCGACGCCGAGGACGAGGTCCGGTACGGCGAGTTCTCCGGCAAGGAGGGCGACATCGTCTCCGGCGTCGTCCAGCAGGGCCGCGACCCGCGCTCGGTGATGGTCGACCTCGGAAAGATCGAGGCCGTGTTGCCGGCGCCCGAGCAGGTGCCGGGGGAGAAGTACGAGCACGGCTCCCGCCTGCGGGTGTACGTCGTCGGCGTCCGGAAGGGCTTCAAGGGCCCGCAGATCACCGTCAGCCGCACCCACCCGAACCTGGTGAAGAAGCTGTTCGCGCTGGAGGTCCCGGAGATCGCCGACGGCACGGTCGAGATCACGGCGATCGCGCGTGAGGCTGGTCACCGGACCAAGATCGCGGTCCGGACCCTGAACCCGTCGGTGAACGGCAAGGGCGCCTGCATCGGGCCGATGGGCCAGCGGGTGCGCAACATCATGCACGAGCTGCACGGTGAGAAGATCGACATCATCGACCACAGCGACGATCCGGCGACCTTCGTCGGGAATGCGCTGTCCCCGGCGCAGGTTACGTCTGTAGAGGTGGTGGATGCCGCGGCTCGCGCCGCGCGGGTCGTCGTACCCGACTACCAGCTCTCGCTCGCGATCGGCAAGGAGGGGCAGAACGCCCGCCTGGCCGCCCGTCTCACCGGGTGGCGGATCGACATCCGCCCGGATACCGATGTGACTGCCGAGAGCGAGAAGGTAGACTGATCTCTCGGTCGGTCGACTGAGTCGCAACCACACCCAGGAAACACGTGACAGAGACGGCAGACGCGCGCCCAGGCAAGCCTCGGGAGCGCACCTGCATCGGGTGCCGGAAGCGATCCGGTCCGGCTGACCTGCTGCGGATGACGGTTTCCGGAGGACTTGTCCTTCCGGATCCCGGGCACCGGGCACCCGGACGCGGGGCGCACCTGCACCCCACGACCGAGTGCTTCGACCTCGCCGTCCGGCGCAAGGCGTTCCCACGGGCCTTCCGGGTCCCGGGGCCGCTCGACGTGACCGGGCTGCGGGACCACGTCGCGCAGCGTGATAAGCAAGAAGCAGTGCAAATGGCGGCCGGCAGGCCGTCCGCGGCGGTCCAACCGGATCGTCCGTGACCGACATGAAGGCGGGTCATCGACTCATGACCACTCGATGAGTGTCTACCGATGAGTGCAAAGCGATGAGCACGTACGTCAACTAACGGTCCGCGCCCAGGCTCGGACCAGAGGGAGAGTAGTGGCAAAGGTCCGGGTCTACGAGCTCGCGAAGGAGCTCGGAGTTACCAGCAAGGTCGTTCTGACCAGACTGAACGACATGGGCGAGTTCGTCCGATCGGCATCCTCGACCATCGAGGCACCTGTCGTTCGGCGGTTGGCGGAGGAGTTCGAGAAGAACCCGCCGAAGAAGCGCGCGGCCAAGAAGGCCGCCGCGAGCATGGGGAGACGGATACGGCCGGCGTCCCGCCTCGGGCCGAGTGGCCCGAGGTCGGGAAGCGGTCGGAAGGTGGGGT